>CAZSAY010000036.1:0-17837 GCA_964605225.1 uncultured Thermodesulfobacteriota bacterium | reverse complement strand
GGTTGACAAAGGCGAAAGATGCCGCGATGAGCCCCGCCTTGGCCGGGGTAAGCTCAAAGATACCCTGAAAGAAGGAGGGGAGCATGGAGATAACGGCAAGCTCGGCGCCGAAGTTACAAAAGTAGGTAGTATTAAGGCTCGCCACCTGATTGAAGTTGTACTTATCGTCCTCGGGCACTCCCTTTCTGAGTATGGGCAGATTTACCTGCAAGGCAAGGACTATCTGGTAGAGGACAATGACGGCGATGATTACATAGCAGATAATCGCGCCCTTTGTGCTAAGAAAACCCATGCCGTTAATCCTCCATACGAGGATGGAGATAATACCAACGCAGGGGATGGTAAACAAGATGAGTTTGATAAGGTCCGCGTAGGTGCTCACCTCCATGGCGGCAACCTTGCGGGGTTTATGCTGAGGCGTGCCTACGGGGCCGTCTGTAATGGCGAACCAGTAGAAGATTCCATAGAGCCCCATGATGGCGCCGCTTACGGCCATGGAGTAACGCCAGCCGTTGTGTCCTCCGAAGACCTGCAGGGCTATGGTGGGGATGGTCATGGCGGCGGCGGCGGAACCGAAGTTACCCCAGCCGGCGTAGAAACCCTCGGCAAAACCAATGTCGCGGGGTTTGAACCAGAGGGCCGTCATGTGGATACCTACGACAAAACCGGCGCCTACGGAACCAAGTACGAGCCTGGATACGAGGAGCACGGAGAAACTGTTGCCAAAGGCGAAGACGAATGCCGGTATGGCCATTACAACCATCAAAATAGAAAAGACCCTGCGGGGTCCATACTTGTCAAGTAGCATGCCCACTATAAGTCGGGCCGGTATTGTAAGGGCCACGTTACTGATGGCAAAGACCTTGAGCTCTTTTTTGCTCAGCCACCCGATCTCATGAATCATGGTAGTGGCAAGGGGCGCCATATTGAACCATACGTAAAAGGTTAAAAAGAACGCTATCCACGTAAGGTGTAGCGCCTTGATATCCTTATCACCGAATTTAAACAGACTTGAGACCTTCATTTAATATGTATCCTCCTTGTCCTTGAGTTGACTGAGTTGACGCAAGGTGAACTTCACCTACTCAGAGCCGCCAAATTACGAAGGCCCCATTATAAAGAGATGAGCGCCGCAGTTCTTCACAAGATAGGCGCTGAGGCTCTTCTGGAAGACCGACTCTTTCTCGCTCTTTTTCATACGCGCTACTACCACTATGGCGGGAGACTTCTTTTCAATGGCCTTCATTATCATGGCCCTCGGTTCACCGGTAGCCACCATGACATCTACATCAAGGCCCTGATTGGCCACCCACTCGGCGGCCCTTCGCAGGATTACCTTCCTCTCGGCCTCATAACTTTCGGTGATCCTCGCATTCTCAAGGCTTGCGTCGGGAATATCCTTGGCTACGGAGACAAGGAGCATCTCGGGCTTTACACCCTTGAAAAAATTCACCACTTTCTCCAAAGCGGCTTGCGCTCTATCGGTTCCATCGTGACAGTACATAATTTTCATTCACACACCTCCCTTGTTCCAATTAGTAGTATATGCACTCTCCATTAATCAGGGAAACCAGGTTTCCGGCACAGTGAAATCTCACTCTCCACAGATCCATAACGCCCGGGTCTTCTCAAAAAGACATGACGATACAAATCGTGAGGAAAACAAGCTCCAAAAAGACATGAAACTCCCTTCATGCAAGAGTCGTGGTATTAGAATGTAGTGAGTATATAGGATGAACCAAATTCTGTTCAGTGGAATCAGGGCTATTATATCAATAGATTAACAATTGTCAAGGAAAACCGTTAAAATCAGCTGAAATTGTGATTAAGATATTATTAAACACGGACCGCCGGAAGGACCCGATGATGCACATAACTATCTATTATTACTCATTAAAAAGACATGCAACAGCACATGCTTTAGAGAGATAAAAACACGAACTCCTCTACAGAGTTAATGTGTGACGGGTAAGGTAATTAGGAAGAGATAAAAAGGGCGGGGAAACAATGGTGGGCAGTTTCAAGTCATGCCCGGGACCCTATTCGGCAACCCTCGCTACAATGGGCTACCCTTGGAAGGCTGAAACGTTTCATATTAAGACCTCCTTAATAACGACTCTTTTACTATACACATTATAGTGTAGCATATTTTTTTTATTTTGTGCGATTGAAAAGGTTTTTTACAAAAGAACTCTACTCTCGCCCCTGAACCACGTCCACTCACATATTTCAGGCATCAGGCCGAGACGAGCCTGCTCTGAAGCCATCCCCTGAGGACCTTCCATGGTTTTGAGCGTATCCTTGTGCATATCCACTCGTAAAAACTCCCATTGGACTCTTTCCCCCGTATTACGTCATAGTATCTGCGCATGATATCAGGCTCTTTTTCAAGGAGTTTATACCAGAGTCTCGGATAATTATATACAAGGGAGCTCATCTTATCAGCGGCCCTGAACTCTGGATATATCTCCTTTTCCACCCATCTCTGATAGGCTCCAAGCTCGGAGGAGCCGCTCTTTATGGAATCAACGATGGCAGAGGCCGCGGCCTTAGCCGTACGGATGGCGTAGTATATGCCTTCTCCAAGAAAAGGATCCACCAGATGCCCCGTATCCCCTGCAAGGGCCACCCTGCCCTTAACGGCCCTCAGTGAGGCGCCTTCCTCATAAAAGACAGGTACGGTCCAGCCGCTTCTCTCGTCAACTCGAAGGCCTCTAAGCAGCGGATGGGTCTCAATGAAGGTATTGAAGTATCCTTTTATATTGCCCCGTACCTTCATGGCCTCTCCGGCAAGGCCCACGGAAAGATAATTTTTTTTTGGGAATATCCAACCGTAGCCATAGGGCACGAGACCGAAGTCTATAAAAAGTCTGCCCTCTATATCTTTTGTGAGGTGTTTATCATAGGGCACCTCGGCTGTTATGGAGACGGCGGCCTCTTTCGGGTCAAAACCAAACCAGTCCCTGCCTACAAAACCGGCGGCGCCATCGGCGCCCACAAGAAACCTGCCCCTGTAAGTCTCGCCGGACTCTGTTGTAACGGATACAGAGTCCTTATCCTCAAAGAGGTCTCTTATCCTGCACCCGTCAACGAGCTTTGCGCCTGCAGACAGGGCCTTTTGGAAGATAAAATCATCAAATGAATCGCGCATGACATTATAACCAACAGGTCTATCGGAGAGTATCTCTATCTCTCTACCGGACCGGTAGGTAAAGACGGCCCCTTTTACCGTGTCTTCCACCACGGAGGAGATATCAAAACCAAGAAGCCCTTCAACCTTTGTTGATATGCAGCCACCGCAGGGCTTATATCTTGGGAACCTTGCCTTGTCAAAGGCTATTACCCTGAGACCCTCTCGCGCGAGATGATACGCCGCGGTAGCGCCGGCCGGGCCAAGGCCTACGATGATTGCGTCATATAACATGGATTATTTCTCCCCCTCCACGGTATACTCCATCTTATCACAGCAAAAACCCGTCTCCCTCAGGGCGTCGCTCTCCCACTGAAGGAGTTTAAGGTGCCCCTCCTCCATCTTAAGTAGCTCCGCGAGAAGCTCCCTGGCAAGGGGCTCCGTGGCATCACGAAGAAGGCGTTTGTAAAAGTCAACGGCATGTTCCTCGTTTTCAATGGCGATTTCAATGGCAGTTATGTCTGACTGGTTAGCGTCAAAACGCTCTATCAGCTCGTTCTTACCCTGATATATGGGAAGGCCCTCTCTTGTATCCTGAGAACCCTTTTTTACGGCATCAGAGTAGCTCATCCAGCCGAGGCCGTCCTTCAGGGAGGCGGCAAGGGCCTTTATGACCCTGATATGATCGATCTCATCTGTGGCCAGATGGGTAAATACATCCCTGCCTTTTTCGTCGCTCATCATATCCGCGGCGGCCTTGTAGAAGTAATACCCCCTCAGTTCGGTGTTGTGGGCCAGGCTGAGTTCGTCGGCCAACTCCTGCATAAGTTTCTCACCCATAACTCTCTCCTCCATTTTTTACGCTTTAAGCTAGGTGGCCTTTATCATCTTCGCCCGGTATCCGTTCTCCCGGCCTTGTTCACATCGTGCTGATGTTCGAGCATCTCACCGCGCACCTTGTCCTCGCAGGCATGGCAGATGGTCAGAGGCGATGGACGGCCGCAAATTGTGCAGACATGCTCATGTTTTTTTTTCTCTTTATTCTCGTCCTTCTCTTTATCCTTTTCCTCTACCATAAAACCTCCTGAAGTATAATCTTGATTCCCGCCGTCTGAGAATAAAAACCCTTTATAAAAACCATACCCCCCTGCCGCACTACCACACGCCCCATTTAGAGGTAACGGCTCATCTCCTTGAATGAAAACCCCTTTAACGAAGGCGCCGTGCCGCTACCCTTGAACTGAACAAGTACCTTGAATGTATCTCCCATGCCTCCCGGCGCTATAAGGCCGGCTATGGCGCGGTTATGTCTTATCTTATCGCAATCTGCCATGACCGCGGCCTCTGTCTCGATCAGTTCTTCAAGGACGCCGAGACCGAGGAGAAAATTTTTCTGTGTGGTAAAACCCGCGAGGCTCAGCCCCGCCCGGAGCCCCCTCTTGTAGAGATTTGAAAAATCAACGTGACTCGTTATATCCTGCTCTCCGATCCTCAGGTAAGGCTCGAAATTGGCCTTATGGCGGTAGTGGCACATGAGCGTGCCTCCCATCCTGTCCATACCGTAAAGGTCCCCTGCGGGAAGACCGTAATCAATGGTTATTACAAAGCCCTTCGCAATTATCCCTGCCGCCCGCTCAATCCATGGGCCTGCAAGGAGGTTTACCTCGGCCTGCTGTCCCTGTGCCAACTCCAGACCGGCCTCTTTAAAGTATGCCTCAATTTCACTCCCTGACAAAGGGCCTTCGGCATCAACAAAGGTCTCTCCGTCACAGTCAACATATATCTCCTTCAGCTCTCCGCCCGTGTAGCGGACCCGATGAAAGGGAAAGCTGTCTATAAGCTCATTGGAGATAATAACCCCGAACTCCACGCTACCGGCAGGCGGCAGTTCTCCACGCCATGAAACCTTGTCCGAGGGCCCCTCGCGAAGATTGGGATTAACCTCGACAAGCTCTACTTCCAGTGCGCTATAGAGACGCGGCGAGAGCTCCTCCACTGCGCCTAATATCCCAATTGAGAGATACCCCCTGCCCGCCCCTGCCTCAATAAGAACAAAAGACCGGGGAGAACCAAGGGCCTCCCACATCTCGATTACTGCCTGGGCCATAACCCTTGAAAATACGGGGCTTACATCAATGCTTGTAATGTAATCGCCCCCCTCGCCCCATGTATCGGCGCCGGAGGTGTAATACCCGCCTTTTCCCCAGTAGAGGGCAATATCCATGAACTCGGCGAAGGTTATGGGCCCCTTGTTATCTATACGCCGTAGTATCTCGGCCCGTGGGCTTATCTCGTCCATTTAATCCTTATGAGAGCCCCCTCTATGCCCGCCCCTTTTGCCCCCAACCCCATATAACCATTAACCCCATTCTCACCTTCCAGCTGACAACTTGGCCCAGGGGCCATTACTCTTCTACAAAGGCCTCTCTGGGCGCGTAACACTCAGGGCAACTCTCCGGTGGCTCCACTGCCTCGCAGACATATCCGCAGACAGTACATCGCCACTTCTTCTTCTGTGTCATCGTCTCTGCCATGACTTCAATACCCCCTATTACTCCAAAAGGGCTGAGGCGAAACTCTTGTGCCTCAACGGTTCTTAATCTCAGACGCCGGGCTTCTTTATCGGGAACTCTTATTTTATACGTTTTTACGGCTACGTGCAACAGAAAACTACATCCTGAAATCATGGACAAGGTCTTTATGAGGCCATGAGAGACTTCATACTAATAAAAAAACCACATGAGCAATTATTTCATAAAGGGATACGCAGCAGTTACGCTCCCTTTTTTCAACCATAATAAATCCCGGCCTTGACATAAGTCCTTGCTGTGCTTTAATAAAACACATATGAAAAAAAGCCTTGCCCAAAAAATAATCGAGGGCCACATTGAATCGGGAAGCTGGAATCCCGGCGATGAGGCCGGCATACGCATAGACCATACCCTCACGCAAGACGCCACGGGCACACTCAGCTACCTTGAGCTCGAGGCCCTGGGCATAAAGGGCGTGGCCACGAAGCTATCGGCGAGTTACGTTGACCATAATCTCCTGCAGACAGACTACAAAAACGCCGATGACCATCGCTTTCTTATGACCAGCGCCATGCGGTACGGGATTTATTTTTCGCCCCCCGGTAACGGCGTCTCGCACCCCGTGCACATGGAGAGGTTCGGAGAGCCCGGGCTTACGCTTCTCGGCTCGGACAGCCACTCTTCAACGGCGGGGGCCCTCGCTATGATAGGCATCGGTGCGGGAGGCCTTGACGTGGCCCTTGCCATGGCCGGAGAGCCGTTTTTTCTCAAAATTCCCGGTGTCTTTGGCGTACGGCTAACGGGCAGGCTCAGGCCATGGGTCTCTGCAAAGGACGTAATACTGGAGATGCTCCGGCGCCACGGCGTAAAGGGCGGGCTCGGTTATATAGTAGAGTATTACGGCCCCGGTGTAAGGACACTCTCGGCCACCGAGAGGGCAACCATAACCAATATGGGCGCAGAGCTTGGGGCCACAACAAGCATATTCCCCTCTGACGATAGGACAAGGGCATATCTACGCCGACAGGGACGTGCCAAGGCCTGGAGGCCGCTTCACTGTGACAAAGACGCGCTCTACGATAAAACTGACGAGATAGACCTCGCCGGGCTCGAACCCCTTGCGGCGCTACCGGGCTCGCCTGATAACGTCGTAGCGGTCCGCGAGATTGAAAATGTGGAGGCGGCGCAGGTAATAATCGGCTCATCGGTGAATTTTTCATACCGAGACCTCATGATAGTCGCCCGGGCCCTCAAGGGACGGACCATACACCCGGGGCTAAGCCTGGAGATAAACCCCGGCTCTCGCAGCGCCCTTGAGAACGTCGAGAGGGCCGGCGGCACACGGCTCCTCACTCATGCCGGGGCCCGGATAAATCAATCGGGGTGCCTCGGGTGCATCGGCATGGGACAGGCCCCTGCCACGGGCACAGTATCGGTAAGGACATTTCCCCGTAACTTCGCCGGAAGAAGCGGCACTGAAGACGACCGGGTATACCTCGTAAGCCCCGAGACCGCTGTGGCCACGGCCATCACGGGACACCTCACGGACCCGAGAAGGCTCGGCCCCTTTCCCCGGGTCATTGAACCAAAAAAATACATCTACAACGACTCCATTATCATAAAACCCCTTTCGCAAAAAAAGAGGGCAAAAGTGAAGGTAATAAAGGGACCTAATATCACGGCATTCCCTGATTTTCCGCCTCTACCCGCAAGGTTCACCGGAGCGGTCCTCCTGAAGATGGGTGATAATATCACCACAGACCATATCCTTCCGGCTGGCAACAGGATACTGCCCTTCAGGAGTAATATAGCGAAGATAAGCGAGTTCGCATTTGAGCGAATTGACAAGACCTTTGCAACGCGGTGCAAGGCCGCCAGAGGCGGGCTCGTAGTCGGCGGGGAAAACTACGGGCAGGGATCATCTCGCGAACACGCGGCCATAGCCCCGCGTTTTCTTGGTATCAGGATAAAAATAGCAAAGAGCTTCGCGAGGATTCACCGCGCAAACCTCATCAATATGGGTATAGTCCCCCTCACCTTTACAGACCCCGGGGATTACAAAAAAATAAAAGAAGGTGAGACCATGGAATTTCCAGGCCTTTCCCGGGCCGTGAAAGATGGGGTGGAGGAGATTACCGCCATACTAAAAAAGAAAAAACCGGTGAAGGTTATCCTTAAGATGGATTTCACCGGAAGAGAAAGGGAGAGCCTCCTTGCAGGAGGGCTCCTTAACGCAGTCAAGAAGAGACGGCAAAGAAGATAAGAGCCCTTGGTTTCTTTTGGAAAAAAGAAACCAAAACAAAGAAAACCAATAGGGAGCCGATAAGGGCCTTAACGTCACCTGCGGCCACCCTTGGATACAACCTTGCCCTGGCAAAGAAAACCAATATGGGAGAGGGTAGATTAGCAGAGAAGAACCTCCTCCAATAGCCATAAAAAAAAGGGACGCTCAAAAGAGCGTCCCTTTTTTTGTATCCATAACATTCAAGTGCTTCGAATCATGTACCCATGTCCCATGAGGCGAGATATTTTTTCTGCTCCCTCGTGAGGGTGTCTATGTTTTTACCAAGGGACGCGAGTTTCAGCCTCGCTATCTCCCTGTCTATCTCCATGGGTACGACATAGACCTCTTTTGAGAGCTTCTTGCCTTTTTTAACGAGATAATCGGCGGCAAGGGCCTGGTTGGCAAAGCTCATGTCCATGACGGAGGCAGGATGGCCCTCGGCGGATGCGAGGTTTATAAGCCTGCCTTCGCCCAGTACGCATACCCTGTTGCCGTTCTTCAGAGTAAACTCTTCAACATAATCACGTACCACACGTTTCTTCTTGCTAATGGATTTAAGCCCGTCAAGGTCGAGCTCCACGTTAAAGTGACCGGAGTTGGCGACAATGGCGCCGTCCTGCATCTTGGCAAAATGGACCTTGCGTATGACGTTGAGGTTGCCCGTTACTGTACAGAAAAAGTTGCCGATGAGAGCGGCGTCTTTTATGGGCATAACCCTGAAGCCGTCCATAACGGCCTCAAGCCCCTTGATGGGGTCCACCTCTGTTACGATAACGTTGGCGCCCATGCCCTTTGCACGCATGGCAAGGCCCTTGCCACACCAGCCGTAGCCGCATACAACAAAATTACTGCCCGCGAGGAGCCTGTTAGTGGCCCTCAGGATGCCGTCAAGGGTGGACTGGCCCGTGCCGTAACGGTTATCAAAAAAGTGCTTGGTGGCCGCGTCGTTAACGGCGATAACGGGGAACTTAAGAAGGCCGTCGGCGGCGAGGCTCTTTAGCCTTATAACACCCGTGGTGGTCTCCTCCGTGGACCCTATGAGGTCCTTTGCAAGGTGCGGCTTCTCGCCATGGATTACGGAGACAAGGTCAGCGCCATCGTCCATGGTGATGTTCGGTTTTTTATCAAGGGCCGCGTTAAGATGTTTGTAATAGGTCTTGTTGTCCTCGCCCTTAATGGCGTATACAGGTATCTTATTATGCTTGACAAGAGAGGCGGCCACATCGTCCTGAGTGCTTAAAGGATTGGACGCGCAGAGCGTCACATCGGCACCGCCGGCCTTTAGAGTAATCATGAGATTGGCCGTCTCCGTGGTAACATGAAGACACGCCGCAACTTTAACGCCCTTAAGGGGCTTATTGGCGGTAAAATTTTCTTTAACACGCCTTAAGACCGGCATATCCCTCTCGGCCCACTCTATCCTGTTTTTTCCCTTCGCGCTAAGTGCAAGGTCTTTTACGTCGTACTTCATCTACCCTCCATCTTACTCTTAAGTTTAAATTGTTAAATGTGGAATATCAAAACTTCTATCTCTTTACCTTTAAAGATTTGCACGGCAAATTAACTCTCCTCTACGTACCGGGCTTCATGCGGTCCCTGTCTCCGTCGTTCCCATGCAAGGAATTTACTACGGCCTGAAACTGACCTCAGGTTGTGATACCCTTCATTTGTAAATTGAGCCCCTTATGTAAATTACGCCTCTCACGTAAATTCATCCCCTCTTGTAAATTGCGCCCCTCATGTAAATTAAGCCCCTCATGCAAATTCAGCCCCTCTTGTAAATTCCCCCCCCCCTTTGAAAATATGACAAAATGGCCGGTATGCGTCACATACTCGGCCATGTGTCCGATTAAAATATCTCAGCGGCTACTCATGTACAAAAAAACCGCAGAGTGAGTGATTATAGACCGGCGGCTTTACGCAATGCAGCGGCCTTATCGGTCTTTTCCCATGTAAAGTCAGAGCCCACTTTACCGAAGTGGCCATATGCGGCGGTCTGCCTGTATATTGGCCGGAGGAGATCAAGGTCTTTAATTATCTCGGCAGGTTTAAGGTTGAAGTTAGCTCTGATGAGATCCTCTATCTTCTGCTCGGGAACCACTTCCGTGCCAAAGCAATCGACCATGACAGAGACCGGTTCAGGGATGCCTATGATGTAGGCAAGCTGAAGTTCGCACTCAGTTGCGAGCCCTGCGGCAACGACGTTCTTGGCCACGTACCTTGCCATGTAAGATGCGGAGCGGTCTACCTTGGAAGGGTCCTTACCGGAGAAGGCGCCGCCACCATGACTGCCGTGACCGCCGTATGTGTCCACTATTATCTTTCTTCCCGTAAGGCCGCAGTCACCGTGGGGCCCGCCCACTATAAACTGACCCGTGGGATTTACAAGGTATTTTGTCTCCGGGGTAAGGAGCTCTGCGGGTATGGCTTTTTTTATGACCTCTTCTATTATACCCTCGGCAAGATCCTTTTTGCTCACATCAGGTGTGTGCTGACTGGAGACGACTACCGTATCCACGGTAGTGGGCTTACCGTCAAAATATTTTACCGTTACCTGACTCTTGCCGTCAGGCCTGAGAAAGTTAAGATCAAGGTTTTTCCTCGCCTCGGCTAGCCTTGACGAGACCTTGTGAGAGAGCATAATAGGCATGGGCATAAGCTCCGGCGTATGGTCGCAGGAGTATCCAAACATAAGGCCCTGGTCCCCGGCGCCCTGCTCTTTTACCTCGCCGCTATCTACTCCCATGGCTATATCGGGCGACTGCCTGTCAAGACTTACCATGACAGCGCATGTGTGGTAATCAAAACCCATGCTCGCGTCGGTGTAGCCGATATCCTTTATGGTATTTCTAACTATATCCTGATAATCGATTCTCGCAGTTGTGGTTATCTCACCGGCTATAATGACAACACCTGTTGTGACCATGGTCTCACAGGCTACCCTGCTTGCGGGGTCTTCGGCGAGAAGGGCGTCAAGTATGGCATCTGATACCTGATCCGCGACCTTATCGGGATGCCCCTCTGTGACGGACTCTGATGTGAAAAGATATTCTCTATACTCCATTTAAAATCTCCTTTTAGACTCGCGTTGATTAAAGGTTCCTATTATCTACTTAATTCATGTCCCTGTCAAATAAAATCATAGAGTCATTAAAACTCCTCTTTGTAAAATTCGGGCAATCTCGCGCTCACATATTGTTCCACCTCTGTGGCCGTGGGAAACTTGACTATCTCATCGCATATTTCCCTGGCCCAGGCGTAGTCAATGGAACGCATAAGCCGCTTTACCTTGAGTATGGATATGGCGTTCATGCTCAGCGTCTGTATGCCAAAACCCAGAAGTATGAGGGCGTACTCGGGCTCACCGGCCATCTCTCCGCAGACGCCTACATTAACGCCGGCATCTATGGCGGCACTGGCAACGGACTTTATGACCCTCAAAACAGCCGGGTGATATGGCTCGTAGAGATAGGCCACATGCTCATTGGCCCGGTCGATGGCAAGGGAATACTGGAGGAGATCGTTGGTGCCTATTGAGATAAAATCCACTTCTTTCACGAGGATATCCGCCACAAGGGCCGCCGATGGCACCTCGATCATAATGCCCGTCTCCACGGCGGGATTAAAGTCTTTACCTTCCCTCTGAAGCTCTGCCTTTGCCTCGGCGAGTACGGCCTTGGCGAGCCTCAGCTCCCCGACGCCGGATATCATGGGAAACATTATCTTTACCTTTCCATGCACAGAGCTCCGGAGCATCCCCTTTAGCTGTGCCTTGAAGACACCCCTGTGTTTCAGGCATAACCTTATACCCCGCAGACCCAGTGCCGGGTTGCTCTCCTCGGAAGGATCAAGGCCGGGCAACTCCTTATCTCCTCCGATATCAAGGGTGCGTATTATTACGGGGTTGGGATAGACCTTCTTTGCCACCTCGCTATAGGCCCTGTAGTGTTCCTCCTCGGTAGGCAGGGCCTTGCGGTTAAGGTACAGGAACTCTGTCCTGTAAAGACCTATGCCCTCGGCGCCATGCTCGACAAGGGAGGCAACATCTTCTATGAGCTCCATGTTGCCGCGTAGCGCCACACGTCTGCCGTCCAGGGTCTCGCATGGAAGGTCACGGTAATGAAATAGGGTTTTGTCGTAGTCGGCGTAGCGCTCTTTTTTCTTTTTGTAAAGCTCGATGACGCTCTCGGGCGGGTTGATGATAAGCGTGCCCTCAGTGCCGTCTATGATGATAATATCTCCCGTCTCCACCATGGAAGAAGCGGTCTCAAGCCCCACGATAGCGGGTATCTCAAGGGCCCTTGCCATGATGGCCGTATGCGATGTCTTTCCGCCGAGATCGGTGCTGAAACCAAGGACCTTATCCTTTGACATCTGAGCCGTATCAGCGGGAGAGAGGTTATGGGCAACCACTATGACGGGCTCTTTAATGCCGGAAAGGGAGTCATCGTGCCTGCCTGAGAGGTTGAATATTATCCTGTTGACTATATGCTCAAGGTCGTAACTCCTCTCACGGAGGTATTCGTCATCGATAGTGTTAAAATAATCCATAAGTTTGGCAAGGACTTTCTTCAGCGCCCACTCGGCGTTTACCCTCTCTTCTTTAATGGTATTTATGGTGTCCTTGATGAGGGTATTATCTTTCAGTATCATGAGGTGGGCGTCTATGATGCTGATATGCTCTTTTTCCCTGCCGGCATCCTCCATCTTCTGCCGGACACGCTCGAGCTGAACCCTGCTCTGCTCAAGGGCTTTCTTGAAGCGGGCTATCTCCACAAGGCTATCGGCGCTATCAAGATGGCAGTACTCTACCCCTGGCTCCGTACCGCGTTTTAGGACATAGGCACTGGAGACAACTATGCCCGGGGAGACTCCGATACCTTTTATAAAGCCGGTGTGTTTTTGTTTCTCAGACATCACTCCTCACCAAAAAGGTTATTAATAAGCAGACCAAGGGCATCTATGGCCGCGGCGGCGTCCTCGCCCTCGGCCCTAAGCGTTATCTCGGCCCCCCTGGGGGCCGCGAGCATAAGGACTCCGAGGATACTCTTTCCGTTTACCTCTTGATCATCTTTTATAACAAATATCTCAGACTCGAAACGGTTTGCCTCCTGAACAAAAAAAGAAGATGCCCTGGCATGAAGCCCGAGCTTGTTCTGTATGGTAAAGGTCTTTTCCATAGACTTAAACCCTGTAAATATCGCCCCTGTAAATACGCGCCCATGAGAATCCTACCTGTAATATCCCCCTCCCCCTTATCGTGGCCCTTAAAATCAGCCCCTTATCAAGCCCCCTTCGCCGCTTCGCCTGCCATGGCCTCCGGCAGGGCCCTTATATCAAGAGTAACACCGGAGGAGGCAAGGCCTCCAAGCGCCCTTTCCTCCTCATCTGTTATCATGGCCGATGGGGAGATCTTGGTCTTATAATCGGCGTGGTGGATATTGCCTATATTAAGGGATGTAAATTTAAAACCCGCCTTATACATTCTTTCGGCCACGGCGATAGATGGCAAAACTACCATTACCCTCCGGTTTTCAAGGGCCGGGGCTTTAAGAAAACCACAGGCCCCGCGCTCATCAAGGACAACAACCTCCAGGCCCTTTTCAACGGTAAACCCTGAGAGCTCTTTTTTAAGTATATAATGCTCCTCCTCTTCGGCTACCACGACAAGCATATCAGAGCTTGTAGCCGGGACCCAGGCATGTATGACCTGTCCGTGAAGTAGCCTGTCGTCTACTCTTACAAGTGTTATCACGATGCGAACTTTATTATGTTTTTAAAGGCCCTGTAGCCGTAACTGCTCTGCCCCGGTAAAGTGGCGAGGCAGAGGCAGAAAAAACTCCCCCTTACTCACCCCTTAACATATCCCCGGCTATGGCCATGCTCTTTCGCCCGTAATCCTTAAGGAAGGCGGCAACTTCTTTCAAACTCTTACCGTCACGCAGGGTGTCGAACTTGATAAGCACTGGCAGGTTCACACCCGTCATTATCTCTACCTCTCTATCCTCAAGGATGGACATGGCTATATTGGTTGGAGTTCCTCCGAAGAGATCCGTAAAGACCAATACTCCGCTCCCGCCGTCTACCTCGCTTACGGCGCGTAGAAGCCTGCCACGCAGGGCATCGACATCGTTATAATTTTCAATAGTGACGGGTTTTATCTTCTCCATCCCGCCTTTTATTATCCTGGCGGCATCAAGTAGCGCCCGTCCAAGATCTCCATGGGTTATGATGACGGCGCCTATCATGGCTCTCCTTCTTAAAGTTTATCTATATCGCGATGCTTCTGCCTTAAGGTTGTAATATCCATCTTAAGCGTATCGGCTATGGCATCGGCCACGGCCACGGAGCGATGCTTGCCGCCCGTGCATCCGATGGCCACTGTAAGATAAGACTTTCCCTCTTTCCAGTAAAGGGGCACCAGGAACGAGAAAAGCCCCTTGAGCCTCTCAAGAAAACCACTTCCTTCGGGACTTGAGAGAACAAAATCCTTGACCCTGGCATCTCTTCCGTCAAGCCTTCGCAGTGTGGAAACGAAAAAGGGATTCGGTATGAACCTTACATCAAAGACGAGGTCCGCGTCCGTTGGTATTGCGTAGCGAAAACCGAAGGAGACGAGATTGATAGTAAGTGTGCTCCGTCTAATGGAGTCTGAACAGAACTCGCGGATAAGGTCTCTCAGTTGATGGACGTTATAAGAACTCGTATCAATGACCCTGTCGGCATGAAACTTCAAGTCCTTCAGAAGCTTCCTCTCCATTATCAGCCCCTCAAGGGGGCTCTCGCCCGCGGCAAGAGGATGGGTCCTTCTCGTCTCGCCGAATCTTCTGACAAGCACCTCGTCCGCGGCCTCAAGATACAGGAGGGCACACTTGTATCCGGCCTTTCTTATAGTGAGAAGGGCATTTATAAACTCTTTTAAAAAGAGACCCTCCCGCACGTCCACAACGATGGCGGCCTTCTTTATCTTGCCGGCCCCGGATACGAGATCCATAAAAGAAGGGAGCATGGGCACAGGCAGGTTATCGACGCAGAAAAAACCCGTATCCTCAAGGGCCTTTATGGCCGTTCTTTTACCTGACCCCGAGGGGCCGCTTATCACAACAAGATGAACGTCCTTCAATGACTCGCCTTGGCCGGGCACTCAAGCGCCGCCTTGAGCTCGGCCTTGAATTTTTTCCCCGGATGCTTTCCCATAATCTTAAGTATCCGATTCCGTGCCGCCACCTCTACAATCGTGGCAACGCTTCTCCCAGGGCTTACGGGTATCTTGAGGTACGGCACATCCACTCCGAGGATGTCATTGGTACTGTCCTCAAAACCGAGCCTCTCGTACACACCGGCGGGGTCCCATTTGACCAGCTCCACTACAAGGTCGAGCTGTTTGTGCTCACGGATAGCCGTTATACCGAATAGGTCCTGTATATTGACGACGCCTATGCCGCGTATCTCCATATGATAACGGATAAGATCTGCGGCGGTGCCTATGAGGGTAGAGGGCGGAAGTTTTTTTATTATGACAACATCGTCTGCCACGAGCCTGTATCCGCAGGAGACAAGGTCAAGGGCGCACTCGCTCTTGCCTATGCCGCTCTTTCCCTTAAGTAGTATACCTATGCCAAGTACATCCATGAGCACGCCATGAAGCCTCACCGTTGGCGCGAGCTTATCATCAAGAAACTTGGTGAAATCATCTATGGCAATTGAGGTGGTAAGTACGGTAGTGTACAGAGGTATGGCCATTTCGTCACAGAGGGCAATGAGAGTGGCCGGCGGAGCCTCGCCCTTTGTAATAAGGATAGCTGGTATCTCGCCATGGCTGATAACACCGATGGTCCTTTCTAATTTTTCGCCTTTCAGCCCCCTTATATAACCGCACTCGGCGGCTCCGAATATCTGTATCCTGTCAAGATGGAGCTCATCAAGCTTACCTGTAAGAAGGAGACCCGGCTTCTGTATGTGAGGGGTAGATAGTTTCTTATCTATCCCCTTGTGCCCGGCCACAAGCTGAAAAGAGAGATGCGCTACTCGCTCATCTCCGAAGAGTTCTTTAACAGCTATGCCCATTGCCATAATATCCTCACCACTTAATCGCCCGAGGTAAGATAGGCGGCGAACGTTTACCCCTCGTTCTTTTTGTCTGCCTCTGCAATAATGTTAAAGATACTCGACTCGTCGGAAGCCTTCAGCAAACGCTCCCGGAGGTCAATGCTTTTTAGTATACGTGATATACAGGCAAGGAGCTTAAGGTGGGCCGCCGCGGAGTTCTCGGGGGCTATGATAAGAAAAATAAGGTGAACCGGTTGCTTGTCTATGGCCTTGAAATCTATCCCTTCCGTACTCCTGCCGAAAAATACCCTTATTTCATTAACGCCCCGGAGCTTACCGTGAGGCAGGGCCACGCCGTGACCGATACCTGTTGTGCCAAGCTGTTCTCTTGCGAAAAGCGCTTTCAGGGCCTTGTCTCTATCAAGACCGGGCAACTTGTCCTTAAGATAATCCACCATCTCCACAAGGATACCCTCCTTGTCCCTGGCCTTGAGGGACGGGATAATGCAATCCTCATATAAAACGTCTACGAGCTTCATGGACATATACCACACTTGTGCATTTATCGCGAAATGCAGGCAATAAAACTCTTCGTCAGACCGAAGCTGGCCGGCCCGACAGGGAGACAAAGCGCTATGGAAGGCTATCTCGTACGAGTCTCGATAAGACCGTAATTACCGCCCTTCTTTTTATATATAACACTTACATTACTCGTGCCATGGTCGGTAAAAACAAGAAAATCACCCTCTGTGACATCAAGCTGCATGGCCGCCTCTTCAACGGACATAGGCTTTAGAAACTGGTTCTCCCGCATTATGACCCTTGAGGAAACCACCTCGCCTGCAGGCCCGGAATCATCAACGGGAGCCCCGGCATATGACCCTTCGCTTACTACCTCACCGTTTTTGTGTCCCTTGACCCTGTCCTTGTGTTTCTTTACCTGTATGTAGAGTTTATCAATGACGTTGTCAATTGCGGAGTACATGTCCTGAGTGGACTCCTGGGCCTTAATGGTAACACCGTTGGCGCTTACTGTGGCGTCGGCTATATGGCGGATCTTTTCAACGGAAAGAACCCAGTGTATCTCCACGGGGTCGAAAAGAAACCTCCCTATGCGGCCGCTTTTTTCCTCGGCATATTTTCTGAGCGCATCTGAACTATCCATGTGTCTGAACGTTACCTTAACGTGCATCCTCTACCTCCAGTAAAGATCTACCATCACCCCGGAAGACGGGCATGATCGGCTTAATCTGTATTTTATTATTATATTACAAAAGAAAAGCACTTATATCAAAAATCAGGCAACAAGTCAAAAAAAGTATTCTTGTACCATGTGTTCCGTAGAGATACGGTGCCTGCAAGGGCGGCTAAAAACAGGCCTTTCTCCTGCTCGACGAGGGAAAACCCAGGGCTTCTCTGTATTTGGCCACCGTCCGTCTTGCCACCTTTATACCCGAGAGGCCAAGCCTGCTCACAATATCCTGGTCGCTAAGGGGCTTTGCCGCGTCTTCCTCGCCTATGATGCCGCGTATCTTCTCCTTGATATACTCCGAGGTCACGTCCCCGCCGTCAAAGCCGGGGATACTGCTTGAGAAAAAGTACTTTAACTCAAAGAGCCCCCTCGGCGTATCAACATACTTATTGGATGTCACCCTGCTTACAGTGGACTCGTGCACATTCAATATGGCGGCCACGTCCTTCAGCACCAGAGGCCTCATGAACTTAAGGCCCTTATCAAGAAAATCCCTCTGCACATCAACGATGCACTCCACAACCCTGTATATGGTCCTCTGCCTCTGATGGAGGCTCTTTATGAGCCACATGGCGCTACGCACCCTTTCTT
>CAZSAY010000035.1:0-18446 GCA_964605225.1 uncultured Thermodesulfobacteriota bacterium | reverse complement strand
CTAATTCAGTTCAATTTCTTTTCTTACTCCTGATTCTATCTTTAAATCCTATTAGATGGTTTTTACGTTGTCTTCCCGTCCAAAATAATAAAATTATTATGAATTGTTGAGTTAGTCTTTCTTCCTGCGAAGTTTTTTATATATGCGGTGTAATAGAGGAAGAGATGGCCTTATCTATTGGTAAGAAGATACTCCTGAGTCTGCTTGTAGTTGCGCTGATACCTCTTTTAGTGGCCGGTCTCATTACGTACCGTCTAAGTGCCATGTCCATAAAAGAGGAAGTTATCGCCGGGCTCTCGAACCTCTCCGAGAGCACACTTGAGCATTTTGTAGATTATGTTGATGACAAGAAATTGGTTATTACCATGCTCGCACAGACCCCTGCCTTAATGGATGCCATGGGGTTTTATGGAGGTCTCCTTAAGAACAATGGAGGGCGGGATGAGAACGCCGTGCTTGATGCCTCATACAGGGCCCTTCTTGAGGGTTACAACAGCGTCGGCTTCAACGGCCTCTATCTCATCAGCTTTTCCGGAGATATTGTCTTCTCTCTTTTAAATAAAGAGAGTGCAGGCAAGAATGTTCTGCGGGGCAAATATGAAGATACTGAGCTTGCCGCTGTCTTCAAGAGGGCGCGGGAGACCTCAAGGACAGAGGTCTCTGAGTTCAAGGAATTTGCGCCCACAAAAAAACCCGCCGCCTTCATGAGCGCTCCTGTAAGGAAAGGCGCTAAAATTCTTGGTTTTGTGGTTTTTCAGCTCGATACCGGTGGGCTCTATGCGCATGTAAAGAATTATTCAGGCCTTGGCGAGACCGGTGAGATAGTCCTGGCGGGGCTCGACGGCGCAAATATTGTTTTTGCGGCCCCCCTGAGACACGACCCTGATGCGGCCTTTAAGAGAAAGGTGCGAATAGGCTCAAGAGAGGCCCTGCCCATGCAACATGCCCTTAATAAAGAAAGCGGCTCCGGTATATCCATTGACTACAGGGGACAACCCATAGTGGCTGTATGGACGTACTTTGCTCCCATGCATCTCGGGCTTGTTATTAAGCAGGATACCTCCGAGGCATTTTCCTTAGTCGGTGCGATCAGAAGATGGTTGATATTCGTTGGAGCTGTGACTCTCTTACTGGTTATGGCCGTATCCGCTTTTGTGGCAAGGTCCATCGCAGGCCCCATAAAGGCCCTCCATAAAGGGACAGAGAGGGTAGGGGAGGGAGACCTCTCTTATCGGGTGGGAACGCTCTCAAAGGACGAGATAGGCCAGCTCTCAAGGGCCTTTGACGATATGACCGTCAATCTTGGCAGGATAACTGCCTCACGCGATGAACTCGATAAAGAGATACGTGAACGCAGGGAGGTGGAAAACGAACTGCGCGAGAGCAAAGAGCGTTTGCAGGGATACTCGAAGAACCTTGAGGCCATGGTGGACAAACGTACCGCGGCCCTGAAGGCCCTTCAGAACAAGCTTATAACAAAGGAGAAGCTCGCCGCCATAGGACAGCTCTCGAGCAGTGTGGGGCACGAGCTCAGGAACCCCCTTGGCGTGATAAACAACTCAGTATATTACCTGAAGATGAAGCTCAAGGGCGGCGGTGAGGAAAATGTGCTGAAACACCTTAATATACTATCAAGGGAGGTAGGCAGGTCTAACAGGATAATCTCCGATCTTCTTGATTTTTCAAGGGAGAGGGCCCTGGAGCTGAGCCATGGCGATATTAACGAACTTATCGGCGAGGCGCTCTCCGCCTTGGATATAGCCGGGAATGTCGTTGTGGATTTTGATAGCCCGGGGGAGATTCCGGCATTTTCTTTTGATGCGGATCAGATACATCAGCTCATAGTCAATCTCGTCACAAACGCGTTGCAGGCCATGCCCGATGGAGGCCGCCTCTGCATCAGGACAGGGGAGAAGGACGGGGCCGTTGAGATTTCTTTTGAAGATAGCGGCGTGGGTGTAACAACCGAAGACATCACCCGTATATTTGACCCCCTTTATACCACCAGGACCAGGGGCACAGGGCTCGGTCTTTCCATAGTAAAAGGTATCGTAGAGAGGCACGGCGGCACCATAACAGTAGAGAGCAAGGTGGGAGAGGGTACAACCTTTATTGTACGGCTCCCCCTGGATAGGAAGGCATGCTGAGATGACAAAAAAATGCACTATACTGGTAGTTGACGATGACCAAGGCATGAGAGAGACCCTCTCGGATATATTCTCGGAGATGGGCCATGATACGGCTGTAGCCGGGGATGGCTATGATGCCATAAAGCTTGTGCGTGAGAGGCCCTATGATCTTGTCCTCATTGACATCAAGATGCCGGGGATGAACGGAGTTGAGACCTTTCGGAGAATAAAAGAGGTACGTCCCGGCTTAAAGGTTGTCATGATGACGGCCTTTGCCCTTGACGAGCTCATAGAGGAGGCGCGTAGCCTCGGGGCAGTTGAAGTGCTTTTCAAGCCCCTGCAACTTGATAAGCTCGAGCCTTTTCTTACTCTGGCGTAGGGGGGCGGTCGAAGAGTTTTTGCTTGGGTTTAAGTGAAGCAGGGATGGGAGGGTTATCTGTGAACTTCAATAATCATAACAGTTGCTCATGACGGATATTAATATCCTTATAGTAGACGACGACGCCGGTACGCGCGAGACCCTCTCTGATATTTTTTCCGAGAAGGGTTACTGCGCTACACCTGTCGCTACGGCGGGCGAGGCCCTCGAAGAGGCGAAGAAGCTTGCCTTTGAGATAGCCCTCATTGATATCAAGCTCCCGGACATGGACGGCATTGCGCTCTTAAAGGAGCTGAAATCCATGTGCCCTGATACGCTCTGTGTCGTAGTAACGGGGCACGCCTCCCGTGAGAACGCCATCTCCGCCTTAAAGTCGGGCGCAGACGATTACTTCATAAAACCCCTTGATATTGACGAGGTATGCAGGAGAACGGAGCTGGCTCTTGAGAAAATATCTCTGGCCAGGAAGCTTGTCTGGAGTGAGGAAAAATTCCGTTCCGTATTCGAGTCCTCCAGTGACGCCATAATGCTACTTGACGAAGAGGGTTTCATTGACTGCAACGGCGCCACGCTCAAGGTCTTCGGCCTTAAGAGTAAAGGTGATTTTCTTGGAAGACACCCCGGCGAGTTATCTCCGCCCCGTCAGACAGACGGCAGGAACTCCGTGGAGGCGGCGGATGAGAAGATGGCCGTTGCCCTCCGTGAGGGACGCAACTCCTTTGAATGGACCCATATACGCGCCGACGGCAGTCCCTTTCCGGCAGAGGTAATTCTTACTGCGTTTAGCCTTGAGGGCAGGGGTATCATGCAGGCCACAGTGCGTGACATTACCGAGAAAAAACGTGCCGCTGACGACCTTGAGAGGCTCTTTAACCTCTCAGGCTCCATGGCCTGCATAATCGACTTCAACGGTTACTTCACAAGGGTTAGCCCGGCATTTACCGAGGTCCTCGGGTACACCCCGGAGGAACTTCTCTCCAGACCGGTTCTTGATTTTATCCACTCTGATGACCAAAAGAGGACACTGGAGGCGCGAGAGGAGAAACTGAAGAGAGGTCTGGAGCTACTGGACTTTGAGAACCGTTATATCTGCAGAGACGGCTCAATAAAGTGGCTCTCGTGGACGTCGAGGTCCATCCCCGCTGACAACATAATCCTCGCCATAGCCTACGATGTAACGAGCCGTAAAAATGACGAGAGGGCCTTTGAGGCCCTTTTGAAGACTACGTCGGGGGCCATGGGGCCTGAGTTCTTCGAGGGGCTTGTCGGTGAATTCTCAAAGTGGCTCGGAGTTGATTGCTGTTCCGTATCCGAGTTTGTAGAGGGACGAGCAAGGGTCGTGGCCATGATATGCGACGATGAGTATATAAAGGAGTATGAGTATGACCTTGCGGGAAGTCCCTGCGAGAAGGTCAGGGAGGGCGGTTACTGCGCCTTTAATGAAGGCGTCTCCGAGCTTTTTCCTGAGGTCGGGATACTGAAGGATTTTAAGGCCGAGGGTTATGTGGGCGCCGCTTTAATGGACAGGGAAGGCGAGTCCATAGGAATATTAAACGCCATCTCCAGAACTCCCCTTAAGCTTCCGCCAAGGGCGCAAGAAGTATTTTCAATTATGGCGGCCCGTGTCTCGGCGGAGCTTGAGCGCAGGAAGGCAGGTGAGGCCCTCAAGGATAGCGAGGAGATGATGCGCGCCATCTCAGAGACTGCCCAGGACGCTATTATTATCATCGACGACTACGGCAAGGTCATGTACTGGAATCCCTCGGCTGTGGATATATTCGGTTATAGTGAAGACGAGGCCATTGGAATGCCTTTTACGGATCTCGTAGTGGTGGATAATGCACGTGAGGGGCTTCTAAAGAAGTTAAGCGAGTTCAGGGAGACCGGTGAGTGTAAGATGCTCGCCCGGACCGTTGAGATGAGGGCCATAAAAAAGGACGGAACCGTCTTTCCCATAGAGCACGCTATCTCGGCGGTATCTATCGGCGGAAAGTGCCATGCCATCGGCATGATGAAGGATATTACCCAACGCAAGCACATGGAGGAGGTGCTGAAAAAAGGCGAGGCTCAACTCTCCCTCATCTATCAAACGGTTGGGAACATCCTCTTTTTTCTCAGTGTTGAGCCCGGTGAAAAATATCGTTTTTTATCCGTTAATCAGGCCTTTATCGAGGCAACAGGACTTTCTGAAGACAGGATTATTGGCAAAGACATTGAGGAGGTGATTCCGGCATCGGCTATCACCATGGTAAGGGATAATTACAGCAAAGCCATCTTTGAGAAGAGGATTATCCGGTGGGAAGAGACCTCTCTTTTTCCCTCTGGTAAAAAAACAGGCGATGTGAGCGTTGCTCCTGTATTCAACGAGAACGGTGTCTGTACAAATCTTGTCGGCTCGATCCATGACATTACCAGGAGAAAAGAGGCCGAGGAGATGTTAATTAAGGAGGCGGATATTACAAAGAATCTCCTTAAGATAACCGAGGCCACGGCACAGACGGAGAACCTTGATGAACTCATGGAAAGCATAGTGAGCGGAGTTGGGAGTATAGCGGGCTCTAATATTTCCATGATTTATCTGAGAGATGAGGATACGAAGTTGATGATGCCCGTTAGCGCATCCGGTCTTGATTCACACCAGGTGCCTTCTTTTAGAACACACTCCATTAGTATGGATGCGCCTTTTATGAGAGATATATTGAATGACGGCCCGGCTTTTATCTCTGATTCCTCCGGGGATTTTTCCGACTGGCTTACTGGCATTGATAATTTGGCCGTCATCCCGCTGAAAGGTAAAAAAACTTTTTTTGGTTTATTAGTACAGGCATACAGAGAGAGGAGGTGGCCCGAGGATGGGGGAGAGGCGGTATGTACAGAGAGGGATAGGAGCATCTTTCAGGGAATAGGGCACCATGTCTCTCTCGCTATTGAGAAGTCTATGCACGCCAGAGAGGCCATTGACAGGACCATGGAACTCTCTCATAAGATAGAGACCATTGAGGTAATGCACGGGATCGACAAGACCATCCTCTCCACGCTTGACCCAATGGAGATAAGGCGCACTGTCGTTAATATGATAGCGAGACTTGTTCCATGCGATAGGTCCACGGTGAGGCTTGTAGACAGGGAGAGAGGCGGTTTTGTATTTGCCGCCGGTTATGGCGGCGAGAGCATCGTTGACAAAAATTTTGTGCCCTTTAATGAGACAAGCGCCTATGAGGTAGTTGAGTACCTTCGACCCCAGTATATAAGTGACTTAAGTAAGGTGGATAAACCCCTGCCCTTCGAGCAAATGTCTTTAAAGGCAGGTTATCTATCACACATACGCGTCCCCCTCATCGTCAAGTCGGAGATAACAGGGGTTCTGCACCTTGCCTCAAAGCGCGCGGCCGCATTTGTCCCCGAAGACCTTAAGACCCTTGATAAATTATCCACTCAGATTGTCATGGCCCTTGAGAACTCGCGTCTTGTAACGGACCTTGAAAAACTCCTTATCTCTACCATAATGACGCTCTCTGACACCATTGACGCAAAGAGCCCCTGGACAAGAGGTCATTCCGAGAGGGTAACAGCCATTGCCCTGAGGATAGGGGAAAAAATGGGAGTGCCGGAGAAGAGACTCAAGAGATTTGAGATAGGAGGACTGCTTCACGATATTGGAAAGATAGGCACTTACGAGGGGATACTTAATAAACCGGGGAAACTTACAGCGGAAGAGACCTCGGAGCTACGCAAACACCCCGCAAAGGGGGCGGAGATACTCTCCAACATCAGCCAGCTTGAGGATATAATCCCCGTTGTAAGACACCACCATGAGTTTTACGACGGTACAGGCTATCCCGATGGGCTGAGGGGCGAGGACATATCCCTTGAGGCGCGCATACTCTCCGTGGCCGATACCGTGGACGCCATGGCCTCGGACAGGCCATACAGAAAAGGCCGTCCCATGCGAGTTATCCTTGATGAGCTTAGAAAATTTTCCGGAAAACAGTTCGACCCTGAGGTGGTAAGGGTCTTTCTTGAGCTGGCGCAAAAGGACAACAACGGGTTTTTAAAGGAGATGAACCTTCAGGGCCGCCCGTAAACCCTGATATGAGCGGGCAGGGGCTAAAGGGCAAAAAAGATCCTCGGAGGCGCTTTTGTGTTTACATTACTTGCGCCCGTTCCTTCCGCTTTTAATCTGTTTATTTTTTTATTACTCCGCTCTACCACCCCCGCCCCCGCTCCATAATCTCGCCCAAATCAGGGCTCATAGCCATCTAAGACAGGTGAGACGGAAAGTACATATGCCTCTCCTCTCACCGGCAATTCAGCTAACTCTACCCTCCTGAACCACGGTTTTATGGCGTAGTGCGCATCTTAAAAAAGCGCAGGGGGAAGAAAAACCGCTCTGATACTAAAGATTTTTCTCCTCCCCGTTGTCTTACTCCTCCATAGATCCTTACCGCCCCCTATGCGCCGAGGTTGGCGTTTACAAAGTCCCAGTTAATGAGTTTATCGATAAAGGCGCCGAGGTAGATGGGGCGCCTGTTCTGGTAGTCCAGGTAATAGGCGTGCTCCCAGACATCCACCGTTAGTAGCGGCTTAAGGCCATGGGCTATGGGCGTATCGGCGTTAGCGGTCTTTATAATCTCAAGTTTGTCGTTGCGAAGCACCAGCCAGGCCCATCCGCTCCCGAACTGTGTTGCGCCCGCAGCCTTGAAGGCCTCGACAAATTTTTCATATCCACCAAGCTCGGTATTGATTTTTTCAAGGATGGCCCCATTTGGGGCCCCGCCGCCGCCGGGCTTCATGCACTGCCAGTAAAATGAATGGTTCCATACCTGAGCCGCGTTATTGAACAGACCGGCCTTTTCTGCATTGCCTGCGGTTTTTTTTATAATGGTTTCAAGGTTGGCCTCCGCGAGCTCAGTCCCCGCTATCATCTTAAGAGTGTTTTCAACATAGGCTTTGTGGTGCTTGCCATAATGAAACTCCAGGGTACGGGCACTGATAATGGGCGCGAGGGCGTCCTCTGCGTAGGGTAGATCCGGTAAGGTAATAGCCATTGTCATTCCTCCTCGGTTTTTTTTAAGATGGTATTATCCCGCACCCTTGTCCTGAAGCTCTCCTCACACAAATCCTTCCGGTACACGAGTCGGTTGGCCTGTAGGCCGTTAAAATAATATATATGAACTAATTTTACTTCAAAACGTCAGGTTGTCAAGTCTGCCCCTGCTTACTGCGAGGCGATATGGCCCCGGGGTCCAAGGGCAGGGAGATTCTCTAATGTTTTTTTGATTTTTTTGGCCGGCACTCGCAGGTGCTGGCGAGGTCCGAGCAGATAACATACCAGGGTGTATCAAGCGGCGGCATATCGGCACTTGCCTTGATGCGTTTACAGAGGGGCCTGCCGTGGTCCTGGTTCTTGGAGACCCCGTAGCAGGACTTTATGCCTTTTTTCTTCGAGGGTGTCTTGCAGTATGCCATGCAGTCGAGGGCCCATTTTATCTGAATATCAGCCACTGCCTGCGTATCCGTGGCGCAGACGCCTACGTCCCATATGGCCGTCATGCAGGCTTCTCCGGTGCCGTAGCTATCTCCTGTCTGCACCCATGGTTCATGGTACCCTTTTAAAGGGGCGCATGTATAATGGGCACAGCCTCCGGCTATAGCTGAGAGAAGTATGAAGAGACCTGTCAGGAGTACGCCTTTTTTTTCCATGACCATATTATTTATTATGTTTAAAAGCACGGAGGGCTTTTCCATTTGGATACTTTCCCGGTGTGTGGACCCTGTGCGCGCCATCTATATAATTGTCTTTCAGGTAGTTTATCAAAAGCCCCTTTATACTTCAATGAGAGGATTGCAAAAAAGTAGGTGCCCATGGCCGATAAGGGGCATATGAGAAGAGGTTGCAGCAAGGATGGACATGTCGGTAACTCTCGTATACATATCTAAATGCCATTGCCCATGACCTTGAGGATACCGCCGTGGAGCCTGTCCGGGTTTGGCGCAGAGCCCATAATGCAGGCATTAACGGGTAGTATTGCGGCTACCTGCCATGGGATGGTATATTTTTTTAAGTTTGACGGTAAGGTAAAGCCCTGCCTTTAATCCGGCACGTGGCCAGTAATGGGCTAATATTGTTTAAATTAAAGGAAATATGCCCATGTGAAATTTATCAATAAAAAAATCATAATTCAGGATTTTGTATGGAAAAAGTGTCATATCCCAGGTAATACCTTTACTTTGTCCCGGGATGAGGTATTTTTATAGTATGTACCGTAGAAATCGGTCCATATGGTCTTTAAGGATAATTAAATTGAGAGGTAAATAAAGATGCTCAATCACAAACTCGTTCTTCCCCAACACCTAAACCATTACGGCTATCTATTCGGAGGTTATCTTCTCCAATGGGTGGATGAGTACGCCTATATCACGGCCAACCTTGATTTTCCCGGGCGAAGGTTCGTCACCATCGGCCTTGAGAACGTGGTCTTCAAAAAGGCCATTCGCATGGGCTCTGTACTGAAATTTGATATTAACCTCTCTTGCCGTGGCCGAACCTCCCTGACCTATGATGTGAAGGTCAGTAGCGATTCCATTAAATCCAGGGCCATGACCGTGGTCTTTGAGAATCGCATAACCTTTGTGAACGTAAACGAAGAAGGGAAAAAAGAGGCCATCGGGGATGAGGGGGAGTAGGGCCTCGGCGGCAGGGTAGACACGCCTTTGCCGCAATGAGAAACACCGCGCTTACGTTGCATGAAATATTTCCCCCCCCGCCCCAGACTACTACACATCCTCGTAAAAACTCACTCTCTATCTTAAAAAAAAACTTGACTCTGGAGTATGCTCCAGGGTTTATACTCTATATATGAAGATAGGAGAGCTCTCAAGAGAGGTCAATCTTTCCGTTGATACGTTGCGATACTACGAGCGCAGGGGGCTTATCCCGAAGCCGCCTCGCATGGCCTCGGGATACCGCAGATACTCGGCAGATGATGTGAGACGCCTGAAGTTCATCACGCGCGCAAAAGAACTTGGCTTTACCCTTGATGAAATCAGAGAGCTTCTCTCCATCCGCTCTGACGGAAGCGATTGCGAGAGCGTGAAGACTTTGGCCGAGGCCAAGGCGCAAGAGATTGATGTACGCATTAAAAAGATGCTCCATATGAAGCGTGTGCTTTGGAAGCTTGCCCGGCAATGCGAAGACAAGGCAAACCTCGACCCCTGTCCCATACTGAAGACGTTGGAGGATGAAGATTGAAGGGAGAAAAGACTTCTATTATCGGGGCCGTTGTTGCCGGAGGTCTGGCCTCGGCCTGTTGCGTTGGGCCGCTTATCGTTGTCATGTTGGGTCTTGGTTCGGCCTCGCTTTTTATTGCCATGGAGCCATACCGGCCGCTCTTTGCCCTTATAACACTGACTCTGCTTGGCCGGGCAGGTTGGAGATACTGGCAGGGTAAAAGGCAGTGTCTCGCCGGCGGGTGCGCCCCCAAAAGGCCGGTTTTGCTATGGATGCTTGGCGGGCTGGCCGTACTGCTCCTGATACTGCCGGAGCTACTGCCATATCTTATCCAATAAGGAGAATTTTTATGGGAAAAATCATATTAACCGCTGTGCTTTTTTCAGTTTTTCTTATTCCGGCGCATTATGCCCTTGCAAAGGAGGCGACCACGGTTTTGCATGTCTCGGGCATGACGTGCGGTACCTGTCCCATTACCATACGTCACCGCCTCTTGAAAATGAAGGGTGTGCACAAGGCTGTGGTTGAGATGGCCACGGCTACGGCAACGGTCACTTACGAAGAGAGCGAAGAGAGACCTTCCGCCATTGCCGGTGTTATTACTAAACTCGGCTATCCCACGGAGATAAAGGGGGAAGGGGAGGGGAAATGAATGAGGCTACTGTAAAAAAGGCTCTATGGCCCGACGTATTATTCGTGGTTGGGGCCGTGGCAATAATAGCCGGTGTAATATGGCTCCTGGCCAGATGCGGTCTAACCTGTTAGAAGGAGTGGAAAATGAAAAAATCAGCTCTTCTCAAGACCGGCATCATTGGTTCGGCCATAGCGGCCCTCTGTTGCTTTACGCCTCTTCTCGTCATATTCTTCGGCGCCGTGGGTATCGCCGCTTATATTGGCTATCTTGATTATGTACTCATGCCCGCACTGGTCTTTTTCGTGGCATTGACGGTGTATGCCTACATGAAAAAAGACAATGGTAAGTGCTCTAAGCGTGAGAGGGAGGCCGGTCATGAGTGATAGCGCAGGGACAAAACTCCACATAGCCATTATCGGTACTGGTTCCGCGGCTTTTGCGGCGGCGCTAAGGGCCGTTGAAGATGGCGCCGTGGTTACAATGATAGAGGGCGGCGAGGTAATCGGCGGCACCTGTGTGAACACCGGTTGCGTGCCCTCAAAGATAATGATACAGGCCGCTCATATCGTCCATCTGCAGTCCTCCCATGGATTTTCCGGTATCGCAAAAAATCATCCCGTAGTAGATAGAGCGGCCCTTGTTAGAGAGCAGGAGGCGTCTGTAACAAAGCTACGCAAGGCAAAATATGAGGATATTCTGGCAAAAAATAAAGATATTCGTCTCATACGGGGCCGGGCAAGTTTCTCTGATGGCCACACCCTTACCGTTACGCGCGCCAATGGCGGCGCGGAGCAGGTTAAGGCCGATAAAATCCTCATCGCCACAGGGGCGAGCCCCTTTATTCCCAATATAGCGGGGCTGGCCGGGACGCCTTTCTGGACTTCCACGGAGGCCCTTGTTGCAGAGGAACTGCCCGGGCACCTTGTTGTCCTTGGCGGCTCGGTGGTGGCGTTGGAGCTGGCGCAGGCCTTTTTGCGCCTTGGCTCAAAGGTGACGGTTCTGGCCCGAAGCACATTTTTGTCCCGTGAAGACCCGGCCCTTGGAGATGGACTCGTGAGGGTATTCGAAGACGAGGGCGCGAGGGTTTTACTTCATACTGTGCCGGATTCAGTGAGCCATGATGGCGGTCATTTTATCCTCTCTACAAAAGCCGGGATAATTGTGTGCGATCAACTTCTTGTAGCCACGGGACGAAGGTCTGATACGCAGGCGCTTTTCCTGGAAAAGGCCGGAGTAAAGACAGGGGCAGGGGGCGGTATTGCAGTAGACGATCACATGCGCACCTCGGCAGAGGATATCTACGGGGCCGGCGATTGCACGAACCTGCCGCAGTACGTCTATGTGGCCGCCGCCGCAGGAACTCGTGCGGCGATTAACATGAGGAGCGGGGACGCATCGCTTGATCTCACGGCCATGCCCGCTGTTGTCTTCACCGAGCCGCAGGCCGCCACGGTTGGGCTGACAGAGGCAGAGGCCCGGAAGCGGGGTATGAACGCCAGGAGCCGCACGCTTTCCCTTGATAACGTGCCGCGCGCCCTTGCCAATTTTGAGACAAGTGGTTTTATAAAATTGGTGGCTGAAACCGATACCGGAAGTATCCTTGGCGCGCAGGTCCTCGCGGCAGGAGGCGGAGAGATAATTCAGTCCGCGGCACTTGCCATCGCCAATAAGATGACGATTCATGAACTCTCAAACCGGCTATTTCCCTATCTTACCATGGTGGAGGGCCTTAAACTCTGCGCCCAGACCTTTACAAAAGATGTAAAAAATCTATCCTGTTGCGCCGGTTAGCAGAATCAGTAAAGGCTATAAAAAAAGGAATATTGCCGCATACTATTGAGAGCCCTCTTCTGGTTGGGCGGGCACCCGGCGCGGGCACATTGTAGAAATCCCTGGGGCCCCGAAACCTGCCTTATATATCTTATCTATCCCCCTGCCACCGATTCCAGGGGCCGCGCAGGGCAAAAGCCTCCATTGCCTAAAGCAGGTCTTCGACTCTATCCACATGAAAGCCTGTATCAGCACCGGGGGAAAGGGAAGGCCTTTTAATCAACGGCCCGCATGGCGTATTCAGGGCATTTTTCTTTTCTTTTTTAGGGCTACGGTAACACTTTAAGTGTAAGAGTCTTATCTCCCACGGTATGCCTTTCCCTTTTAGCCTCACAAAATACTTATTTGCCTCCTCTCTCCACCACATTTTTTTATTTTAATCACGTAATATGTATGAAAATATCTTTCTTATGTTATTTATGTTTTTTAGTGATTTTAAAATTTTTTCTTGACACTATACTAAGCTATAGGGTGTAAAAAATAATATACCAAAATGTTCTTTTGGTATTTTGATTTTTTTTTGACTCATCTCTTGTGGATTAAAAAAAGATTGTATTTGCACGGTGTTGAGAAGTAATCTTAATATCTTATATACCTATCAAAAGAGGATGGAGAGGTGCGTATTACGGATATAAAAGTTCTCCCGGTGGGCGGTGAAGGGAAGTTAAAGGCCTATGTCAGCATTAAGATTGACGACTGCTTTATCGTTCGTGATATGAAAGTCATTAAAGGCACGCAGGGCTATTTTGTTGCCATGCCGTCAAAAAAGATGAAAGACGGCACTTATCGTGACCTTGCCCATCCCCTTGATAAGGGTACAAGGCAGAGGCTCGAAGATAAGATATTGTTAGAGTTTAGAAAGACAAATACTGCTTTTCAGCAGGTAAAATGCTGACAGATTACATGTTTTCCGGATAAATCCCATATGTCAGACTATGTTGTTCAGGATTCAGGTTATAGAAGTACGGGGTATAAACGTCTCTTTGACGAAAGTCAACTTCATGCATAGATTAATAAATGACGGGGGCATACCATTTGACGGTTTAAGGATGTCTTTTGTCTATCTGAATCTCTCATATTGGATACCCTTCCACTAACGATTGGTTGGTATCGTAGTTTAAGTATAAAAGTGACTGCAAAATACAAAAAGTTTTATATAGGCCAGCTCGCGCGTATCGCTGGGGTTACAGTTCAGACCATGCGCTATTATGAAAAGCGTTCTCTTGTCTTGCCACGTGGCAGGGACTGCTCAGGCTATAGGATATATGACGAGAAAGCGCTTAAGAGGCTACGTTTAATCGGGTGGGGAAAGGGGCTTGGTTTTACCCTTGAAGAGATGAAGGAGCTATTAGACCTGCATGAGAAAGGCCCTGTAGAATGCGCGTGGGTGAGAGTCAGGGCGTCTGAGAAGCTCGCGAGTGTGGAACGTAAACTAAGTGCATTAACTGAGACTCAAGAAAGATTGCGCTCACTCCTCTCCTCCTGCACCACACACGATGAAGGAGAGTGCCTGCATCTTAAAAAAATTAAGGACTCATGACCTGTAAATGATATGTTCTTCCCGGAAGGTCAGAGTCTCTTATGTGTTATGTGTATCCCGCTTTTACGCCATCTTCTGTCTGCATCTTAACGAATTTTGTTTATCTTGCGCTATCCCTCCTCCCCAATGCGGGCACTTTAAAGGTTGATAATATGTCACTGAGATTATCTAATAATGTCGACAAGCTCAACGTTCTGTAGTATAAAAATAATTACTCTTTCCTGGTTCTCTTTCCCTGCGATAAGACCGTAAGCAGGTAACGGCAGACTATAAGCGCTTGAATGTCAACATTTTGCGGCAAGAGATAACCATTTGTCCTGAATGTAAAGCATCCATAAGATGAAGAAGACGGTTGCTACTTTTTATATAGGTCAGATCGCGCGTATTGCCGGCGTGAGCGCGCAGACCCTTCGTTTTTATGAGAAACGGAGTCTTTTGCACCCCTGCGGCAGGGACGAAGGAGGCTACAGGATATATGACGAGAAGGCCCTCAAAAAGCTACGTTTCATCAGGAGAGCGAAGGGGTTGGGTTTTACCCTTCTTGAGATAAAGGATCTCTTGAGTATGAATCCCTGCACTTTAGCATCATGCGAAGAGGTGAGACTAAGGGTTCTTGATAAGATGAAAGCCGTTGAGAGTGAGCTAAGGGCATTGAGCACCATTAGGGCTAACTTGAAAAAAATTGCGGACTCTTGCGAGAGCCGCTGTGTCGCGAAGGAGTGCCCGCTTCTAAGGAAGTTGTATGGCCAATAAAGGTGAGATATAAAAGGTCCTTTTACTGAGCATCATCTCTGCTCTTCACTATCGCGCCGGGTCTAAGTCTGACGTTACCGGCCCCAAAGGACGGGTATCGGCGGCGCAGTTGTTCTAGCCCTTGTGCTTTTTTACCCCTCTGCTCGTGGTGATATCAGGAATCTTCATTCTCCCCCTGTCTCCTGCCTATCCCTATCGCTTCGTCATTGACAACTCAAACTCAAAAATTGTAAGATATTATAATCAGTTTACACCATGGTCTCTATGAACCTGGTTTTGAAGTTCGTTTTTTCCCACACTTTCTGCTTTCAAAAGAAGGTAGGCTAACAGTTTTTGTTGATAAATTTTCACTTAAAATTTTCTTATGGGAGCCTTGAGTATGCCGCTGAATAAAAAATCCACTTTGAGGTTTTTATTTGTTTTTTTGATCCTTGGTCTTTTCATTGCGGCCGGTTGCTCTAAAAAGGCTGAAAAATCCGTGGCGGCGCCTGCCTCGAAGGTATCAGCCGCCGGGGCAGTGAACTCCGGGGCAATTAAACCCGGCGAAAAGGTCTGGATAAATGCCTGGCTTTTGGCCCGTCCCATGCAGAAAAAAAGGGCCGGCGTGGCCGCCGTGGTCATAGGGAAAAGGATATACGCCATAGGCGGCGGCGAGTTCAGCAGAAAAGGGCTTGAGATATTTAATACCGTTGAGTACGCTGACATCCTGCCTGACGGCGGCCTTGGCCCATGGAAGTACTCCAAACCCCTGACCATGCCCAGGGTCTATCCCGTTGCCGTAATTCACGGCGATTATGTCTATATCATGGGAGGCGAGAGCCTTGAAAAAGTCTACACAGGAGCGGAGAAACAGAAGGCCCCGAAACTCCTTAAATCCGTTGAAAGGGCGCGGATAAACCCCGACGGCACCCTTGGAAAGTGGACCCTGGAGAAGGTAAAGATGCATTTCCCGAGGCGCGGCGGCGAGGTCTACGCCCTTGACGGCTGGCTATACGCAGGCGGAGGCTTTGGCGGAGATTTTCTTAACGACGTGGAACGGGCCCCAATAAAGGCCGATGGAAGCATCGGCAAATGGGAGGACGAGAGTTTTTTTAATCACGACAGATACATCTCAGGTTTTGCCAGAAAGGGCAGGAGGCTTTACGTCATGGGCGGGCATATAAACAGCCCCGAGCGGGCCATGAATTCCGTTGAGACGGCCCTTGCACGCCCTGACGGCACTCTTACGGAGTGGAAAGAGACAAGTCCCCTTTATACGAGACGCTTTCTAAATACCTCCCTTGTGAGCGGAGACACCATGTATACCTTTGCAGGTCACAATACCATCAATCTGACAAGCGTTGAGAAGGCGCGCATACTCGATAATGGCGAGCTTGGAAAGTGGGAACCCGATACGCCCCTTAATGTGCCGAGACGGGCCGCTTCTTCAGTGGTGGTTGGCAATCGTATATATGTAATTGGCGGGATGATAAAACCCATGGGCGCATCGGATTCCGTTAATATCGTTGAGACAGCGCAGATGGTAAAGGGTAAACAACTGGGTAATTACGTCCCTGCCGGCTCAGAGGCTCAGAAGGACTACGAGGTCATTAAGGACGGCGTACCGGCTGATGCGAAAAATCATATCTCTCACGGTAAGGCCTACTTTAAGAGAAAGGCCTTTAAGAGTGTTATCTTTGACGCGAAAGAGGCCCTGAAGGAGTCTCCGGACCTGCCCGAGGCCTACAACCTCATGGCCGACACCTACTTTGCCATGGGCAAAAAGAAAGAGGCCAGGGAGGCCCTTGAAAAATCCCTTAAGGCAAGGGAAAACTTTTACGCCCTCGTTGGGCTTGCATATATAGTCTTTGATAAGGGTGAGTTCGGCGAGTCCGCGGAGTACTACAAAAGGTCTCTTGTGCTTAAGCCCGATAACGTAACCGCCCACTTTAACCTTGGCAACGCCTACCTTAACGGCGGGGCCTATGAGCTTGCGGCAAAGGAGTTCAAGTGGGTCATCGCCATGGCCCCGGAGATTGAAGAAGCCCGTACTTATCTCAGAATGAGCCTCAAGCACCTTGGAAACGAGGGGAAAAAGGTAAAGTAGGCCATTACGGAGAGGGCGGGTGTTTTCTCTGTAGAAGTGAGCTATTCTATTTTGCTTTGCGGGGTATGGGAATGGCCGCTTCCTTGCGGCGTTCTCGGCGGTAGGGGGTTACTTCCCCTCTTTCGTACATGCGCAGAGCTCTCGAAGGTAGTCCTTCAGGGCTTTTATCTCGTCCTTTGAGAGTGTGTGCCCAAATGGCGGCATCATACGGGACCTGTTCGTGGCGGCCCCGCCTTCGTTAATCACATCTATAATATCCTTGTCGCTCATCTGACCCATCTTTGCGGCGTTTGTATGGTCTCTTGGCCTTACGGGCTGGGTCTTCGTGTTGTTGGGGCCGTCGCCCTTTCCTTCGAGGCCGTGGCAGGCGGCGCAGTAATAGCGGTAGTTGGCCTTTGCCGTGGCCGCATCTGCCTGCACCGCAAAGGATGAACCTGCGATTATAAGGGCAAGTGCCAGAATTTTTATCTTATAGCCCATGGGTTATCACTTCGTATTTTTATTTTTGCGTTGATACATAGCCCACAAGGGCCTTTAATTTCACATCCGAGAGAAGTCCCGAGTAATTCGGCATGGGGCTACGGGGCGTAAAGGCGCGGGGGTTTTTGAGGTAGCTGTATACCCACTGCGGATTTAGCCGGTTGGCCGTGCCAGTAAGCGTTGGCCCCGTGAGCCCGCCCACAATCTTTGCCCCTCTTTTAATGGTGTGACAGCCGTAACAGCCGAATTTTTTCTGAAAGATGAACCTCCCCCGCACCGTGGACTTTTCTTTAATCTCCACATCAGCGACATCCGGGGAGGTAAACCCCATAAGGTATGCGGCCACATCCGTGGCCTCGGTCTCATTCAGGGCCATATGCCGGCCTCCGGCCTCTTCGGTAAGGGAGTTATACTCCATGCCTCGAAGCGGCTTCGGGGCCTTTATCCAGCCCTCGATAAAACCCTCTTTGTATTTACTCCCGGCGTACCACATGGCAGGGCCCTTTTCGGCGAGGGCCTCGTCGATGGTGGGGCGTGCATGGGGTTTTGTTATGCTGTGGCACGAGATGCATTTGGCCGTGAAGATTGCCTTGCCTTCATCAGCACCGGCCCCTGCCGGAGTAGCGGTGAAGACTAAAAACGTAAGTACAAGTGTTAGAGAAACAATAGCATATCCTATTAAGCAGGGGTTGGCCTGCAACGAGGGATAAAGGGCTTTTTTGTATTTTTGAGGTAAGTTTTCTTCAGGAATCAACATGATAAAAGAGTATAAAAAATCAGGGGGTATTGTCAAGATTTATCATGGAAGGGCGTACCTTTGTCCCGGGAGGGGAGAAGGGGGATGAAAAGACGGTGAAAAGTAGAGTGGATATAAAAAAGCCCTTGACTCCGTACCAAGGTACAGGGTGTATACTGTAATTAATGGAGGTTACGGCGATGGATATTTTGACAACAGGAAGGCTTGCGAGTCTTACAGACGTTAACAAAGAAACCATCAGGTATTACGAGAGGCGCGGGCTTCTCAGCCCGCCCCCGAGGTCTTATTCGGGATACAGGGCATACCCGCAAGAGGCCATATCAATAGTCCGCTTTATAAAGGGTGCGCAGGCCCTGGGGTTTTCCCTGAAAGAGGTGGCGGAGTTACTTACCCTTAGCGGTGATAGCGGCGCTGACTGCGGGGATATGAGGGATACGGCCATGCGTAAACTCAAAGATATCGAGGTAAAAATAAAGAGCCTTCAGTCCATGCGGACAACTCTCAAGAAGATTATCAAGGCATGCCCCGGTAAGGGACCGCTCTCAAAGTGTTCGATTGTCGGGAGCCTTAGTTGCGGTAGTCACGAAAAGCGTTTACAGTTAAGGCTAATTTAGAGTAGAAGAGTCA
>CAZSAY010000034.1:0-18700 GCA_964605225.1 uncultured Thermodesulfobacteriota bacterium | reverse complement strand
GGGCTGGAAGATAGTGGCCTTTACAAGGCTTATTCCCCTCTTTCCCTTTAATTTTTTAAACTATGCCTTCGGCCTTACCAGAATAGGTCTTTTCCCCTATTTTCTTGCCACACTCATCTTCATGCTCCCCGGCATTACCGCCTATGTGGTCTTTTCCAGCTCCATCCTCGATATCTTTCACGGACGGGTCTCTCCTACCCTTATCGCGGGTATTGTCCTCGTAGTCATTGTCTCACTCATACCCCTGGTATATAAGAGAGTTAAGGCCCGCAGGGGCTGAGCCCAGGGCCCATGGCTTGCGGTAACCTTTGCGCCTCTTTTGGCCATAGGTTACGCCTTTTCATGGCCAGGTGATAGGCGTCACTGACATATACGGTCCTTTTTTTGTATCAATAAGAAGAGGGGCGGCTATGCCATGGCCTCGGGGAGCCCTTCCCGTTATGACCCCGGAAAGAGTCCTCCTGCGGGTTTGACCATATAAAAGGCTTGACAAAACAAGGTAATAGCTATTAATCTTTGAGCAGTGAAGCTTAAGCGTGAAGCCATATATGTCCTTACTCTTCTTTTGATATCCGGGTGCGCCGCCGGCCCTACTACTCAAGAGTTCGAGGCCCTGAATAAGAGGCTTACGCGTGTAGAGAAGGCGCGTGACGATAATGATGCCAGGGTTGAAGAGCTTGAGAGCAAGTTGAGACTGCTCCGCGAGAAACTCGGAGAGAGAGAGGATAGCGGACGAGCCCTTGATGTACGGGATATGGCCCCACCCGAGGGGCTTAAGGTGATAAAGCTCGGCGATGCCACAGTCTCTATCAAGGGGTCTGGTGTAAAGGGCAAAGGGGCTGATGTAAAGGGCAAGGCGCCTCTTAAAAAAGGTCCCACCGTGGCCGCAGAGGTTGCCGGCGGTGGTCAGGTCAAGAAGGCGTCTTCTTCCGAGTCGCCGAAGGCCATCTACAAAAGGGCGCAGGCTCTCTTTCTTTCGGGCAGGTACGGCGAGGCCCGCAGTGTATTTGCCGAGCTATCAACCTCATACCCCGAGAGCAGTCTTGCCGATAACGCATTTTTCTGGAGCGGCGAGGCCTACTTCGCACAAAAGAAATTTTCAGAGGCCATTGCCCAGTTCAACGTAGTGCTGGAGCGCTACCCTCAAGGCAATAAGGTCCCTGACTCCACTTTGAAGAAGGGGCTCTCTTACAGCGCCCTTGGCGAGCCTGAAAAGGCCGCGGCAATCTTGCAAAAGCTTGTAGACGAGTATCCCCGTTCCGAGGCGGCAAGGATAGCCTCCAAGAGGTTGAAGTCATTGTAAATATAAAAGGAAGGCCTATTATGAAAAAATGTCTCAAGGCATCTTATCTTTTATTATTCTTTATCCTCCTTACCTCTCTTCCCGCGTGGTCCGCGCCGGGAAAAGCGGGTAAAGTACGTATGGACAACGATGAAAACGCCGTTTATTACACCATCATCAGGCATGATACACTCTGGGATATCTCGGAGAGGTTTCTGAAGGATCCCTTTAAGTGGCCCTATCTCTGGAGGCTCAATCCATACATAAAAAACCCCGATCTTATCTATCCCGGAGATGTGGTAAAGGTAGTGCCGTTTGCGACCGAGGAGGGTTCTGGAAAGGCCGCTGGTATTGATATTGATTCTCTCCCTGTGGTTACTCTCTCCGAAGATGGTGCGAAGGTTGTGACCTTGCAGCCCGAGCAAAAGGCGGAAACCGCCCCTGAACCTGAAGGGCCTGCTTACGGCGGCGCGAATCTAAGAAAAAATGGTTTTATCTCCATGAAGGATTTCAGGTCTTCCGGTATTATCATGAAGGCCCTGGACGATAAACTGCTCCTCTCTGCAGGCGATAAGGTCTTTCTCTCGTTTTATGATAAGACCGCCGCGAGTGCGGGCACGCGATATACCATTTTTACGAAGGGAGCCCTTGTAAGGCACCCCATTACAGGGGAAAAGATAGGCCATATGATAGACATACTGGGGGTCCTTTCGGTCACGCGCAGTGGCGGCGTTGTCGAGGGCCGCATAGAGACCGCCGTAGCGGAGATAGAGGTGGGCGCCAAACTCATGGAATATAATGAGCTCCCGAAAGAAGTGAGGATGACCTCCTCGGAGGCCCCACTGGAGGGTTATGTCATAGCCTCTCTTACAGGTAACGAAAATCTCGCCAAGGGCGATATCCTCTACATAGACAAAGGGACCGGTGACGGACTTGAGCAGGGAAGGCTACTGAAGATCCTCAGAAACAGGGAGCCTGCGCGCGACCCCCTTACCGGAAAAATGGTAGACCTTCCGCCCTCGGATATCGGCTCTGTAGTTGTAGTTGAGGCAGGTTCGAGTACGTCCTCATGTATCGTCATAAAGAGCGATAAGACTATATTGATGGGGGACCGCGTAAGCGCGGCCTCTGAATTGTAATATTTCCCTGAACTCCTGATGTACAGGGGCTCTTTCGTAGGGGGGGTAAAAAAGTTCATTCATCTTGGGCCGCGTCTATGGTTTGTACACTGGTCGCGGCCTTTTTTTGTCCAAGGAGGCTCTCATAAGATACTGGCTCGCACTCTCAAGGCTGAAGGTACCGAAGGGGGTTCTTAAGGGGGGTTCTAAGAGGAGCCTCCTTGCCCGTGCCCTCCTCGATGTAGCCCCGGAGCCCCTCTTTAAAGGTAGCGCATCGTCTATCCCGGAGCTTTCACCTCAGCTTGCGCTGGCCTTGAAAAAATTTGACGACTGGTCCTGGGTGGACCGTGAACTCCGTCTAATGGAAGAGGCGGGGGCGCGTCTGATTACCCTTCATGACGCGGATTATCCCTTATGCCTTAAGGAGATACCGGACCCGCCTTTTTTTCTGTACGCAAAGGGGCCGCTTCGCCTCAGTGATTATAAAGAGGCCCTTGCCATAGTGGGGACAAGGCAACCCACTCACTACGGGAAAAGGTTCGCCGAGTCCCTTGCCGGGGATATGGCCTCTCTTGGCGCCCTCATCGTAAGCGGCATGGCACGGGGGTGCGACATGGCCGCCCACAAGGGGGCCCTTGGCGCTGGCGGTGCCACCGTGGCCGTACTTGGCACGGGGGTGGACTGCTGTTATCCCCCCGAGGCAGTGGGGTTATATGCAGAGATAAAGGAGAAGGGGCTCCTTGTATCGGAGTTTCCCATGGGCACGGGCCCCATGTCATATAACTTTCCACGTAGAAATAGGATAATAAGCGGGCTCTCACGGGGGGTGCTCGTAGCGGAGGCGCCGCTGCGGAGCGGGGCAATGATGACCGCCGGTATCGCCCTTGAACATAACCGTGACGTCTTCGCCCTGCCCGGCCCTGTCTCATCATATAAGAGCAGGGGGCCAAATTCCCTTATTAAGGCCGGCGCACAGCTCGTAGAGGGCGCAGGCGACATACTCGCCTCCTGGGGGCTTGAGCCGGGCTTTGCGCGGCCCCTGGAGAGAGAAAAAGAGAGGGGGCCCGAGGGGCCTGCCGAAGGCAATGAGGCCACTATTTTCAAGACCCTCGAAGAGGGTCCCCTCTCCATTGACGCCATAGCCTCGACGTGCGGACTCAAGGTGCAGGAGCTTGGCGGCCTTCTCCTTGAGATGGAGCTTAAGGGCCTTGTCTGTCAGGGCCCCGGCAAGATATTCACACGAAGGTTTTAACCTTTTTCCCCCTCACTTTTTCTCTCTTTTTAAGCGGTCCCATGAGACGGATCTTCTGGCGTGGACACGCCCGGTGATGGCCGCCCGGGCCTGCCTTTTAAAAAAAAAGGTTGTAATTCCTCTCAACAGATTGTAAAAGGTTTCTTTAGCATATTGAAGACAGACATACTCCGGAGGTTTGTGAAGATATAATGGGAAAATCACTTGTAATAGTCGAATCCCCCGCAAAGGCCCGTACCATCAACAAGTATCTTGGCCGGGGCTTTACCGTGCTTGCCTCTGTGGGACATATAAAGGACCTGCCGAAAAGTAAACTTGGCGTGGATATAGAGAATGGTTTTGAGCCCAGTTATGTAAAGATAAAGGCAAAGCAGAAGACCATTCGCGATCTTAAAAAAGCGGCAAAAGACGCCGATACCATCTACCTTGCCCCTGACCCCGATAGAGAGGGCGAGGCCATAGCATGGCATATAGCCGAGGAGGTAGACAAGGATAGAAAGAAGACGCGGCGCGTGCTCTTTAATGAGATTACAAAAGGGGCCATTAAGGCCGCCATCGCCAGCCCCACGGAACTGGACCTTAAAAAATACGAGGCCCAGCAGGCCCGTAGAATTCTGGACCGTCTTGTCGGTTATCAGGTGAGCCCCGTTTTGTGGAAAAAGGTGCGCATGGGCCTTAGCGCCGGAAGGGTGCAGTCCGTGGCCGTAAGGCTTGTATGCGACCGCGAGGCCGAGATAAACGCCTTTAAATCCGTGGAGTACTGGTACGTAGACGCCCTTCTTGAGTCCGCGGGAGGTGATAACTTCACCGCGAGGCTCGCTAAAAAAGAGGGTAAAAAATTACTTCCCGCCACAGAGGCCGAGGCGGGAGCCGTGGTAACGGACCTTAAAACCCTTGATCTCACCATAGGCAAGGTCGAGAAAAAAGAGGTCAAACGAAACCCCCTGCCGCCTTTTACCACCAGTAAACTTCAGCAGGACGCCTCTCGAAAATTCAGTTTTTCGGCAAAGCGGACCATGGCCATAGCCCAGCAGCTCTATGAGGGCGTCGAACTTGGCAGTGCCGGTCCCGTCGGGCTTATTACCTACATAAGGACAGACTCCACGCGTCTTGCCCCTTCTGCCGTTACCGCCGTAAGAGAATTTATCGAGAGAGAATACGGCAAGGAATTTCTTCCTGCCACGGCCAATGTATATAAGAAAAAAAAGGGTAAGGCAAAGACGCAGGACGCCCACGAGGCCATAAGGCCGACGTCCATGGAATACACCCCGGAGAGCCTCAAGGGCATGCTCGACGCCCCTCAGCTGAAACTCTACAGCCTTATCTGGAAGAGGTTTGTTGCCTGCCAGATGGCCCCGGCCATTATGGACCAGACCCGAGTGGAGGTTCACGGAGGCCCTTATATACTCACGGCCTCGGGCTCGGTGATGAAGTTCCCTGGATTTACGCGCGTATATGAGGTTGGCCTTGATAACGTGGCTAAAGATAAGGATAAAGATGACGGGAAGGAGAAATCCGGGCTCCTGCCTCGACTTGAAAAGGGTGAGAAGGCAGATCTCCTGGAAGTAATACCCTCTCAGCACTTCACACAGCCGCCGCCGCGCTTTACGGAGGCCACCCTTGTAAAGGAGCTTGAGGAGAACGGCATAGGCCGTCCATCGACGTACGCCACCATCATCAGTACCATTCAGGACCGTGGGTATGTGGAAAAGGTCGAGCGCAGGCTCGGCCCCACGGAGCTTGGGACCCTTGTAAACGGACTCCTTGTAGAGAGTTTTCCCGAGATACTTGACGCGGAGTTTACCGCCCATATGGAAGAAGAACTCGATATGGTGGAGGAGGGTACGCGGCCGTGGCGCGAGCTTATGGCGGAGTTTTACGGCCCCTTCAGCAAGAGGCTTGAGACGGCCAGGGTGGAGATGAAGAGCGTCAAGGAAGATGTTACACCCACGGATATAATCTGTGAGAAGTGCTCAAAGCCCATGGTAATAAAATGGGGTAGGCGGGGAAAGTTTCTGGCCTGCACCGGGTACCCGGAGTGCAAGAACACGGGGGACTTTACCACGGATGAGAGCGGCGCCGTAAAGGTAGCGGAAAAAACCGCCGAGACCGATGAGAAGTGTCCCAAATGTTCGAGCCCCATGGTGATAAAAAGCGGGAGGTTCGGCCGTTTTCTCGCATGCTCAAAATATCCCGACTGCAAAAGCACCCTGCCTTATTCTACAGGCGTCTCCTGCCCGGAGGACGGGTGCGAGGGAACTCTCGTTGAGCGGAGGACAAAAAAGGGCCGTGTCTTTTACGGATGCTCCAAGTACCCGGCGTGCAAGCACGCAACGTGGAAACTCCCTGAAAAATAAACTTCTACCCGCCCCTGTTAGATTATTTTGGCATCTTGCCCGGAGAAAAGATCACCACTTTTTATCACAAGCTCTTTAAAGGCCTTGAAGAAAAGAAGTTTTTTTCGTAAAATCATAGATGCAGGGGGGAGTCCCGGTTGTGGATTGCCATGGAGCGCTTACCCCCGACTCACCTTCACACAAATCTCTATCATCCTCAACGCAACAGGAGAGCATCTATGGCCCAGGGCTCTAAAAAACGGATCTTTCTCGCCGATGACTCTCTTTTTTTCAGGATGAGGCTCAGTGAGATTCTCACCGATGGCGGCCACGAGGTACTCGCCGCCAGGAACGGAAGAGAGCTTATAGAGAATATTGTCAAGTCCGAGGGAGAGATTGATCTACTCATCCTTGACCTCCATATGCCCGATATGGACGGCTTTGAGGTCCTTGAATGGATAGAGCGCAATGGATACAAAGAGCGCTTTCCAATCCTCATTGTTACGGGCGTTTACGACGCCATGGAGATAATGGATAAGCTGAGAGGCATGGGCGTGGCGAGGCTTATATCAAAGGCCTATACGCCGGAGCATATCATATTCATGGTCAATAGCGTGCTTTACAGGGACCTTGCGGCGGCGGGACAGAAGAGGGTGCGCGTGCCGGTATCCATACCCGTGGACTTCAAGATAGGCGAAAGGGCTCTATCGGGTTTTATCCTCAATATCTGCGATAACGGTATATTTCTCCATACAAAGGAAGAGCTTCTGGCCGGAACGGTTATCCGGCTTGTCTTTGCCCTGCCCGATAGCGAGAATGTCATGCACACGCATGGTCTTGTAAGGTGGTCTACTGGAGAGAGGGAGGAAAAGGCGCTTTTTTCCGGTTCAGGTGTGATGTTCTCGGAAATTGCGCCCGAAGACCAGGACGCTATAATAGATTTTGTGAAGGCCCAGTCCAAAAAGTTCGGCATTGAGTAAGGCAGGTTTTTTTTAATGCCTCTCCTCCCTGGCCTCTTCTTTTGTTTCTCCCCATTTTTACCGCTCCCCCGGCGGTTTCATGCGTAGCGTCCGCAGGTTAATCTCCCTTTGGAGGGCGCCCTCGCCGATTATCTTTTACATACATTAGAATGATGGAGGCTACAACCCCCGTGGTGATAGCCGAGTCGGCGAGGTTGAAGGCGGGCCAGTGGTAGGCGCCAAGGTGAATGTCTATAAAGTCCACGACTGAACCGGTTGAGAGTCTGTCGAGAAGGTTGCCCACGGCGCCGCCGCTTATGAGGGAGAGGGCAAGGGCATGGATGGGACCGCGGCTACGGCGCGCCATGAAGGCTATGAAGACTATGGCCCCCAGGGTAAGGATACTCATTAAGATGGTCTTAAGGGATGAGGCCCCCCGCAGCATCCCAAAGGCCGAGCCCGTGTTTCGAAAATATACTATATCAAGAAGGCCGGGTATTACCTCGTGCGCTGTGTTTAGCCCCACGCGGGAGGTTATGAGGGCCTTGGTAATCTGGTCAAGGATCGCCAGAAGAGCGGTAGTAATAAAAAAAATCTTCAGCCCTTTATTCAACTTCAGCCCTTAGAGCCTCGCGGCATCTTGCGCATATACCCGGCGCCGATGGCCCTTCTCCCACGCTCTCGCTGTAATGCCAGCATCTGGCGCATTTATCACCGCTTGCCTTCTGTACGGATACCTCAAGCCCGGGTAAGAGGGGCGAGCTGAGGTTGAATACCCCTTCAGCGGCGGTATCTTCGCCCCGCTCCTCTATAATCTCCACGCTGGATACTACGAGAATTTCTTTCAAGGTCTGCTCTTGTCCGGGGAGCACATCCTTATGATGTCCCTTGCTGTCGAATATTGTTACCTTCGCGTCAAGGGGGTGGCCTATCAGCTTTGCCTTTCTCGCCCCCTCAAGGGCCTTTGAGGCCTCTGTCTTTATCTCAAGGAGGAGCCCCCATTTTTCTTCAAGGTCTCTGTCGCTCCATTTGGCGGGGGTGTCGGGCATGGCGGAGAGGTGAACGCTTTTTTCACGTTTGCCCGGCATGAGCCCCCATGCCTCTTCAGTGGTGAATACGAGCACCGGCGCCGCGAGGCGAATGAGGTGGTCGAGGACATGGTATATGGTGGTCTGCGCGGCGCGCCGCGCCGGTGAGTCGGCCTTTGCCGTATAGAGTCGGTCTTTGATGGCGTCAAGGTAGAATGCGCTGAGGTCTACGGCGCAGTAGTTGTGTATGGAGTGATAGACCTTGTGAAACTCGAATCTTTCGTAAGAGGATCTTACCAATGCCGTAAGGAGAGAGAGCCTGTGCAGGGTAAGCCTGTCGAGCTCGTCAAGCTCTTCGAATGGCAGAGAGTCTTTCTCGGGGTCAAAATCAGAGAGGTTGCCGAGGATATACCTGAAGGTGTTCCTGATGCGCCTGTAGGCATCGGAAAGGCGTTTCAGGATTTCCTCCGATACCCTGATATCGTCGCGGTAGTCCTCTGCGGCCACCCACAGACGGAGGACCTCGGCGCCGTATTTTTTTATTATGCTCTCCGGGGCTATGACGTTGCCCTCGGTCTTGCTCATCTTCTTTCCCCTGCCGTCTACGACAAAGCCGTGCGTAAGGGCTGACTTGTATGGGGCCTCGCCGCGCGTGCCCATGGCGGTAAGGAGCGATGAATGGAACCAGCCCCTGTGCTGGTCGCTTCCCTCAAGGTACAGGTCGGCGGGAAAACGTAGATGTTTCCTCTTCTCAAGGACCGCGGAGTAGCTTACGCCCGAGTCGAACCATACGTCCAGTATGTCTTCTTCTTTCGTCAGCTCCACAGAGCCGCACTTCGGGCATTTTAGCCCCTCGCCTCCGGGAAGGTCTTTTAATTCCCTCTCAAACCACATATCGGCGCCCTCGGTCTCGAAGGCCGCGGTCAACTCATTGATGAGTCCCTTATCCAAAAAACTATCCTCGCAGGCCCCGCATCTCAGGGCCGGTATGGGCACGCCCCAGGTCCTCTGGCGGGAAAGGCACCAGTCCGGCCGATTCTCTATCATCTTATATATGCGCTCCCTGCCCCAGGCGGGTATCCACGTTATATCTTCTCTGATGGCCTTCAGGGCCTTTGCCCGTAGCTCCCCTGCCTCCATGGAGACGAACCACTGCGCAGTGGCCCTGAAGATGACGGGGCGCTTGCACCGCCAGCAGTGGGGATAGGAGTGAAGGATGTCCTCGGTCTTAAGTAGAGTGCCGTCCCTTTCCATGAGCTCTATGATGCCCTTGTTGGCCTTGAAGACAAATTGACCGGTAAAGCCGGCCACCTCATCGGTAAACTTTCCACCATCATCAACAGGGGCGTAGACATCGAGGCCGTATCTCAGGCCAAGCTCATAGTCGTCCTGGCCGTGCCCCGGGGCCGTGTGCACGCATCCCGTACCGGCCTCAAGGGTAACGTGAGAGGCGGGTAGTATTGGCGAATCCCGTTCGATAAATGGATGCCTTGCCTTTAGCCCCTCGATATCGGCGTAGCGGAATTTTTTTATTATTTTTATATCATCGGCCCTGGCGCCGAGTGCGGCGCTGACGCTCTCCATTAGCCCCTCGGCAAATATATATGAGGTCCCTTCAAATGAGGCGAGCACATAATCAAGGTCAGGGTGAACGGCAATGGCAAGGTTTGCCGGAAGCGTCCACGGTGTTGTGGTCCAGATGATGATGGCCGTCTTCTCATCAAGGATTTTGATATCCAGTTTTTCTTCAAGCTCTGTTTTTTGTATTGGAAAGGCCACGTAGACTGATGGCGATGTCTTATCCCTGTGCTCCACCTCGGCCTCGGCAAGGGCAGTCCTGCATGAGGCGCACCAGTGTACGGGTTTTTTCCCCTTGTATACGAGCCCGTTGTCAACAAATCTTCCAAGCTCCCTCATGATGGCGGCCTGATAGGTGAAGTTCATGGTGAGATATGGTTTATCCCACTCGCCGAATACGCCGAGCCTCTTGAACTCCTCTCTCTGAATGGCCACGAACCTTTTGGCGTAGTCTCTGCACCTCTTTCGTATCTCTGGTTTCGAGATTTCACCAGCATCCCCCCTGTCTTTTTTCAGTTCTTTTTCCACCTGCAACTCTATGGGCAGGCCGTGGCAATCCCACCCCGGCACATAGTCCGTGGCAAAGCCTGACATAAAAAAGGACTTTGTGATGATGTCTTTCAGTATCTTGTTAAGGGCGTGCCCCATGTGTATATGGCCGTTGGCGTATGGCGGCCCGTCATGGAGAATAAATTTTTCACGCCCTCTGCCCACCCTCATTATCTCCTCATATAGCCCTGTCTCCTCCCATTCACGGAGTCGCTTGGGCTCGGTCTCATTGAGGCGCGCCTTCATCTGAAACTCCGTCTTCGGGAGGTTCAGCGTATCCTTGTAATCTATCACTTCCTTCTCTTCCATCTCTTTGTCTTCCTCGTGGGGTCTTTTGTTTTGCCGATCATAAAAAAATATCCAGTGGGTATTAATAACACATGGATAGAGGAATTTAAATATTTTTCACCTCCTCCCCATACTACGCCCTCTCCTTGACTCCGGGTTTGCAGGGACCATGCCTTCGTGGTATGATTTCAAGTTAGATTATATGTAATATTTTGAGAGGGGATAGAGATGGAAGGTCGATTTACCATAAACTCGGAGTTCACTCCGCAAGGTGACCAGCCCGGGGCCATAAAGGGACTCTCCAGGGCCATCAGGAAAGGTGAGACGGCGCAGGTCCTCCTCGGCGTTACGGGTTCGGGTAAGACATTTACCGTGGCAAAGGTAATTGAGGGACTTCAGCGGCCCGCCCTTATAATCGCCCCCAATAAGACACTGGCGGCCCAGCTCTACGCCGAGTTCAGGGACCTCTTTCCCGAAAACGCCGTAGAGTACTTTGTATCCTATTATGATTACTACCAGCCAGAGGCGTACCTGCCGGCATCTGATACATATATCGAGAAAGACGCATCCATAAACGACGAGATAGACAAGCTCCGCCACAGCGCCACGCATTCGCTCCTTACGCGCCGCGACGTAATTATCGTGGCCTCTGTTTCCTGTATATACGGCATAGGTTCGCCGGATGATTACGGCACGATAAAGCTCTATGTGGAGCGCGGCATGACCGTGGACCGCGACGAGATATTAAAAAAACTCGTGGCCATGCAGTACAAGCGAAACGATTATGACTTTCACCGGGGGACCTTTCGTGTTCGCGGCGATGTCGTGGATATCTTTCCCGCCTACGAGGCCGCCTCGGCCCTGAGGCTCGAGTTCTTCGGCGATACCATTGAGGAGATACTTGAGATAGACCCCATGCGGGGACGTGTGTTTAAAAAAATCGGCCGCGCCCTTGTCCACCCGGCCTCTCACTTCGTCACGACGGAGGAAAATATCAAGAGGGCGATGAAGAGCATCCGCGTAGAGCTTGGCCATAGGCTCCGGGAGCTTAAGGAGGAGGGCAAGAACGTGGAGTCCCAGAGGCTTGAGCAGAGGACGCTCTACGACCTTGAGCTCTTTGAGGAGATGGGGTATTGCCCGGGTATTGAGAATTATTCGCGCCATATTACGGGCAGGGCCCCGGGAGAGCCGCCCTATACACTTCTTGATTACTTCCCCGACGATTTTTTACTATTCGCCGATGAGTCCCATATTACCGTTCCTCAGATAGGCGCCATGTACAAGGGAGACCGCTCCAGAAAGCAGAACCTCGTGGAGTTCGGTTTTCGTCTGCCCTCGGCCCTTGACAACAGGCCTCTCAAGTTCGAGGAGTTCGAGGGGCGCGTCCATCAGGCCGTTTATGTCTCGGCCACCCCCGCTGATTATGAGAAAAAGTCCGCCGGAAAGGCGAATATCGTGGAGCAGATAATCCGTCCAACGGGGCTCCTTGACCCGGCCCTTGAAGTGCGCCCCGCCACTGATCAGGTAGATGACCTCCTCGGTGAGATAAGGGAAAGGGTTAAGGCCCTGGAGCGTGTCCTTGTCACCACCCTTACGAAGAGGAGCGCAGAGGACCTTACGCAGTATTACATGGACCTTGGCGTGCGCGTCAAGTACCTGCACTCCGATATAGAGACCCTTGAGAGGGTGGAGATAATCCAGGGGCTCCGTAAGGGTGAGTTTGATGTCTTAGTTGGAATAAACCTCTTAAGAGAGGGCCTTGATCTTCCCGAGGTATCTCTTGTTGCCATCCTTGATGCCGATAAGGAGGGTTTTTTACGCTCCGAGCGCTCCCTTATACAGACCTTCGGCCGCGCGGCGCGTAACGTAAATGGACGAGTTATCCTATATGCCGACGTTGTCACCGGCTCCATGGGGCGCGCCATGGACGAGACGAACCGGAGAAGGCTCATTCAGGAGGAGTACAACAGAGAGAAGGGCATAACCCCCGTAAGTATAAAGAGTAAGATAAAGGATATCTTATCTACCATATACGAGGCCGATTACTACACCGTGCCCGTGGCCGCCGAGGAGGCCGAGGAGTATGTGCCCGACCATGAGGTGCCGCGCCTTGTAAAGGCGCTTCGAAAGGAGATGGAGAGGGCCGCGAAAAAAACGGATTTTGAGAAGGCCGCCGGGCTTAGAGACAGGATCCGCGAGCTTGAGGACAGGTTGCTGGGTGTGTAGGCGGGGGGAGAATTTTTCAGGTGCGGCGAGGTAAATGCCCCCTTACCCTGTAGAGTATCTGTCCTGTTTGGAGCGTTTTGGGCGGACGCTGGAAGGGCTCTTTCGCGGGCTGTAATCAAGGCTCTCAGGGGGGACGTAAATCTACTTGACATAAGGGGAATAAGGGTGTTTTATCTACTTATATAAGGTTGTTATCTAATGACAGGGTTATTGTAAGTCAAGGAGGTAGCAAGATGACGAGACAGGATGAAATTGCAATGGCGGCGTACGAGCTTTATGTGAAGGGCGGTTTCGCAGATGGCAGGGACGAGGAGCATTGGCTTGCCGCGGAGAAGAAGATCCTTGCGACCGCAAAGCCCGTGAAGATGCGCAAGGCTGTAAAAAAAGCCCCGCTATCAAGTGCGCCTAAAAAAAGGCGCCCCAGGAAAAACATGTGAGCCTCCTCGCTTGAAGGAGCCGCATGGTATGGGGGAAGGCGTAAATAAAGTTCTTAAGGGGTTGCCTGTAAATTGAAATTACTACATGAACTTTTTTTATTAGTCCAGGGGGGGTAGAGGATGATAAGACCGGTGAGTGAGATAGTAGGGGCGGCAAAAGAGAAGTGCCGCCGAGTAAGCGCCGAAGAAGCGGCCAGTCTTGTAGGCGAGACCGATGGGGCTCTTATCCTTGATGTACGGGAACCCTCAGAGGCCGCCGAGGGTAGCGTAGAGGGCTCCGTGAACGTGCCGAGAGGGGTGCTTGAGATGAAGATAGAAAAGGTTGCCCCTCATGAGGACACGCCGCTTTTTTTGCACTGTGCCAGCGGCGGCCGCGCGGCGCTATCTGCCTGCGTACTGCGGGACATGGGGTATACCGATGTATATCTCATAGACGCGAAGTTTGAGGATATCGCCGAGGCCTTCAAGTAAGGGCGGGGTAGAGAGGGTGGAGTGAATAGTCCCTCCACATTTCTCCCGAAGGGGTCTTTGCTGTATCTTCTCCACCATAGCCTCCCCGGGATAAGCTCAGCCCCCTTCGGTGAACTCATTGTCAATCTTTGTCTTTGCCACATGGTTGACGTAGTTGGCTATGGTCTTTATGCCTATGAGGGCGATTATCTCGTATATCTTCGCCCTGTCAACGCCGCTTTTTGCAAGCTCATCAAGTTCCGCTTCCGTTAGCCAGCCCTTTTTTTCCATTATGAGGCGGGCCGCCTTTACAGCCGAGGCAAGGGCGCTGTCTTCAGGCAGTCCATTCTGTTTTATAAGTTCAATCTCATTGGCCGGGATACCCACCATCTTGCACATGGCCGTGTGCGCGGCCATACAGTACTTACAACCGTTCTCTGTCGAGACGGCGAGGTTTACGGCCTGAGCCTCCCTTGCCGGGATGGCCGCTCCTTCCATCGCCATGTTAGCCTTGAGGTAGACCTCGGAGACTGCCGGGCTTATGGAAAGGCTCCTGAAGAGGTTGGGTACAAAACCGAATTTTTCCTTTACAGCGGCGAATATCTCCTCGTTTTTTTTCTCTCTGTCCATGTCGGCTCCTTTATTGAGTTTAAGATGAGTTTACCTCATGCATTTTATGGTTTATATTAAATAGCTGAAGAGTTAATAGATGTAAGTAATCTTACATCTGGTGCTGATGGGCGGGGTAGAGGCGGAAAAAGGGGGGGAGGAGGCGGGCCCCGGGGCTCTTTGGCGGACATTAGCGGGCATTAGAAGATTAAAAAAATTTTAAAGAAAAAGTTTACCATATTTTAATCTTTCTGAGAGATAATAAAAATGCGATGTGTTGATTGTCTTTTCCTCCTTTCTTTTCACCCTGGGCCGCGTCAATGCCAGGTAGGGGCCTCCGCTAAGGCGGCGCGCTCCTCAGAGCTCGGCGCGGTCTTCTTTTTAACTTAATCCTGCGGACCATCCATGGGTTATTATCCCCTCTTCCTTGAGATAAAAGACGCCGATTGTGTTGTGGTAGGCGGAGGTAATGTCGCAGGGCGTAAGGTTGCCGGCCTTGTTGATGCCGGCGCGCGGGTCACGGTAATAAGCCCTGAGGTCACAGATAAAATAAGTGCGATGATTGATAATCAAGAAGTGCGGCTTGTGAAAAGGCGGTATCAGAGAGGGGACATCAAAGGGGCCCGCCTTGTCATAGCGGCCTCATCGGACAGGGCCGTGAATGACCTTGTCCTTGCAGAGGCCCGCGCAGGGCATGTGCCTGTGAATGTAATTGACGACCCCGGCGGCTCGGACTTTATCGTGCCCTCTATTATCAGAAGGGGGCAGATGCTCATAGCCATATCAACGGCTGGTAAATGCCCCGCTTTTGCGAGGTGGACGCGCATTGAGATTGAGAAGACCATTGGCCCGGAGTATGCCATGTTTTTGGAGATCATGGGGGCTATGCGCGAAAGGCTATTGAAAAAAGGTATAAAAGGTGATAAAAAAGATAGGATTATTAACGGGTTGTTAGACTCAGAGTTACTCGGCCATATTAGGGCCGGAGCCGTAAACGAGGTTGATAAGGTCCTTTATGACGTTGCCGGGCAGACGCTTGCCGGGCTCGGCCTTGAGCTCGATAAGATTAAAGATTAGCCCGGACAAGGGGATGGATGCTGACGAACATTATATTTCATACGGCCATAACCGGTTACTTCATAGCCACCTGCATATACGTGGCCTATCTCATTACCCATAAGGACAAGGTCGTGAGGGCGGCCCTTGGCGTGCTTACGGCGACATTTATCCTCCATACCATAGTTATCCTCGTCCGCTGGATAGGTGCCGGACGTACCCCTGTCGTTAACCTTCACGAGTCTCTGCTCTTTTTCTCGTGGATAACCGTGGCCCTCTATATGGTCATACTTCTAAAGTTCAAGCAGAAGGTGCTCGGGGCCTTTGTAACGCCGTTTGCCCTGGGCCTTATCATGACGGCCTCTTTTTTCCCAAAGACCATTATACCCCTTGCCCCTGTGCTTGCCAGTTACTGGCTACCCGTGCACGTTGTCCTGGCCTTTTTAGGCAACGCCTTTTTTGCCATGGCCTTTTTTCTCGCCATCATGTACATGATTCAGGAGCATTACCTGAAGAAGAGAAAGCTCAAGGGGCTTTTTTACATACTGCCCTCTCTTGGTGTCATAGATGAGCTCAATTACAGGTGTCTTCAGTATGGTTTTCCACTCCTTACGCTGGCCATAATCAGCGGCGCCGCATGGAGTGAGTACGCCCTTGGTTCGTACTGGCAGTGGAAGCCGCGGCAGGTATGGTCTCTTATTACATGGTTTCTCTACGCGGCTCTCCTGCACGGAAGGCTCACGGCGGGCTGGCGTGGAAGAAAAGCGGCCATGCTCTCGGTGGTGGCTTTTTTAGTGCTTGTAGGTTCCTTTATATTGATAAATATAGTCCTTGGCGGGGCCCATGGAATCTCGCTCGGGTAGTTTGTTGAACTTGGGATAATTTTATGAAGCTTGTCATAGTCGGTCTTAATCATAAAACTGCCCCCGTAGGGGTAAGGGAAAAGGTCTCATTCTCAGCCGATATGCTGGAGGCCTCTCTAAGGCGCCTTGTTCGCGAGTATGGCCTTAACGAGGGTGTGATACTCTCGACGTGCAACCGCGTCGAGGTCCTTGCCCTCAGCCGCGACGCGGATCTGGAAAAGGGTATTTTGCAGGTAAAGCGTTTTCTCTCCGACTCAAGCTCCATTCCCCTTGATACCCTTGATGAACACCTCTACGCCTACTGCGGCGCCGATGCCGTAAAACATCTGTTCCGTGTTGGCGCCGGGCTCGACTCCATGGTCCTCGGCGAGCCGCAGATTCTCGGGCAGGTAAAGGACTCTTACGCCCATGCCGTTGAGTTTGATTCAGCGGGGGTGATAGTCAACAAGCTCTATCACAAGGCCTTTTCCGTAGCCAAACGCATACGCACGGAGACAAAGATAGGAGAGGCCGCCGTGAGCATCAGTTTTGCCGCCGTCGAGCTCGCGAAGAAGATATTCGGCGAGCTATCCGGTAAATCCGTCATGTTGCTCGGGGCGGGAGAGATGGCCGAGCTGGCCGCAAAGCACCTTTTGAGGGCGGGGATACGGGAGATAATGGTGGCTAACCGCACCTATGAACGAGCCGCGGAGTTTGTGAAGGATTTTGGAGGTACGGCCATACTCTTCAGGGAGTTTCCCCATCACCTTAAGAACGTCGATATTGTCATAGCCTCTACAGGGGCGAAAAGTTTTATAATAAGAGAAGACCAGGTGCGCGATGTCCTCCGGGAGCGCAAGAACAGGCCCATGTTCTTTATCGACATATCCGTTCCCCGCAACATTGACCCGCTTGTGAATAATATTGATAATACCTATGTCTACGACATAGACGACCTGCAGGGCGTTGTGGCCTCGAATATAAAAGAGCGCTCAAAAGAGGCCGATGACGCCGAGGGGATAATCGAGGATGAAATCGAGAGGTTCTATCGCTGGATAAAATCCCTTGATGTAGTGCCCACTATAATAGCGCTTCGCAACCACTGCGACGGCATCAGGAAGAGCGAATTGGAACGGGCCGTAAAGGGACTTAACGGCCTTAATGATAAAGAGAAAAAAATCCTTGAGAGCATGACAAAATCCATTGTAAATAAGATACTCCATGCCCCTGTATCACGGCTTAAAAGAGACGCCGATAAGATAGAGGGTGATACATATATTGAGACTACGAGAAAACTCTTCGATCTTGACGATGAGGAAGAAATGGAGAAGACCGGTTCAGCGGAAGATTAACTCCGCCGGTGTTGGCAGGTTCGGTATAGCCCGGGTTGCCGTGATTGAAGAGATAAAAGGCCGCTACTCGTGTGCGCGGACCCATGAGCTAAAAAAGGAGAGAGCTTAAGTTGGAAAAAAATAAGTTAGTTATAGGTACGAGGGGAAGTAAACTCGCCCTCTGGCAGGCCAACTGGGTGAAGGGTGAGCTTGAGAAAAAGTATCCCGGCCTTGAGGTCGCCCTTCTAAAGATAAAAACCCTTGGCGACAAGATTACAGACGTGCCGCTCTCTCAGGTAGGCGGCAAGGGGCTCTTTGTTAAAGAGATAGAAGAGGCCCTTCTCGACGGGCGGGCGGATTTGGCCGTCCATTCCATGAAGGACGTGCCCACGGAATTTCCCGATGGACTCCATCTCGCGGCCATAGCAAAGCGCGAAGACCCGAGGGACGCCCTTATCAGCCCCGGTGTCTTACTGAAAGACCTTCCCGAAGGGGCCAAGGTGGGCACATCGAGCCTGCGCCGACAGGCCCAGCTCCTTAACCTGAGACCCGATCTCGAGATAGCACAGCTACGGGGCAACCTTGATACGCGCCTTCGTAAATTGGACGAGGGGCAATACGACGCCATAATACTCGCGAGCGCCGGTGTGAGGCGTCTCGGTTGGGAGGGCCGTATAACAGAGCTCCTCTCACCTGAGATCTCTCTTCCAGCCATAGGGCAGGGCGCCATAGGCATAGAGACAAGGGTGGCCGATGAGAATACAAACGGGCTTATCGCCTTTTTTGACCATCGCGAGACCTCTCTTGCCGTACGGGCCGAGCGTGCCCTCTTAAAGAGGCTTGAAGGTGGATGTCAGGTGCCCATAGCCGCCTATGGCACCATCGTAGATGGCGGGATGGAGATTGCACTCGCGGGCCTTGTGGCGAGCACAGATGGCAAGACCATTATCAAGGACTCCATGACCGGTTCCGTGGGGGATCCCGAAGGGCTTGGTGTCGCACTTGCGGAGTCCCTACTCGGGCAGGGGGCCTGGGATATTCTTAAAGACCTGTACGACCTGAAACCCCCGGAAGACGCCTCTTAAGGGCCGTTCTTGCAGGGGTTTAAAAAAAATTCAAAAAAGACTTGACAGGGTCAGCCGTTCGTGTAGAATGGGTGGTCTTGCCGCAGTTCGATTCAAGGATCAAGTGGGGAGGCAAAATAAGTTTTGCCGGCCCTTCGAAAACCCTTGACAGAGACGGCGAGTGGATGTAGTATTAAGATACCAATTCTGCTCTTTGAAAACTAAATAGCAAGCAGCAAGAGCCTGTTAGACCTTTAATTAATGCCTTATCAATTTAACTAGAGAGTTTGATCCT
>CAZSAY010000033.1:0-19198 GCA_964605225.1 uncultured Thermodesulfobacteriota bacterium | reverse complement strand
CTCCTTACTCCCCCCCCCCCTCTCATACCCCCCCTGCACTCCCCCATTAATTATGCCCCGGATTTATTTGGCGACGGTTTTTTTTACGGCGCCGTCATCAAGGAGGGCCTCGAACTCGGCGAGCTTCGCTTCTATCACAGGGGGCTCGGCGATTTTTCCGGCGAGGCACTCCTGAGTCTTAAGGCCGTTTCCAGTAATGGCCACGACGATGGACTCGTCACGGGGGATACGGCCCTGCTCTATAAGTTTTTTCGTAACGCCAAGGGTAACGCCACCGGCCGTCTCGGCGAATACGCCCTCTGTCTCGGCCAGTAGTTTCATGGCTTCTATTATTTCATCATCGGATACGTCCTCGGCCCAGCCTCCGCTATCCCTGATGGTCCTCGCGGAGTAGAATCCGTCCGCGGGGTTACCTATTGCAAGAGACTTTGCGATAGTATCGGGCATCACGGGACGGATAAGCTCGCTGTTTTCCTTTACAGCCGTAACTATTGGGGCGCACCCCGTGGCCTGCGCGCCGTAGACCTTTGCCGGGGGAGAATCCACAAAACCCAGGGCCTTGAACTCTTTAAAGGCCTTCCATATCTTTGTGATTAAGGAGCCTCCCGCCATGGGCACGATGACATGTTGGGGGAGTTTCCACCCCAACTGCTCTGCGATCTCGTAGCCAAAGGTCTTTGAGCCCTCGGCGTAAAAGGGCCTGATGTTGATATTTACAAAGGCCCAGCCGTATTTACCGCCTATCTCGCTACAGAGCCTGTTGACCTCGTCATAGGTCCCCTTTATGCCCACAAGGTTAGTGCCGTAGACAAGGGTTCCCGTAATCTTCGTCTGCTCAAGGTCATAGGGTATGAAGACATAGCTGTCAAGACCGCAGGCCGCGGAGTTGGCGGCAACGGAGTTGGCGAGGTTTCCCGTAGAGGCGCAGGCGATGATATCAAAACCCATCTCTTGGGCCCTTGATATGGCCACTGAGACTACGCGGTCCTTAAAAGAGAGGGTGGGGTAATTAACGGCGTCGTTCTTTATGTATATCTCCTTTACCCCGAGGGCCTCGCCCAGGTTATGGGCCCTTATAAGGGGCGTGAACCCCGAGTTCATACCCACGGTGGGGTCTGACTCCACGGGAAGAAGCTCTCTGTATCTCCACATATTAGGCGCCCTGGATGTGATAACGTCTCTTGTAAGGACGCTGCCTATTTTTTCATAATCATAGTCCACTTCAAGGGGTCCGAAGCAGAACTCGCAGACATGTATCGGGTCCAGGGGGTAGCCCTTGCCGCACTCCCTGCACTTTAATCCTTTCATGTACTTCATCTAAGTCTCTCCTCACCTGATACGTTAAAAACGGATACTCGCATTGTAAAGAACCTCGAAAGACGAGCAAAAAAAAACTCTTCTTAAAGATAAGAAGAGGGTGCCGTAGTTCTTCTTATCTTTCAGGGTTTATTAAAACCCTGCTGGATTTAGCACCTGTCATACTGTAAAGTACCGGTTGCTGTGGTTTCATCGGGCCAGTCCCTCCACCACTCTGGATAAGATATCCATGTATTCAGTTGTTCTGTAAGAATAATCTATCCACGGCACGGTGTCAAGATAATTTTTACAAAGGGTTCTACTATGGCGGTAGGCTAAAGAGTGCGTTTAAATGTTACGATGCTAATCGTTAATGTTACTAAGGAGAACCCCGCAAGAAAGACAAGGTCGCCTGCCACGGCGTTAAGGCTCGCCCCCTTGAAGAGCAGGGCCTTCAGGGCGTGCACGGAGTATGTCTCGGGGTTTACGGTGGCAAAGGCCTGTAGCCAGGGCGGAAAACTCTCAACAGGGTATATGGCCCCGCTTGGAAAAAAGAATATGACATTAAGAAAACCGCCCATAATGCCCAGTATCCTCGGATGGGTGGCCCGCCCCATAAAGAGGAACATAAGCCCCTGAAGAGAAAGCGCCGTGAGGATGAATACGGCCAGGACAGAGAGAAAACCCGTTGGGGTGAGAAAGGTCCAGATATGAAGCCCCGCCGTAAGGGTAGATAGAAAGAGAACGATTACGGCGAGGAGAGTCGTCACAAGGAGCCCGCTTATGACAAGGGAGAGGACGATGTCCAGCCTCGTAACAGGGGTGAGAAAATAGCTCTCGTCAATACCGAGAAACCTGTCCATCACCACGTTGAAGACGCCCGTTGTCATGGCCCCGATGAATATTGCCATGATTACCACGCCGGGTATTAGGCCCTGGTCGTAATCTATCTTTTTGAAGATATTAATGGAACGCACAAGGACACGGCCGCGCTCTACGCGCGTGGGGATAAAATCGGAGGAGATGTTGGCCACGGCCCCGCGTACGCTCCTCTCTATGGTGGCTGAAGGAATGGTCTCCACGTTATCAAGAAAAAGTCCCACGGCGGCCGTCTCGCCTCGAAGAGCCTTTCTGGAAAAATCCCGCGGTATGACGACCACTGCCTTGAAGTTGCCCTCTTCAAGCCCCTTGAGGGCCAAGGCCTTGTCCGTAAGAGTAAAGACATGTATGGAGGCCGGGCCTTCCTGAATGGAGTGCAGGTTATCAAGCACCCTTCTTCCGTAGACGCCGTTATCAAGGTCCACTACGGCAACTGAGAGCCTCTTAAGCTCTCCCTGAAAACTCGAACCCATGATAATAAGGTACACTATGGGCATGGCTATGGAGACGCCGACTACGAAGGGATTGCGAAGAAATTTCTTGAGGTCTCTTTTTAAGAGCGCGAAAATACGTTGCATAAAAGCCGATTATCTCTTCCCTTAAATCAAGGTTCAGGGGGTTGAATGAGCCCTGCCCCCGATCTTACTGACTCATCTTTCCCGGAACACCGGCGCCGAGAAAAAAGTTTACCTTCTTTGCCTTTTCTTCCCTTATGGATCTTCCTGTAAAGTGGATAAATACGTCCTCAAGGCTCTGCTCCTTGAGGACCATCCTTGTAATGGCGGCCCCTCGGGCCTTCAGCCCCTCAAGGAGGACGGGCAGGACAGCGACGGCGTCCTTCACGGAGACGATGAAGTTCTCCTCAACGACAATGCATGAGTCAACCATTTCAAGTGATGATATCCATTGCTGGGCCTCAAGAGGAGGTATGCCTCCAAGGCCGAGCTCAATTACATCAAGGCTCGGTATCATGGCCTTAAGCCCGGCCACCGTATCAAGGGCCACGATACTGCCGTCGTCAATAATGGCCACATGGTCGCAGAGCGCCTCGGCCTCTTCCATGTAATGAGTGGTAAGGAGGACGGTAAGGCCGTCCTCCTGGCGAAACTTTTTAAGTAGATCCCAGACAACGTGCCTTGTCTGAGGGTCGAGCCCGATGGTTGGCTCATCAAGGATAAGGAGCGTGGGCGTATGGACAAGCCCTCGGGCTATCTCAAGCCTGCGCCTCATGCCCCCCGAGTACGAGGCCACAAGGTCGCCGCACCTCTCCGTAAGCCCCACCATCTCCAGAAGCTCGTCTATGCGGGCGCGTTTTTTCTTTCCCTTCATACCGTAAAAACTCGCGTAGATATCAAGGACCTCTCTTGCCGTAAGGTCAAGGTCGGTAGTGAGGGCCTGCGGGACTACGCCGATCTCTCTACGCACATCACCCTTGGCCGAGACTACGTTAAAACCCGATACAGAGGCCACGCCGCCGGTGGGTTTTATAAGGGTGGAGAGGATACGTATAAGGGTTGTCTTGCCTGCGCCGTTGGGGCCGAGAAGACCGAAAAAGTCTCCCTTGGGCACGGATAAATCCACACCGGCAAGGGCCTTTTTTTCACCATAAATCTTCGTAAGCCCCTTTGTCTCTATGACAGGGGTCATATGCGGACCCACCTGGCGAGGTGAGTACCTATTATTATTTTATTCAAAAGGAATCCTTACCTTGCAGGTCATGCCGGGTTTCAGAAATCCGCCGGCATCAACGAGCCTTACCTTTACGCGAAAGGTCTTTATATCATGAGATACCCTTACAACGTCTTTATGAGTGGCAAACTCCCCCATCTGCCCAATTTCACTTACCACGGCCTTAAAGACCTTTGTTGGCGCTCCTTCAGTCCATACCTCGGCCTCTGCGCCAAGCCTTACTCGGGTAAGTTCCGATTCTCCCACATCGAGCCTTGCCCAGATATCGGAAAGATCATATATGGTATATATGGCATTACCCGGCACCGCCAGCTCGCCTGCCTCAAAGGCCTTGTAGGATACAACGCCATCCATGGGGCTTTTTAACTCTGCGTATGATAGACGAGTGGCAAGCACAGCCACAGTGGCCTCGTCTTTAAGGCGCCTCGCCTTTTCAGCCGAGATAGCGGCCTCGGCCCGCTTTACCGCCACTCTCGCGTTGCGTAGCCTCGCCTCTTCGGCCTTTAACTTGGCCTTTGCCGAGCCCAGTGAGGCCGTGGCCGAATCATAAGAGGCCTTTGCCCTGTCATAGGCGCTACTCGATACAAAACCCTTCTTTACAAGGGCCCCGAGACGCTTGAATTCCTTTTCCGAGTCAATGGCAAGGGATTTTACACGGAGGACCTCGGAACGGGCGGATTCAACGGCGTATCCCTCGGAATCAACGGCAACACGACGTATCTCAAGCTCTACACGGGCTTCGTTTATGGCCTCGGCAGAGGCCGCCACCGTGGCCTTTGCCTCTGCCACAAGGGCCTTTAATTCCCTCGCGTCAAGCCTTACAACAACCTGCCCGGCCCTTACCTTATCGCCCACCCGGCAACATAGCCACTCAATGGTCTCGGCTATCTTTGGTGAAAGCGCCACCTCCGTGGCTTCTATGGTGCCTGTGGCTGTCATCTCAGTGGATAAATCCCCGGCGCCCCTGCCCTTTAGATAAATAACTACAAAGGCCGCTATGATAAGAAAAACAATAATGGGAATAATTTTCCTGAAAACCTTCAAAAAGACTACCTCTTTATTTTAGATTAACCACCTGAAAAAACCCCCCATCGAGCCCTTAAGGGTTAAAGATTTCGGGTAAAATATTCGTCTACCCTCTTCACGAGACACACCTCTATAACTTCAGCCCATTAATGGTGAGTAAGCACTTACTATATTATATTATGATTACATCAAGGCCCTCTTTTGTCAAGGGGTAAAAAAACCTTCCACTTTATTTTGGAAAAAAGAAAGCCTGCAAAGAAAACCTCCACTTTCTTTTAGAAAAAAGAAAGTTCGCAAAGAAAACCAATAGGGGGATTGACATTATGTGTCCTTAACCTGCGTCATACGCCCCGCGTTACCTTTTTAAGAAAGCAAACCCGCCTTTTAGCCCGTGCCCCATTTTATCCCATTCCTTGACCACTCGAATATTTTATAGTATAAGTTAGTCCTTCAAAGTAATTCTCCTAAAATCCCTGCGGGCGTGATTCAATGGTAGAATGGTAGCTTCCCAAGCTGCACACGTGGGTTCGATTCCCATCGCCCGCTCCATTTTCTCCAGGTGAGACCGGAACCGGCTCAAATATCCTTGCAACCCGCTGAATATGTGATATATTTTTTATATATCCCTATTAATTGAACCCTATCACGTTTACCCTGCCAGGGAGGTCACAATGACTTCAACTCGAACCAAAATCCTCAAGAACTACATAGGCGGTAAATGGACGGTTGGAGAAGGCGAGGTTATTACCGACAGAAACCCCGCCCATACCTCTCATATTATAGCAAAAGTCCCGGCCTCCACAACGACAGGGGTAGATAAGGCCGTAAATGCGGCGCAAGAGGCCTATAACGGATGGCGGCTTACCCCTGCGCCCATAAGGGGTGAGATAATATTCAGGGCCGCCGAACTCCTCATGGCCAACAAAGAGGAGCTTGGAAGGCTCGTCACCTCTGAGATGGGAAAGATACTCTCCGAAGGGCTCGGCGATGTGCAGGAGGCCATTGACATGGCATTCTACATGGCAGGTGAAGGCCGCCGCCTTACAGGGGAAACTACGCCCTCGGAGCTACCCTCAAAAGACTGTAAGTCTTTGCGTGAACCCATCGGGGTCTTTGCCCTTATAACGCCGTGGAACTTTCCAACGGCCATCCCGGCATGGAAGATATTTCCAGCCCTTATCGCCGGTAATACCGTGGTCTTCAAGCCCTCAAGTTATACACCGGCATCGGCCACCCGCCTTGTGGAAATTCTTTGCGAGGCTGGAGTACCACCGGGGGTCCTTAACCTTGTCCACGGAGGCGGAGATTCCGTTGGCCAGTACCTTGCCACTCATCCCGGTATAGACGGCCTCTCCTTTACCGGTTCATCTGCCGTAGGAGAAAAACTCGCCTCCATGTGCACGGCTCCCGGAAAGGCCGTCTCATGCGAGATGGGAGGCAAAAATCCCATTATCATCATGAGTGACGCCAACCTCGAACTCGCCCTTGAGGGCGCCCTCTGGGGGGCCTTCGGGACCACCGGGCAAAGATGCACGGCCGCAAGCAGGCTCATCGTAGACAAAAAAATATATGACCGCTTTCTCGATATGCTCATTACCGACTCGGCAGGGCTTACCGTGGGAGACGGGCTAAACCCTGATACGGATATTGGCCCCCTTATCAACGAGGCGCAGTTAAAAAAGGCCCTCGCATACGTGAAGATAGGTACCGGCGAAGGGGCAACCCTTGCCCTTGGTGGCAAAGCCCTCACCGGAGGTGAGTTTAAAACGGGCTACTTCATGGAGCCAACCATATTCAGCGATGTCACCCCTGCCATGCGCATAGCCACGGAAGAAATCTTCGGACCCATCGTCTCCGTCATAAAGGCCGAGTCCCTTGACGAGGCCATCGAGATAGCCAATAACGTGGAGTACGGACTCTCTTCCGCCATATACACACAGGACGTCAACTCATCGGCCATCGCCGAACGCGACCTTACGGCGGGCATCGTCTATATCAACGCCCCGACCATAGGGGCCGAGGTGCATCTGCCCTTTGGCGGCACGGGACGGAGCGGCCTCGGGCACAAAGAAGCCGGTGGACGCGGCGGGGCCATTGAGATGTTCTCCCGCGTAAAGGTTGTTTACAGAGATTTTAGCGGGGCATTGCAGAAGGCGCAGATAGATTAGCCTCGTTTTTTATGCACAAGCACCAAAGCCACCATACCCCGAAGACGACAGAAACGCCGGACATAGGAACCAAGACATTTGCAAAAGCATTTTCCCGGTGATATAATCGTCCAAATCAAGCACAGGAGGTTATGATGAGCTCAGTCAAATTTACAGGTAGCGAGGTCATAGAGATGGCCTTGAAGATAGAAGAAAACGGCATGAAGTTCTACACCGACGCATTCAAGGCCTCAAAAGACGATAAAGTAAAGGCCCTCTTCAAGAGACTTGCCATAGAGGAGGCCCACCACATAAAGACATTCGCCGCCATGAAAGACATGGTAAAAGATGAATACGTCTCCGAGGGCTTCGACCCTTATATCACAGAGGCCTCTGAGTACCTTCGCTCAATGGCCGACTCGGAGGTATTTAAAAATCCCCAGGACGGCGCTCTCTTTGCCGGTGCCATAGGCAACCCGCAGGAGGTCATCGACTATGCCATTGGCATGGAAAAAGATAGCCTCGTCTTTTACGATGAGTACGAGAAGGTCATAGTTGAAAAAGACAAAAAAGTCCTCACGGCCCTCATAGAACAGGAACAAGAGCACCTTGGACTACTTATTGAACTTAAAAAAGAATACGAATAAGTCTATACGCTCCACAAAACAGGGAGTTTAAAAAGACCATGACAGAATACGTAAAGACATATCACTGCCCTACCTGCAACGCCCTTGCAAGCGGCAGGGGGCATCTATGCCACCCGAGGGCCGAGGCACTGCCCTTTACCTGTGAGTTCTGCGATAAATCCGTGGATGACGCCCGTCATGTCTGCGGCCCAATGCTCGACAAGATCGAGTACATATGCAAAAAATGCGGAAGGTTGGCCATATACGATTCCATGCTCTGCGAGCCGGCCACCGTAGACGGAGACTAAGGGCGAATTAGGGGCAGTTGGGCGAGTTGGGACAGTTGGGCGAATTGGGGCAGTTGGGGGAATTGGGGCAGTTGGGGGAATTGGGGCAGTTGGGGGGGGGTAAAAGAGATTGGTGTCATGTGAGAAAACGCCGGGGCATGTGGGCAAACATCAGGGCCAGGAGTTAGTCTCAGATAAGTGCAATTGCAAGGGGCGGGTCTACCTTATTTCAGTCTCTTCTTTTCTATTATAAAATACTAAAAAAACCTCCAGGTGTGACGGACAGGCATTGGCTGATTCACTAAAACATATAAAAAAAGCCCGAAAATTTCTCACCACGGCCCTTGTCTTTCATACGCCCGTAAAGGCAGTCTCCGCCCACGGTATATATGTAGAAGCCTCTGACGGCAAAGTCTACATGGACCTTGCCTCGGGGCTCGCCGCCTCTAATATCGGCCACGCCCACCCGGCCGTTGTGCGCGCCGCCGGAGAGCAGGCCGAAAAACTCATCCACTCGGGCTGTATCTTCTATTACGACAGCGTACTTGATCTCGCCGAAAAACTCGCCTCCATAACCCCCGAACACATTGAGTCCTTCTTTTTCTCAAACAGCGGGGCCGAGGCCGTGGAAGGGGCCATAAAGCTTGCCAAGACCGCCACGGGACGTCAGGGCGTAATCGCCTTTCTCGGCGGCTTTCACGGACGCACCTACGGGGCCTTGAGCCTCACCACATCAAGCGCGAGATACCGTAAAGGTTATCACCCCCTTCTGCCGAGCCTCTATCACGCCCCATACCCGTACTGCTACCGCTGTCCCGTGGGTCAGAAAAAAGGCAGGTGCTCCATGGAGTGCCTCGGGTATCTTGAGAATATGCTCGCACGGCAGATAACCCCCGAAGAAGTGGCCTGCATGATAATAGAGCCCGTACTCGGCGAGGGCGGATACTGCCCGGCACCAAAGGAATTCCTCCTTGGATTAAAAGAAATCTGCCATGCCCACGGCATACTCCTTATCTTCGATGAGGTGCAGAGCGGTTTCGGCAGGACGGGAAAATGGTTCGCAGGTCAGTCCTACGGTATTACCCCCGATATCCTTACCATGGCAAAGGGCATCGCCTCGGGCTTTCCTCTATCCGCCGTAGGGGCCTCAAAAAAACTCATGTCCAAGTGGCCTCCCGGCGCCCATGGCACTACCTTTGGCGGTAACCCCGTGGCATGCGCGGCTTCCCTTGCCACTATCGATGTCATTGAATCTGACGGCCTTCTTGATAACGCCCAAAGGCTCGGTAAATTCGCAATAAAAGAACTCAAAAAAATCGCCCGAACCTGCCCGGCCATAGGCGACGTGCGCGGCATGGGCCTTATGATAGGCGTGGAATTAGTCCATAGTGACGGCTCGCCCGACGCGGCACTCCTTGAAAAAGTAATGGCCCGGTGCCTTGAAAAAGGGCTCATCATAATAGACTGCGGGGTGGATAAAAACGTCGCCCGCCTCATCCCGCCCCTGAATATAACAAAAGAAGAGTTGACGCGCGCCATATCTATCTTCAAAGAGGCGCTCGCTTGATGGGAAAAAGGCCGGGCATGGCCAGAGAGAGCGGGCACTCAATGGGGGCGGCAAGGTCTTCGAAACAAGGCCCTTTCATTATAGCACTCGCCATCATAATTATCCTGGCCTCGGCGGCCTTTGATTCTATCCCGGCCTCCCAGCGCCTTACGGGCCTTGTCTCTCACATCGCCGGGTTTTTCAGCCTCATCGGTAACGGCGCCTTCCTCATACCGCTAACCCTTGTACTCTTCGGTCTGGGCTTTTATCTTAAAAAAGAAAAACTCAGGCTCACGGGAAGGGACTCGCTCTATGCGGTGCTCCTATCGGGCGCGGCGGCGCAGATACTAAAGGCCGTCTTCGAGAGGCCGCGCCCAACGCATACAGCGGCTTACATCATACACGCCCTTGAGCATCCGTCCTTTTTTGACCTTACGGGCCGGTTCAACTCCTTTCCCTCTGGCCATACGGCAACGGCCTTTGCATTCGCCGTTGTCCTCGCAAGGCGGTATCCGAGGCTCCGCATTCCAATCTACATCACTGCCTGCCTCATAGCCCTCTCAAGGATAGCACTTGGCTCACATTATCCATCAGACATAGCAGGCGGAGCCGTACTGGGAGTGGCCATTGGCTGGCTCCTCACAATGGGCGGCGATTTAAAGATACGAAAAAGAAAATGGGCCATAGCCGGACTAACCCTCATTGTCCTCTCGGTATGCTTTTTCAAACTCGGAGGATACCTTGTCTTTGATGTAGACGAGGCCGTCTTTTCCGAGGCCTCACGGGAGATGGTAGTTACAGGCGATGTCATTACCCCTTCATACAACTTCGAGCCCCGTTATGACAAACCCATACTCTTTTACTGGGCCATGTCCGGGGCCTTCAAATTGTTCGGCGTCTCCGAGTTCTCCGCGCGTTTTCCATCGGCGGGCTTCGGCGTGCTACTGGTCCTTGCCGCCTTTGCCTTCGTAAGACGCTTCCAGGGTTTTAGCGCGGCCTTCTGGTCGAGCCTCGCGCTACTTCTTAACATCGAGTTTTTCGTCTACTCACACTCCGCCGTAACGGACATGACCCTTGCTTTTTTTATTTCCACCGCGCTTTTTTCGGCCTACGGAGCCATAAAAACAGGGGAGAAAAAATTCTTCATCATCGCCTGGTCCGCATCGGCCCTCGCCATGCTTACAAAAGGGGCCATAGGGGTACTCTTTCCCCTATCCATAACATGCATTTATCTCCTTATAAAAAAAGATTTTTCTACTATTAAAAAATTCCTTAACCCACTTTACATCCTTCTCTTTCTCGTCATCGCCATGCCCTGGTTTCTCCTCGAATACCACGTGCGCGGCCCTGAGTTCTTTGACGCATTTATTATCAAACACCATATACACCGCTTTACAGGCGTCATCTCAAGCCACGGCGGACCTCCTTATTTTTACATCCTCATCCTCCTCGCGGGATTTTTCCCATGGATTACATATCTACCCGAGGCGATAATAAAAGGCATTAAAGAGATTAAAACCCCATCTGAAAATAATGATATTTTTCTATTTACCACCATCTGGTTCCTATTCATATTCATCTTCTTTTCCATCTCAAGGACAAAGCTTCCAAACTACATCTTCCCCGCCATACCGGCCTGCTCCGTCCTTGTCGGCCTCTTTATATCAAGTCGTATAAGGCGCGGCATGGCCCCGGGGTTCGGCTCTGTGGCCATGGCCCTACTCTCCTTTATCCTCTCGGCCGCGGCCTTTATAACGCCGCAACTCGGACTCACCATGGAGATACCCCTGCCCCCCGTACTCTTTCCCGGCCTTGGGGTTATCTTTCTCCTTACAGGTATCTTCGCACTTTTGTCCCGCACAAACCCACGAAGATACGCCCCTCTTATCGCGGCCATGACCATAGCCCTCCTTGTTTTTCTACGCCTCGAGGCCATACCTCCCGTCAACGCATTCATGCAACGCGACCTCTACGCGTACGCAAGATACGCTAAAAAGAGCAAGGCAGACCTTGCCACCTATGAGATAAACCAGCCATCTATCGCCTTTTATTACGCAGGAAAAAAAATACAAAAACTTGAGGGTAATGCCCTTGATAAAATCTTCGAAGATACAGAGAAAAAAGTTCTTCTCATTACAAAGGCAAAGAGAGTAACAGAGCTTGAAAAAAACCCCGGGTTCAAGACCATAGACCAGGGGCGTGAATTTGCGCTTATGAGCGGATACTCCGGGTATCCGCCTTTTAAAAAGTAAAAAAAACCCTCCGCTTTCTTTTGGAAAAAAGAAAGCTTGGCAAAGAAAACCAATAGGGGAATGGGCGATTGCTGTATTGAATAAACACCAGGCCTCCCACAAAAAAAAGAAAGCCTGGCAAAGGAAACCAATATGGGGATGGGCGGTTGCTGTATTGGCTGAACTCTATGCCTCCCCGGCGGGGGTCCTTGATTTTCACCTTTAATGGGGCTATCCTCTTAATATGAAGAAGAAAATAATAATCATGGGCGCCGCGGGAAGAGACTTTCACAACTTCAACGTCCTCTTCAAAATCAATGAGGCGAGCGAGGTTATAGCCTTTACGGCAACGCAGATACCATTTATAGAGACAAGGACCTACCCGGCAGAGCTTGCCGGCCCCCTGTACCCCGAAGGCATCCCAATCTACCCCGAAGAGAGACTCACCGAGCTCATAAAAAAACACGCCATAGACGAAGTTGTCTTCTCCTACAGCGACATCTCCTACATGACGCTCATGCAAAAGGCCGCCCTTGTGAACTCACTCGGTGCGGACTTCGTCCTTCCCGGCGCACAAAAGTCAATGCTCCCTTCAAGGCGCCCCCTTATATCACTGTGCGCCGTAAGGACGGGTTGCGGCAAAAGCGCCCTCACCCGCTATGTTGCTTCTATCATCAAAAAAGCCGGGCTTCGCCCCGTTGCCATACGCCACCCCATGCCATACGGAAAACTTAACAGAAAAAGAAGCGTACAGAGATTTGCCACCCTTGACGATATTAAAAGTGAAAAATGCACCATAGAAGAGATGGAAGAATACGAGCCCATCGTAGAGGCGGGTTTTGTAGTATACGCCGGCATAGACTATGAAGCCATACTCGAAGAGGCCGAAAAAGAGGCGGATGTAATCATATGGGACGGCGGAAATAATGACACGCCTTTTTATAAACCAGACCTTGAGATAACCGTAGTCGACCCACTCAGACCGGGAGACGAACGCGGCTACTACCCCGGAGAGACTAACGTACGGCGCGCGCATTGCCTCGTCATAAACAAGGCCCGCTCGGCCGAACCCTCCGCCCTTAGGGCAGTGGAAAAAAGCGTAAGGGAGATAAACCCCGGGGCGCGTATAATACAGACGGCCTTCACCCTCGGTGTTGACGGAGAGCTCGAAAAAGGGACAAAGGTCCTTGTAATAGAAGACGGCCCCACCCTCACGCACGGCGGCATGGCCTTTGGAGCAGGCATGGCGGCGGCAAGGCAATTCAAATGGATACCCGTAGACGCACGCGCCTACGCAAGGGGCTCAATTAAGGATACCTTTAATAAATACCCCCGCATCAAGGGGCTCCTGCCCGCCGTCGGTTACTCACCCGCACAGGTCCTTGACCTTGAAGAGACGATAAACGCCACGCCCTGCGATGCCGTGATAATCGCCACCCCCATAGACCTTAATAAAATTATCGAGATTAAAAACCCGGCCTACCGCGTCACCTACGAGATAGACGACTTTCAGAGTCCCGGGCTAAGAGCCCTTATAGAAAAATTTCTTGAGACGCATTGTGGGGATAAACTCCTATGAAGGGCTTTACAAAATTTCTTGCAGGTAGATACATCGCAGGGGATAAACGCGGGGACGCCATAAAGGTTTGCCAAGGGCTCTCCGAGCTTGGCATATCAACTACCGTAGACGTCCTTGGCGAAGGGGTAACCGATACGGCGCACGCCGCGGCCGCTGTAGAAGAATACCTGGGGCTCCTTACAGATATTAAAGAGACGGGGCTGGATATATCCATATCTCTTAAACTCACCCACCTTGGCCTTGATATCTCCCGTGAACTAACGGAAAAAAATCTTCGTAAGATATTAGAAAAAGCAGATGAGCTTAAGATATTTACACGCCTTGATATGGAGCGCTCAAAGTACACGGAAGATACGGTAAATATTTTTCTTAAACTCCATAAAGACTTTCCCAAGAGCGGCATCGCCGTGCAGAGCGCCCTTGTAAGAAGCGGCTCTGATATAGAGCGTCTCATAAAGGCAGAGGCTGGCGTGCGCCTCGTGAAAGGCGCCTACATGGAGCCTCCGGGAGTGGCCTTTCAGGAAAAAAAACTCGTTGATATAAATTACCTTACCCTTATGGAGACCCTCCTCCTTAAAGGAAAAATCCCCGCCATAGCTACTCACGACGAGGCCATGATAGAGAAGGCCAAAAGTTTTGCCACAGAACATGATATGGATAAAAAAAACTTTGAGTTCCAGATGCTCCTCGGGATAAAGCGGAGCCTGCAAAAGGCCCTCGCAGAGGAGGGCTACAGGGTCCGCGTATATGTCCCCTATGGAGAAGACTGGCTCGCTTACGTCCTTCGCCGCCTTAAAGAAAGAAAAGAGAATATATACTTCGTCGTAAGAAACCTCATCGATTAGTAAAAGCCCCGGAAATAGATCAACTCACCGGCAAAGACTTTTACTCTACGAAAAGGTCTGCAGGGGAAAAAAGCGGGAAGGTTGGAAAGGAAAATTAATTAGAGCCGCAATCAGCCGTAGAGCCCTTTATCTTCAGTATGGTATGAAGGAGGGCCGGCTTTACCACGGCAAGGTTTTCACGCACGGCGCGGGGACTTCCGGGCAGGTTTATTATAAGAGCAGAACCCCGCGTCCCGCAGAGCGCCCGTGAGATCATGGCATAAGGCGTCTTTTTAAGGCTCTCCATGCGCATGGCCTCGCTCATCCCCGGCAGTTCCCTCTGTAGTACGGCCCGTGTGGCCTCGGGCGTAACATCCCTTGGCGTAACACCGGTCCCGCCCGTGGTGATAACAAGGTCCATGCCCAATTCGTCTACATAGTGGATAAGTTTCGCGCTTATAAGAGAGACCTCGTCGGCCACGATCTCACGGGCCGCGATGAGCGCCGGTAGATCTATAAGCTGTGCCTCTATCTCCGGTCCGCTCCGATCCTCTCTCTGGCCTACGGAACCCTTATCGCTTATGGTGAGTATGGCCGCCCTTATGATGTCTTTATTTTCCATATTCAGGGCGTATCGGAGACCCAGACATCGCCGTCTGCCGTGGTCTCACTCTTCCAGATTGGAGTGGTGCGCTTGACCTCGGTTATCGCCCACTCACAGGCCATGAAGGCGTCATTACGATGTGCCGAGGCCGCTACGATGATGACTATATCCTCACCTATATCAATGTGACCTACCCTGTGAACAATGGCCATCTCTATTATATTAAAGTTCTCAAGGGCCCTTTTTCTAATATCAGTAAGTTTTTTTTCGGCCATGCCGGGGTAGTGCTCAAAGTCGAGGCCCTTTATGTCAACACCGTGGGAGAGGTCCCTGGCCGTGCCGACAAAATTAACAAGGGCGCCTATGCCCTTAGATGCCCGCTTAACCTCAAGAGTTATCTCCTCCATGGAGAAGGGGGCACTCTGAATCTTCACAAGATGGGTCATGTCTATTTCCTGAGATATTAATTTTAAAGGTTATTAACCACCTGAAAATGGCGGCAAAAACCCCACCACGTCTCCATCGGCCACAAGCTCGTCATCACGGGCGAACTCCTCGTTCACGGAGACAAGGAGACTCCTGCCAGCAAATACAGGGACAAGCGCGGGTATATCACGGGCCAGCATCTCCTTGAGCTCAAAAACGGTCAAGGGCTCGGCAAGCTCATACTCCACATGGTCCAGGCCAGCAACCCTCTTGAGCATGGCGAAAAACCTTACTTCAATCATTTAGATATACCTGCATTATTAGTCTCAGGGCCCCCATGTCGTGGACCGCGGGCCGTAGAGATTTTTAACCCTAAAATAGAAAAAGAGGGGGGAGGAAATTCCTCTACCGTTACTTTACTTTCTCTTCCAAAGACCTGTCAAGCTCAATAATATCACGTCTTGCGGCCTTTGCAAAGAGAGCGGCAAAGGAATCTCCATCAGCGGGGAATTGGGCGGAGCCATAATAGGCTGTGAGGTTTTCATCAAGGAAGGAACGGCTTAGGAGGGAGTTTTCTTTGATGGCGTCTGTGATAGCCTCAAGAACGCGCTTCACATCGCCGCCTGTCTCGGGATAAAGCAACCCGAAAACATCGTCTTTAAGTCTTACAACAAAATCGAAGTTCCTCGTCTCGTCACGGATAATTTCATGGAACTTCGCTGTAATCGCCTTTATCCTGTTCTCTGATATCCTTTCCGGTCCTATGATACGGAGGGTGGAGAGTACAAAGTTTTTGTCCTGCCTCCTCGCCCTGTTCAGTTCCTGCTCTACCTGTATCTCAAGGGCCTCCATGGGGGAAATCTCATGGACTTTATTCTCTTTCTCGGGCGGCTCTGCCGCTTTCCTGAACATGGTCACATCAAGGGCCCTCCCGGCAAAGAGAAGGAACCTCTCAATAACATCGGCGTCTTCCGCGGAAAAGGCCCCCGAGTACTGCGTATCTTCGTAAGTCTTGTGAAAGAGGGTTACGACGCCTTTTATATCACCATCTACATGAATAGGCAGGGAAAATACGCATTTAATGAGCGGCGAGGCCTCTTCGGAGAACTCCCTTCTTACGGGCTCCTTTCTGCGAAGCACCTCAAGTACGGTCTCTTTCTCGATGTAATGGAGTTCTTTCCTGAGTGCGCTGTCATCAAGGCCGTATGATGCGGCTGTCTGGTACCGTTTCTCACCCTGGTCCAGACGAAGAATCGCGCCATCGGCGGCGATGGCGTTAGCGGCCTTGTTGACAATCATCCGTGTAAGCCTTGCCGGTGTGGTGACGCCGATGAGCTCAAGGCCGAGGTCGTCTATACTCGTGGCCTTCTTGCTCCAACGCTCCTCTCTCTCAGACTCCATGGACCTGTAAATACTCTGGGCAACAAGCGTCCTGATGTCTTTCAAGAAAGACTCATGGTATGTAGAGAGACCCTGGGCAGATACTACCTGCCCGCTGAGGGTACCTACAAAACGCCCGTTGCAGACCATGGGCAGGGAGATATAGAGTTTCTTCATTACATCCTCCTCGGTTCTGTCCACGAGAAAGACGTCTTTTTTTGTATCCATGGCAAAGCCCTCTATGCCGTGGCCATGCCTGATGCCTCCAAATAGACCGAGTCCGCCCGTGCCGCCGGCGCTTGAGGCCTTCAGTATGAGGCTCTTGGTCTTATCACTGTACAGATACAGAAGGCATGTCAGCCCCGGGACCTCGCTTGCTATCCTCTTTGCGATGGCGTCAAGGCTCTTTTCATCTGAAGTCTCCGAGACAATCATCTCGTCAATCTCTTTCCAGAAGGAGAACTTCGCCGCATCGGAACGGATACACTCATACTCAAGGGATTTATGTATGACCTCGGCGGCCAGTGAGGCAAAACCCGAAAGAAACTCCAGGTCCTCATGTGAATATAGGTCAGGCGACTCGCTGGAACTCACGTTTATCACCCCGAAGACCTTGTTATCGACCTTGAGAGGCACACTCATGGCGCTCTTGGCGTCGTCCCGCTCCATTGGTTTTTTGTATTGCCCGGGGTTGGCCCTGCCAGATATGATAACGGCCTTGCCGCTTCGCACGACGTACCCGGATACCCCTGAACCTATGGGCACACGTATCTTTCTAATAACCTCCTCGTCCATACCGCTCGCGGCCTCGACGCGGAGATTATTCTCTTGCTCATTCACAAGCATTAAGGATGAACGCTGAGCCCCGGTAAACTCGATTACAAGCTTCAGGATTACAGAGGTAAGCTCCTTTCTGTCAGTAACAAGGTAAAGAGAATCCACTATCTCTCTCAGTGAGGTAAAGATAGCCTCCCTGTTGCCGTTCTCGCTCTGCTCTTCAAAAGACCCGCGCACCAGCCAGAGGAGCCTCGCGCTTAAAGGACCGAGGCGCTCCATGCTGATAAATCGGGGAGATTTCAGAAATTTTGCCGTAACGCTGTCCTGTACGGCGTCTATAATTGTATTCACATATTCATCGGACTTAATATCATCAAGGTCATATGTGGTCGTGATATTGAGCCTTGGAGACAACCTGTACCCGAGCTCATCGAGCTTGAATATCATGGCGTCCCTGTTGGTATCGGCGATTATCCTTATATCCGTATCCTTGTCGGCAAGGAGTACGGGTAGGAGTTTCAGAGCGTCTTTATTGGCCCCTATGATGGCGACATGCTTTTTGCCCATCTCTATATCCTCTCCAGTATATCAAGCTCAAGGAGCTTGTGAATAAGGCTTACGGAGTCGCCCGCAAAGTCCACGGGGCTTTTACCCCTGGCGCCGCCTCCGCCCTTCTCACCGAGTATGGCGCTAAAGGCCTCGGCATCAATGGAGCGCTCCGCACAAAGTGCGTCGGGCTCAACCTCGAACTCGCCCTCTTTCCAGCTCAGGAGCTCTTTCAGGGCATCAGTGCCTTCGGTATCCCTGTAAAGGGCATGCACTACAACGCCCTCCAGGATATAGATATGACCGAAACCAAGGGGCGAGGTAAGATGAACCGCCGCGGTCTTCTGTTCAGTGACAAATATATGGAGGATATCCCTTGGCCTTATATCTGCAAGTCTGCCCTTTACGCTCATACTATCCTCTCAACAGTGACTCTCTTTATTTAAAATCATCTTAATAATCGGAGTTTTTTAATGAAACGTGGTTATTATATAAAGCAAAAGGCGTGCCAAAACCAACCCCCTGTTTTATATACACTTTTTTTAGAGGCATAAAAATAAATACGCAATTTTTTCATAGTTCCGTAACTTTTGTCATATCTGCGAGAGGAACTCCGCAAAAAAACGCGGCACTAATCACGGATTTTCCAAGGCATGAACGGAGATAGAGGAAAAGAAAAACCAGAGAGAAAGGGAAAATTTTCACATAATGCCAGAGACGGATGTAATAGCGCAGGGGAAGTAACCCGGGGGCTACTCTCTAATCTGCCCCTCGCCGTAAACAATGAACTTACGCGTCGTAAGCTCCTCAAGGCCCATTGGGCCGAAGGCGTGAATCTTTGTGGTGGATATGCCTATCTCGGCTCCGAGACCAAGCTCGAAACCATCAGAGAACCTTGTAGATGCGTTAACCATTACGGTAGATGAATTTACCTCCCGTAAAAATCTCTGCGCGTTGGCATAGTTTTTTGTAACAATAGACTCCGTATGGAGAGAACCGTATCTTTCTATATGCGCTACGGCCTCTTCAAAATCTCCCACCACACGTACGGCAAGGACGAGGTCAAGAAATTCCCTTGGCCAGTCCTCTTCAGTGGCCTCTTTGATGCCGTCAAGTATCTTACATGTCCCGGCGCATCCTCGCACCTCTACACCCGCGGCCCTGAGCCTCTCGTAAAAAGAAGGCAAAAAGGCCTCTGCGACTGCCCTGTGCACAAGTAGCGTCTCCATGGCGTTACAGACCCCCGGGCGCGATACCTTGGCGTTAAAGGCGATATCCGAGGCCATATCAAGGTCGGCAAACTCGTCTACATAGACATGGCAGACCCCGTGGTAG
>CAZSAY010000032.1:0-19235 GCA_964605225.1 uncultured Thermodesulfobacteriota bacterium | reverse complement strand
CCTCCACCTACACAAAGGCCATATACTGGTTTGTCATAGGCATGGTCTTTCTCACAGCCGCGGCGGCGCTTAACTATCATCTTCTTGAGCGCTTCGCATACCTCATATACGGAGCCTCAATAGGGTTACTCCTGCTTGTATTTGCAATAGGAAAATCAAGCGGCGGCGCACAGAGGTGGCTCAGCCTCGGGGGGTTCTCTCTTCAGCCATCGGAGACTGCAAAGATAGCCCTGATTATCATGCTCGCCCGCCACTTCAGCATGAAAAATCTCGCAGGCCGGGGCCTTGACATAAAGGACCTCCTCATACCGGGGCTCATCCTCTTCGTACCCTTCGTGCTTATCATGAAGCAACCGGACCTTGGCACGGCGATTATCCTCTCGGCCATCTTCTGCTCAATGACTCTGGTAATGGGCATAAGGGTTCGGACACTGGTGGCCATAACGGCGGCCCTCTCTACCATAGCGCCCTTTGCGTGGCTGAGCCTCAAGCAATATCAGAAGGCGCGCCTTACGAGCTTTCTCCACCCCGGGCAAGACCCATTCGGCTCGGGATATCACCTCCTGCAGAGTAAAATTGCCATCGGCTCAGGCGGCTTTATCGGCAAAGGCTTTACAGGGAGCACACAGGGCAAGCTCATGTTCCTACCCGAGCACCATACGGACTTTATCTTCTCCATACTCGCCGAAGAATGGGGTTTTATCGGCTCCTTTATCGTGGTAATGATATTCTTCGTCCTCATATTAAAGGGCCTTAACGCGGCGGCCTCATCAAAAGACAGGTTCGGCTTTCTCCTTGCCTTTGGCATATCCTCCATGTTCTTCTGGCATGTGGTGATAAACCTCGGCATGGTTGCAGGTCTGTTGCCTGTCGTTGGAGTGCCTCTTCCCTTTATCAGCTACGGAGGCTCCTTTCTTGTTGTAGCCATGACGGCCATGGGGCTCATTATCAACATACGAATGCGAAGATTTATATTTTAATCCCCTTACTTTAAATATACAGAACAGAATATTATCAGATAAATATGAGAAACAAACTTCTAATATTTCTCGCTACAGGCACCTACCTCGGCCTTGTACCGCGGGCGCCCGGCACAATGGGTACGCTCTGGGGTGTTATAATAGCCTTTCTTGAACGTGGATCATCGACGCCCATTCATGGGGCCGTAATCATAATTGTCACAGTGGCCTCCATATATGTATCTGGCAGGGCCGCTGTGATTATGGGCAAAAAAGACCCCGGCGAGGTAGTCTGCGACGAGGTCGCCGGATACCTTGTGGCATTTTTTCTACTGCCCTTCTCAGTATTTAACGCAATATTGGTATTTATTCTCTTCCGTATTTTTGATATTGTAAAACCCTACCCCGTCTCCTTTCTTGACAGGACTCTAAAGGGAGGCACAGGCATTGTGCTTGATGATATAGGGGCCGGTATCTACGCCAATATCACGGCCCATGTAATACTGTTTATATTAAGATGAACCTCTCAATTACTCTCATAGAGGCAGGCTCAAGGCTTAAAGAGACGGGGCTTACCCTCGCCACCGCCGAGTCCTGCACAGGGGGGCTCCTCGCCAAGCTCTTAACCGACGTGCCGGGTAGCTCGGAGTACTACATCGGCGGGGTCATATCGTACAGCAATAAGGTCAAGATTGGGCTCCTTGGAGTACGGCCCGAGACATTGAAAAAATATGGCGCCGTCTCGGCGGATACGGCGAAAGAGATGGCCGAGGGCGTAAGAGATGCCATCTCCACGGACCTCTCGCTTGCCATAACAGGGATAGCCGGCCCCGGCGGCGGCACCGTGGAAAAACCCCTTGGCACCGTCTTCATCGCCCTCTCTTCCCTGGGCGAAGATACGAGTTTGCTGGAACTACACCTTAAAGGCACCCGCGCCGGGATAAGGGCTCAATCGGCAGAGGCGGCCCTGAAGCTTCTTCTTAAGAGGCTTAAGAGGCAATAAACCCGGGGGGTAGTATAAAAGGTATTTTAAGGGTTAAAGAGTTACATAATAGGGCCTTAAAACTTTATAAATAACGGCCAGGGAGGGTTTTAAGATAAGGCTTTTTATCGCCTTAAATATCCCCGATGAACTTAAAAAGATTTTACAGGGGGTTCAATCGAGGCTCAAGGCCTGCCCGGGGCGTATCTCATGGGTACGGCCCGGGAATATCCATATTACGCTCAAATTTCTTGGCGATACAGGCGAGGAGCGGATAAATTCCCTTGTCAAGACCCTGAGTGGTGTATCATCAGGGATTAAGGCCTTCAGGCTACACTCCAACGGGCTTGGCGCCTTTCCCTCGAAAAGGACTCCCCGTAACCTCTGGGTAGGCATAGATGAGAGCGGAGGGTTGCGAACGCTTAAAGAGTGCATGGAAGAGGCCCTTTTTAAAGCGGGCTTTGAAAAAGACAAAAACCCCTTCCACCCTCACCTCACCCTATGTAGACTCAGGTCAAGGGAGGCCTCAAGGGCCATGGGCGCCACTACCGAGGATATAAAGGTGGAAAAAAAGGTTGCTTTTGTTGTGGACCGCTTCGTATTATATAGGAGCATACTGGGTCCTTCCGGGGCGCGATACCATATAATAAGAGAATTTCCATTAGGGGAGAGAGAGGTTTAGCATCTTAATGTCAGGAGGTATCATTGATGGCGGGGACTAAAGAAAACAACAAGGGCAAGGCCATCGAACTTGCCATAGGTCAGATTGAAAAGCAATTCGGAAAGGGCTCCATCATGCGGCTCGGAGAAGGCGAGGTTGCCGTTGACGCGGCCTCCATCTCCACTGGTTCGCCGTCGCTGGACATAGCACTTGGCATAGGAGGGGTCCCCCGCGGCCGTGTCGTGGAGATATACGGTCCCGAGTCTTCAGGCAAAACTACGCTCTCGCTTCACATCTCCGCCGAGGCGCAAAAATCCGGCGGCACCGTGGCCTTTGTAGATGCCGAACACGCGCTTGACCTTGCATATGCCCGCCTTATAGGCGTCAACACCGACGACCTTCTCCTCTCACAGCCGGACACGGGCGAGCAGGCCCTTGAGATAACGGACATCCTCATAAGGAGCGGCGCCGTAGACCTTATCGTAATAGACTCCGTGGCGGCCCTTGTCCCGAGGGCAGAGCTTGAGGGCGACATGGGGGATGCCCACATGGGGCTTCAGGCCCGTCTCATGAGCCAGGCCCTCAGAAAACTCACATCAACTATTAGTAAATCACGTACCTGCGTCATATTCATCAACCAGATACGCCACAAGATAGGCGTCTTCTTCGGTAGCCCCGAGACCACCACTGGCGGTAACGCCCTTAAGTTCTACTCCTCCGTAAGGATGGACATAAGGAGGATAGGGCAGATAAAACAAGGTGATGCCATCATAGGCAACAGAATAAAGGTAAAGGTGGTAAAGAACAAAATGGCCCCGCCGTTCAAGATAGCGGAGTTCGATATACTATTTAACGAGGGGATTTCCCGCGAGGGAGATCTACTGGATCTGGCCGTAAAATCAGATATCGTAGCCAAGAGCGGATCTTGGTTTTCTTACGGCGGCAACAGGCTCGGTCAGGGCCGCGAGGCCGTTAGAAAATTTCTCCAGGATAACCCCGCCACGGCCACTGAGATTGAAGGGGCCGTCTTCAAGCAATTCAATCTAAAGAGAGACGAGGTATAACATGGCCGAACTCGACCTCAGCTCGGTCCTGGGCTTCGCCGTAAAGCAAAAGGCCTCCGATGTGCACTTGAAGGCCGGCATGCCTCCCATACTACGCCTCAACGGCCGGCTCGTGCCCATCAAGAACCACGAACGTCTCGCCCCCGTGGATGTGGCCAACACGGCGCTAAGCATAATGAATGAGAGCCAGAAGGAGGTCTTCAGAAGGGAGCATCAGGTAGACCTTGCGTACAGCATCCCCGGTCTCGGCAGATTCCGCGTCAACATATTCAACCAGCGCGGCGCCGCCGGTATAGTCTTCAGGGTCATCCCCATAAACATACTCTCATTCGCGGACCTTCACCTCCCCGAGGTCTTTGGGAAGATTGCCGAAGAGGTCCGGGGCCTTGTCCTCGTAACCGGCGTTACAGGTAGCGGCAAATCCACAACCCTCGCCTCTATCCTTGACTTTATAAACAACAAACGATCCGCCCATATCATCTCCATAGAAGACCCCATAGAGTTTCTTTACAAGGACAAGTTCTGCCTCATAAACCAGCGTGAGGTAGGCTTTGACACCCTGGGCTTCGCCGAGGCCCTGAGGGGGGCCCTGAGGCAGGACCCTGACATAATCATGGTTGGCGAGATGCGTGATAAAGAGACAATCGAGACGGCGCTCACGGCCGCCGAGACCGGCCACCTCGTCCTCTCAACCCTGCATACCATAGACGCCGTGGAGACTATCAACCGCATTGTCACCACTTTTCCGCCTTACCAGCAGAAACAAATCCGTATTCAACTTGCAAGCGTTGTAAAGGCCATCATCTCCCAGAGGCTCATCCCCACAAACGACGGCTCGGGCCGTGTTCCGGCCGTGGAGATACTAATGAGTACGGCCAGGATACGTGAATGCATAGAGGACAAGGAAAAGACCAAAAATCTATTCGACGCCATATCCAAAGGACACTCCACCTACGGCATGCAGACATTTGACCAGTCCATTCTCTCACTGCTCAATACCGGCCTTATCTCCTATGAAGAGGCCTTGATGCAATCCTCTAACCCCGCCGACTTCGAGCTCAAGGTTAAGGGCGTGGTATCAACTAGCGATACAGAGTGGGAGGGCTTTGAAAAGGACTCCGATAAGGGGTCTGAAGAACCAGGGGAGGAAGAAAAACCCCCGGGCAAGACTGACGGCATAGAGAGGTTCTGAGGTCCTGTATGGGAGGGAAAAAAAAATCCACCCCTCTTGCCCTTGCCCTGCGGCTCCTCTATTATAGAGACAGAACAAAAAGGGCCATGGAGGATAAGCTTGTAGAAAAAGGCCTCTGCGAAAAAGAGATAACCCCGGTACTGGCGAAACTTACAGAAGAAGGCCTTCTTGACGATGAACGCTTTGCAAGAGACCTTGCCTCATCAAGGGTAAGAAACAAAAACTGGGGTCCGCGAAAGATTTTCATGGACCTTGTACGTAAAGGCGTCCCCAAAGATATCTCCGAGATGGTTATCTCAACCCTTGATAGCGAATCAGTGGAGCTTGCCGCAAAGAGGGCCCTTGAAAAATGGTCGGCCCGCAAGGGGCTAAGCCTTACAGAGGGGCTTGGGACGTTGGATTTTAACAAAGCCTACTCTCATCTCGAGTCCCGGGGTTTTAACGGGGAGCTCATTGTCCGCCTTCTTCATGGAGCAAGGCAACAAACCAAGGGATTTACTACTGACTATGAGCAATAAAAAAACCCTCACAGGGGATACAGGGTCTAACTTCATGAACTCATCTGAGATAAGAAAGGCTTTTCTTGATTACTTTGCCGAACGCGGGCACAGGCAGGTGCCCTCATCGGGGCTTGTCCCTGCCAAGGACCCGACCCTGCTCTTTACTAACGCAGGCATGGTGCAGTTCAAGGGAGTTTTTCTCGGAGAGGAAAAAAGGGATTACAGCCGGGCCGTTACCTGCCAGAAATGCATGCGGGCCGGAGGCAAACACAACGACCTTGAAAACGTAGGCCACACCGCGCGCCACCATACCTTCTTTGAGATGCTCGGTAACTTCTCTTTTGGAGACTACTTTAAAAACGAGGCCACGGAGTACGCATGGGACTTTTTAACGAATGTCATGGGACTTCCCGTAGACAAACTCTGGGTTACCGTATTCGAGGAAGATGACGAAGCGCACCGCATCTGGATTGAAGAGCGCGGAGTCGCCGCCGATAGGGTTGTGCGTCTCGGGGCAAAAGACAACTTCTGGTCCATGGGAGATACAGGGCCCTGCGGCCCATGCTCGGAGATACTCATTGACCAGGGGGCAGAACTTGGCTGCCACGGCCCGGATTGCCGCGTTGGCTGTGATTGTGACCGCTACCTCGAAATATGGAACCTTGTCTTCATGCAGTATAATAGAGAAACCGGCGGTAAACTTACACCTCTTGCCCACCCATCCATTGATACTGGAATGGGCCTTGAGCGTCTCACCGCCGTTATGCAGTCTGTAAAGTCAAACTACGATACAGACCTCTTCACACCCATATTAGATACCATAAGAGGACTTATATCAGATGAAGCCCTTAAAAACCCCGGGTCCGATACATCTCTTAAGGCCATAGCCGACCACGCCCGGGCCATTACATTTCTTATGGCAGAGGGAGTTCTTCCAGGTAATACGGGAAGAAATTACGTACTTCGCCGCATAATAAGGCGGGCGCTCCGGCACGGGCGTTTTCTGGGACTTCATGAACCATTTCTCGCCGCCGTAATCTCCACGGTTATAAAAATAATGAGCCCCATCTACCCGGAGATTGGTGATTCCGAGGCGCTTATTCAGCGCGCCGCAAGGGCAGAGGAGGTAAATTTCCTGCAGACCCTTGAGAGAGGCCTTGAGATTCTGGAGACCGAGATAAAGGCCTTAAAAAATAATAATACTACCGTCATACCCGGCCCCTTTGCCTTCAAGCTTTACGACACCTATGGCTTTCCCGTAGACCTTACGGCAGATATCGTAAAAAAAGACGGTTTTACCGTAGACGAAGCGGGTTTTAACGCCTCCATGGCCGAGCAGAGAAAAAAAGCGCGCCTTACCTGGAAAGGCGGCGCGGGAGAAGATAAAGGGGAAATGTACAAATCCCTCGCAAGAGAGGGCCTTAAAACCACATTTACAGGTTATGCCAGTGACGCATCGGCCTCGCGGGTCCTCTATATCATAAAGGGCGAAGAGGCCCTTGAAAAGGCCATAAGCGGTGAAGAGGTGGATATTATTACGGAAGAGACGCCCTTTTACGGGGAATCGGGCGGGCAGGTAGGCGACAGGGGCATTATGAGGGGAGAAGGTGTTGAGATTACAGTTGAAAATACCACAAAACCCGTACCCAATATCATAGTACACCACTGTAAGATAAAAAAAGGTGAGTTAAGGGTTGACCATGACGTAGAGCTCCGCCCCGATGTAGAACGGCGCGCCTCAATACGGAGAAATCATACGGCCACGCACATAGTGCACGCCGCGCTCCGTGGGCTCATAGGCGAGCATGTGCGCCAGGCCGGCTCCCTTGTCACCCCCGATGGCTTTCGATTCGATTTCAGCCACTTTTCCGCCCTCACCTTTACGGAGTTAAAAGAGATAGAAAAAAAGGCCAATGAGGCGGTCCTTGAAAACATCATGGTACGCACGGACGTAATGGCCTATGACGAGGCCGTTAAAAAAGGGGCCCTCGCCTTTTTTGATGATAAATACGGAGCCGAGGTGCGTATGGTAAATGTGCCCGGCGTGAGTAAAGAGCTCTGCGGCGGCACCCATGTAAAGAGGACAGGTGATATCGGCCTTATAAAAATAACGGCCGAGAGCTCCGTGGCCTCGGGTGTAAGACGTATTGAGGCCGTTACAGGCCAGGGCGCCCTTGAAGAGGTCCTCGGGGAAGAGACCGTACTGCGAGAAGCCGCCAAAGCCCTGAAGGTATCAAAGACGCAGGTTGGAGATAAGATAAAAACCATGCTCACTCACCAGCGGGAGATGGAAAAGGAGATCGAGGCCCTTAAAAAGAAGGCCGTGACCTCGAAGACGAGCGCTAATTTAGACCAGGCGCGTGAGATAAAGGGTGTAAAGGTACTTGCCGTAAAGGCCGAAGAGACGGAATCAGCACTGCTACGTGATATGGCCGACAGCCTGAGAAACAAACTGGGCTCGGGCATTGTCGTCATAGGCGCCTCATCGGGAGAAAAGGCCGTTCTCCTTGTAGCCGTCACAAGAGACCTTACAAAAAAATACAACGCAGGGGAGATTATAAAAAACCTTGCCCCCATAATAGGCGGTAGAGGCGGCGGAAGGGCGGAGCTCGCTCAGGCAGGAGGCCCCGAGGGAAAATTCATAGACAAAGCCCTGGAAAAGGCCTTTGAGACGGTTGAAGAACTTTCGGCCTGATTATCTACTACCTCCCGCTTTCTTTTGGAAAAAAGAAAGCCTGGCAAAGAAAACCAATAGGGGGATGAGCTTCCCCACCCTTTAATTAACAGCCGGTCTCCCCCCAGCCTATCTTAAAAAAAAACCAATATGTGGGAATAAGCTTTTCAACCTTTACATTGGTGGCCTCCCGGGCCAACTGAATACAAAAAAAAATGCCTACTCGGTCCTTAAAAGCGGCCTCATAAACACTTTAACCTTCATCTAACAGCGCGCCTGCCTTGAAGAGTTGTACTCTACCCGCCCCATATACGACGGCACGAAAAGGTTCTACATCCCCCCCCCTTCCCCCCGGAATTTTCCCACCTTATTATCCCATCACTCCCCGGCTACCCGCCAAGTATCTTCTTCGCGGACTTCGTATAAGAGCTTGAGGGATAGTCTGAACTCAATGTCGTGAAGACGTCTTTTGCGAGCTCCTCCTCTCCGAGCTTTACGTATGATTTCACGATGTAATAAAGGGCCTCATCAATGACCCCGGAATCGGGATATTCCTTGAGTACCACCTTGAACCTTGAGAGCGCGCCCTTGTATTTTTTCTTCTTTATATAGAACCTTCCCACGTAAAGTTCCCTCTCGGCAAGACGCTTCTTAAGAAAGTCTATAAGCTCCGCACCCTTATCGCTATAGGACGAATCGGGAAAATCCTTCAAAAGATCATCAAAGGCAATAATCGCCTTTCTCGTATTGGTCTGGTCCCTGTCAGAGGAAAGAACATCGCGAAAATAGCACATGCCCTTCTGAAACAGGGCATACGAGGCCTTTGAGTCCGAGGGATGGAGGGCCACAAAGTCCGTGTAGTAGATCCTTGCCTCCTCATACTTTTCCTCGGCGTAAAGGACATCGGCAAGCATTATCTCGCCATCAAGGGCATAGGGGCTAAGGGGGTAACGCTCCATGAGGTCGGTGAAAATAGTCTCAGCTGTCTCATAGTGGACAGAGTTATAGGATTTCACCCCGTCTTTATACATTTCTTCGGCACTTCTATAACTCTTTACATCGCCCTTTTGGGTAGCGCAACCGGTAAGCACAAAAAAGAAAAAAAACATTATAGTAACGGCCTCAACGAGCACCCCCGGCAAAGCCAAAGGCACGGAAGAGCCGGACCTTGAAAAGATTCTCTTCATATTATTTATCACCAGAACACTTGAATTTAAAAGGCTGGAATCAACTTATATCACCACCCCCATGGCGGCGCATTTTTTTATATTTACACATATGTGGCGCGGATTCAAGGGTTAAACGATTCAATCCCGGAGGGAAGAAGCTTTATCATCAGTGGAGATATGATCAATTATCCCGGCTATATCAAGGACAAGTACGGCCTCGTTATCAACGGCCTCGGATAGGCCGAGAATGCCCTCTATCTTATGTTCAAAGGGCAGGGGCCGTATTATCATGTTGAGCTCACTCAAGACCTTATCAACGATAAGGCAGAGCTTCTCGGTGCCCACGCTCGTTACTATGGCGTAGCATTTCTCTGCGGTAGAAGGGGAACTGGTTTGAAAGAGTTCCGACGGTCTTATAGCCCTCAGCGCGGCCTTTCGAATGTTGAGAAAACCGTCACCAATGGAGGCGCCATGGGGTAATTTCACTATCTCTTCCACGCGGCTCCCTGAGAGCGCGAAGGTTTTGCCTCCCTCTTCACACATAAGGAGGCCCTTCATCACCTGAGTTACGGGTATGGAAAGGATAAACCTCGTTCCCTTGCCGCAGACAGTCTCTACCTCTACAATGCCGTTAATAAGCTCTATATTCTCCCTCACTACATCAAGACCAACTCCGCGTCCCGAGGTAAGGCTTATCTTATCTGATGTAGTAAAACCGGGGAGGAATATTAGGTCAAGTTTATCACGCCTGCCTAAAGCCGCCGCCTCATCGCCATCTATAAAACCCTTGCTCACGGCCCTCTCGCATACAAGGTCAGAGTCTATGCCAGGCCCGTCGTCCTTTACCCCTATGACCACCTTTTCGCCCTCGTAATAGGCGCTCAAGGTAATGGCGGCGGCCCTTGATTTTCCGCATGCTACCCTCTGGGAAGGTAATTCAACGGCGTGGTCCATGACGTTTCTTATTATATGCATGAGCGGGTCTGCGATCTCTTCTATAATAGTCATGTCAAGCTCTGTATCTTCACCGTATGTCGTTACATCGACCTCTTTGCCGCGCTCATGGGCAAGTCTCTCGATGTAAGGCTCGAACCTCTTGAAGAGGCGCCCTACGCGAACCATCTTTATGGCAAGAACACACTCTCTCATGCGGGTCAGGGAGTCTTCAAGACGAGCCGAAAATTTTAACATTCCACAGGAGCATTCAAGGGAAGACTTCTCATCCTCCGCCCCCTCCATTAACCGCATGAAGGGCTCCCTTAGTCTGCAGACCTCTTCAACACAACTCATAAGACTCTCTATCTTCTCAACATCAACGCGTATGGTCCTTGAGTTCCTGCGCATGCTCTCTACATAAGAGACGTTATGCTCCAGAGGGGTCTTACCCTCAGCCGTAAGAAACCTCATATCCTCGGCCTCGCCGCCGAGCCTCTGTAGTCTCGCTTCACTAATGCACGAGATAGCACGTTCTATATCCTCAGCCGCCGCTGAGGTAGCGATAAGCGTATCAAATGCAATCTTTCCGCTATCATTTTCTGTGGCCGGAAGGGTGGCGATTATCTCCGAAACCTTGCTCAGCGCCCCTGTAAAAACGCCGTATTGACTGTCCATGGTCTTTGTCTCAAAGGAAGCGCTCACCATGAAGAGGTCCTTTGCGGATTTCAGATTATCCTTTAGCCTGAACCTCTCATACTCCGTAAGGGAGACCAGGATACTCTCTTCAATAAGGGGGTCGGCTAAAGGTATCTTCGCCTCACAATTCATCTTAAAGGAAGAGATAAGAGTACGCACCTCATCACCGAAGCCTGTGAAAGCCCTCTCGCTGACAATCCTGAAGAGGAGCCTCTGCGCCGCGGTTATCCCGACAAGGCACTTATCATCAAGGACAATACGGCCGAGCCTCACCATATCGAGCTTATCCTCAAGCGCATGGCTGAGCTCTGTTATATCGGTAAAATCGAAGATGCTTGAGAGCCCCTTCAGGGTATGGACTGAACGAAATATCTTGTTAAGGACAGAGTGATCTACTACGTCAGCGCATACACCGCGGGCAAGGGACATAATATCCTTGTCCATTGCGCCGAGTAACTCCTCCGCCTCAGCGAGAAATTCTTTTGTCTGACTCTTCAATTGCAGTACCCCGCTACTACAAACATAATACGTTCTTATTTATTTTATCACAAAAAAGAGGGTTAAAGTGATTTCCGCAACAATATTAAGAAAAAATCTCTCCGAGGAGGGCAAATTCGCTGATAATAATATCACAACCGCTACTTTTCAGCTCTTCCACTGGCCTGAAGCCGTAAGACACCCCCACGGTGAATACACCCGCCGCCGCACCTGTCTGGCAATCAATCGGGCTATCCCCGACAAAAATAGTATCCTCCGGAGCCGTACCGGCCTCTTCCATAAGGCGTTCAAGGGGAGCAGGGTGAGGTTTTCTCAAAGTAAAGGTGTCTCCACCTATGATATTAATAAACACCTCGCCAAGAGAGAGCTCGTTTATTATCCTTTTGCTCATGTCCTCGGGCTTATTGGTTAAAATAGCCAGTTTTTTCCCCATTTTCTTAAAACGCATGAGCGTATCCAGGACCCCGGGATAAAGCCTCGTCTCTTCCATAAGGCGGCCCCCGTAAAATGCGAGAAAGAGACTCCGCGCCCTCTCCAGGGTCTTCTCATCAATGCCGGGCATCAATTTAGAAAGGAGCATATTCACGCCCCAGCCGATATTTTCCTTAATTTTCTCCTTATCCATAGTGCCCCTGCCGAAAGACTGAAGGGTCCTGTTGGCGGCATGGGCTATGTCTCCAGATGAATCTATTAACGTGCCGTCAAGATCGAATACAAACAATTCTTTCTTCATTCCTTAATCCTCCGGGCCACCATTATATTTTGATAAAGATACCACATCCTCTTACATCTGGCCACCTGAGATGGTGGGATAAAAGGACTTCACACATCTCCTTACACCTTTACAACCATGTGCTCATTTGATATTATCTGACATGCCGCTTTACATTTAAGGCCTTAGTCCTGTAGTCCCCTTTCTTTCCTGATTTTTCCCTCATGTAGGGGCTACGGAGAGAAACTCTTTGGAGATATATGGGTAACCCCCTTGTAAGAAGAGCCGCTGTTGCCGGTAGATTTTATCCCGGAGAGGCCCGGGCCCTCTCGGCCATGGTAGAGGGCTTTTGCCGGGGAGGCGATAAAGCCATTGTAAAGGCCTGCGTCTGCCCTCACGCGGGGTATATATACTCCGGCGCAGTAGCCGGGGCGGTATACGGGGCCATTACAGTGCCCGACACCGTGCTCCTCCTTGGCCCCAACCACACGGGCATGGGCGCTCCAGCGGCGGTAATGAGTACGGGCATATGGGAAATACCCACGGGGCGGGTGGCCATAGACGAAGACCTGGCAGAGGCGGTATTAGCTTCTTCCACGCTCTTTAGAGCCGATGACCGGGCCCATCTTGAAGAGCACTCACTTGAGGTCCAACTGCCATTTCTCTATTACCGTAACAGCGGTGTAAAGATAGTCCCCATAACGCTCATGGGCACGGGCCTTACAGCGGCCCTTGAGATGGGAGAGGCCATCGCGGAGGTCTTATCAAAGTACGGCTCACCCGTCCTTTTGGCGGTAAGCTCGGATATGAACCACTACGAATCCGAGTCCATTACAAGGGAAAAAGACAATGAGGCCATTGAACGGGTACTTGCCCTCGACGCTGAAGGGCTCCTTGATATTACTACAAGGAAAAATATCACCATGTGCGGCGTCTTCCCCACGGCCATCGCCATAGTGGCCATGAAAAAACTCGGGGCAAGTACGGCAACCCTTCTGGAATACTCCACCTCCGGCGCTACAAGCGGAGACATGGAGCACGTAGTCGGCTACGCGGGTTTCACCATAAACTAAGGGTTTTTAGAGGCAAAAGGGGTGGTTCCAAGAGTAATAGCTAACATTACTGAAGGGGTATTCAAGGGGATGGGACAAAATAAACCCCTCGTGAGTTATAAGAAAAATACTTTTGCTATAAACAGTAAACAAAGGCTCCGTGAGGAGACCTTAAAAATCCCCCCCCGGGGGTGAAGGATATTTGGAGTGAAAATACGGACACGTTTTGCGCCAAGCCCAACTGGACATCTCCACATAGGAGGGGCAAGGACGGCGCTCTTTAACTGGCTCTACGCGAGACACAATAAGGGGACCTTTGTCCTTCGCATAGAAGACTCCGATGTTGCGAGGAGCACGGAGGAATCCAACAAGGCTATACTTGAGGGCATGCGCTGGCTCGGTCTTGATTGGGACGAGGGGCCGTTTTATCAGAGCGAGTGCTTTGCAAGACACAGAGAACTCGCCGAAACGCTCCTTGAAAAGGGTATGGCCTACCGTTGCTACTGCACGGCGGAGGAGCTTGCCGGGAGACGGGCCGAGGCCCTTAAGGCGGGACGGCCCCCCATGTACGACGGCCGGTGCCGCTCAGCCGCACCAAAGCCTGATACGCCTTTTGCCCTGAGGTTTCGAGTCCCCGAAGGCAGGACCACCTTCAAGGATGTCATAAAAGGCGAGATTTCCTTTGAGAACTCCGATATCGAAGACCTTGTCCTGCTAAGATCCGACGGCACGCCCACGTACAACCTATGCGTGGTTATAGACGACGCCGAGATGGGAATAACAGAGGTCATACGCGGCGACGACCACATAAACAACACACCCAAACAGATACTCCTCTACAGGGCCCTCGGGTACGAGGTCCCGGAGTTTGCCCATCTACCCATGATACTTGGTGAAGACAAGACGCGCCTCAGTAAACGTCACGGAGCAACTTCCGTAATGGCTTACCGGGACATGGGCATACTGCCGGAGGCCCTTGTGAACTACCTTGCGCGGCTCGGCTGGTCTCATGGAGACGAGGAGATTTTCACCCTTGAAGAATTAAAGAAAAAATTTACCCTTGAAAATGTCGGTAAATCCTCGGGGGTCTTTAACAGCAAAAAACTCCTCTGGCTTAACCAGCATTATATTCAGGCCTCTAAAGCGGAAGACCTCCTTGAGATTTTTCTATATCAGCTGAAGCGGCAGGGCTTTACGGACTCCGGGCAGGACGAAAAGAGGGATATAAAAATAATTAAAACCCTTCAGCCCCGTAGCACCACAATGGAAGAGATGGCCCAGGGGGCTCTCTTTTACTTTAAAGACAGTGTAGAGTACGAGGAAAAGGCGGCCCGTAAATTCCTGAAAGCCGGGAACGCGGAGTTATTTAACGGGCTTATAAAATACCTTGGCGGGCTAAGAGAGTTTAATGAGGCCAGTATTGAGGCCGTTTTTGCGGAGATTATGGAAGATACGGGGCTAAAGCTTGGCAAAGTAGCCCAGCCCGTGCGCGTGGCCCTCACCGGTGGCACGGTCTCGCCGGGCATATTCGAGACCATAGAGGCCATGGGCTTGGAGATGACCATAAGGCGGCTAACCGATGCCGTGGCCTTTATCGAGAAAGAGAGCGCAGGCGTCGTCTAATGCGCCTGCCCATAGGGCTCTACGATTTTCAGGGTCTAACGCAGTATTAAGAGGCAACTTAAAAAAATATGTTTAAAAAAGTACTTGTAGCAAATAGAGGCGAGATAGCCTCACGGATAATACGGGCCTGTAAAGAGCTCGGCATTGCCACTGTTGCCATATACTCGGAGAACGACACGACTGCGCTTTATGTAAAAAAGGCCGATGAGGCCTACCTTGTAGGCCCCGGCCCCATAGAGGGGTATATGAACATACACCGCCTCGTTGACCTTGCCACAAGGGTAGGCGCCGAGGCCATACACCCGGGGTATGGCTTCCTATCTGAAAACCCCAGCCTTCCGCTACTCTGCGAAAAAGAGGGTATTGCCTTCATAGGCCCTACAGGCAAAACCATAAGCGACCTCGGGGATAAGATATGCGCCCGTGAACTTATGAAAAAGGCAGACGTTCCGGTTCTACCCGGTACGGAAGAAGCCTTAAAAGACGCCGACGAGGCCGTCTCTTTCGCCGATGAGATAGGCTACCCTGTCATGGTTAAGGCCTCGGGCGGTGGCGGAGGACGAGGGCTCCGCGTGGCTAATAACGCCTCTGAGGTTCGAGAAGCCTTCGAGACATCCACAAAGGAGGCCAAGGCCGCCTTTGGTTTAAGTAAAGTTTTTCTTGAAAAATACATTGAGCAGCCGCACCACATCGAATTTCAGATACTCGCCGATAACTTCGGCAACATTATCCACCTCGGAGAAAGGGACTGCTCCATACAGAGAAGACACCAGAAGCTTGTGGAGATATGCCCTTCCCTTATACTTGACGAAAACCTTAGAGAGAAGATGGGCGAGGCGGCCATAAAGGCCGCAAGGGCATCGAATTACACCAACGCCGGTACCGTGGAATTTCTCCTTGATAAAGATAAGAACTTCTACTTTCTTGAGATGAACACGAGGCTACAGGTAGAACACCCCATTACAGAAGAGACTACAGGGTTGGATCTTGTAAAAAAACAGTTTGAGATAGCCGCGGGCATGCCCCTTGGCATAACTCAGGAGGATGTAAAGATAACGGGCTTTGCCATGGAGTGCAGGATATGCTCCGAGGATCCCAGAAATAACTTCATGCCGAGTTTCGGCAGGGTAACATCATACTACTCGCCCGGCGGCATAGGGGTAAGGATAGACGGCTCAATTTACAAAGACTATGTCATACCCGGGACCTATGATTCTCTCATCGTAAAGCTCATCGTACGCGGCTCTACGTGGGACGAGACCCTTAAGCGCATGGAACGATCCCTTGATGAGTTTGTAATACGCGGCGTAAAAACAACGATACCATTTCTTAGAAATATCATGAAAGACCCTGATTTTATTAAAGGTTCTTTTGATACATCATATATACAGAGAAAACCTGAGCTAATGGAATACGGCGAATACGGAGAGCCCTCGGACATAGTGGCCGCAGTGGCCGCCGCCATAGCCGCGCACCACGGGCTGTAAAAAAACAGGGGCGCGAAAGTGATTTTGAAAGGGGAACCATTGAAAGACAAAACTATAGAGACAAAAGAGAACGAGAGACTGGGCCTCTCGGGGAAGACGGGCATAACGGAGACTGTTCTTCGCGACGCGCACCAGTCGCTTCTTGCCACGAGGATGAGGACCTCGGATATGCTGGAGATGGCAGGGGACCTCGACAGGGTTGGATACTGGAGCCTCGAGGTCTGGGGCGGCGCAACCTTTGATACCTGCCTGAGATATCTGAAAGAAGACCCCTGGGAGAGGCTACGCGCCCTCAGAAAGGCCATACCCAATACGCGGCTTCAGATGCTCCTTCGTGGTCAGAACCTTGTAGGGTACAGGCACTATGCAGACGATCTTGTTAAAAAATTCGTAAAAAAGGCCGCCAAGAACGGTGTAGATGTCTTCAGGATATTCGACGCCCTTAATGACAGAAGAAATCTTACAACCTCCATACGTGCGGCAAAGGAGGCCGGTGGCATAGTCGAGGCTACAATATGCTACACCACGAGCCCCGTACACACAAATGAGACCTTTGTAGATCTCGCCGAAAAGCTCGCCGAGATGGGCGCCGATACCCTATGCCTAAAGGACATGGCCGGCCTCCTCACCCCGGAAGCGGCCTTTACCCTTGTCGGCCTCTTAAAAGAGCGTATCAATATACCCATTCACATGCATTCTCACGACTCCTGCGGACTGGCCTCCATGAGCTATCTGAAGGGTATCGAGGCAGGGGCCTCCATAATAGACACGGCCCTCTCAAGCCTTGCCTCGGGAACGGCCCAGCCGCCTACGGAGAGCCTTATCGCGGCCCTTGAGGGAACCCCCTATGATACCGGCCTTGATCTCTCCCTTATCTCGGAGATATCAGAGCGGTTCAGGGAGATAAGAAAAAAGTACGGACGCTTCGAGTCGGAGCACACGGCCATAAACACAAAAATACTGGTCTCGCAGATACCGGGCGGCATGATGAGTAACCTCGCCAACCAGTTAAAAGAACAGAGCGCCATTGACAGGATGGGAGAGGTCCTGAAAGAGATACCACGGGTAAGAAAAGAGATGGGCTACCCTCCCCTTGTGACGCCATCGAGCCAGGTTGTGGGCACGCAGGCCACTCTCAACGTCCTTACAGGCGAGAGATATAAAGTTATAACAAGCGAGACGAGAAATTACTTCAGGAACCTCTACGGCACACCTCCGGGCCCTGTTGACGAGGAGGCGAGACGCCTTGCCATAGGTGATGAAAAACCAATAGACTGCCGTCCCGCGGATCTACTCGAACCGGAGCTTGAGAGGATGACGAGAGAGATTGACGGAAAGGCCCATTCCGTTGAAGACGTATTAAGCTATGCCCTCTTTCCCATTGTGGCCCTGGAGTTTTTAGAGGAACGGGAGGCAGGCACGCTTGAGCCCGAACCTCTGGAGACACCGGAAGAGGCCCTGCCCGAGGCCCCCATGCCGCATTTTGCCCCAACGGAGTTCATCGCCACCGTCCACGGCGAGTCTTACAAGGTCAAGATAGCGGGGAGCGGACACAAGGTAGAGGGCAAACGCCCCTTTTTCATCATGATAGACAACCGCCTCGAAGAGGTTATGATAGAGACCCTCACGGAGATTATTCCCACCATGGCGGGCGAGGTAGAGACTCCCGCCATGTCTGAGTCTTACAGGCCAAAGGCCAAAGGCGGCGGCGACGTCACTACGCCCATCCCCGGCAAGGTCACATCCATTACCGTTTCCGAGGGCGATACTGTCTCTGAAGGCGAGGTTGTCCTTACCGTGGAAGCCATGAAGATGGAGAATAAAGTCCATACCCCCATAGACGGGGTGGTAAAAAAGATTCTCGTCAAAGTGGGCGACACCGTGAATCCCGACGAGACGCTCATCGAGATAGAGAAGTAGCGGGGGGCTCATGCCCGTTATTCTAAAAACCCTTGAGGTAGCCTTTCCCGTATTCGCCATAATAGCCACGGGTTACCTCTTCGCCCATTTCAAGAAGATAGAGCTTGGCCCCATCGTTGATCTCCTTCTTTACATCACCATACCGGCCCTTGTAATATCCTCTCTCTCAAGAAAGGTCCTGCATACGGAGCTTGTCCTTACCGTGGTTTTATCGGCATGCGCCGTAGTGCTTGCCACGGGGATTGTTGCCTTTTTATATCTTTTTATTACGGGAAAGAAGGGCCTTAGAGGGTTTTACCTGCCCACCATGTTCATGAATACAGGCAATATGGGGCTTCCACTGGCCCTGCTCGCCTTTGGCGCGGACGGGCTTACCGTGGCGGTGCTCTACTATGTGACGATGAGCATACTCGTCTATACGGTGGGCATATACATCGCGCGAGGCAGAGGCGGCGTCCGGGAAGTCCTGAGGCTTCCCCTCATATACGCCGCAATAGCCGCCATAGCCCTGAATGCCAGCCATACAGCCATACCCGGCCCCATACTAACCACCATAGACATGCTCGGCGCGGCCACCATACCTCTCATGCAGTTAAGCCTTGGCTACAGGCTTCACTCCACCAAAATTTCCAACCCCTCGGCTACCCTTGCAAGCTCTCTTATCAGGATAGGCGGAGGTTTTGCTGTAGCTCTTCTCGTAGTAAGTATATTCCACATCGGAGGCGTAACAGGAAAGGTTATAATACTATCTTCAAGCATGCCCTCGGCGGTGATAAACTTCATCATCAGCCAGCGTTACAACCTCAATACGGATTTTGTATCATCGTCGGTAGCGCTAAGCACCCTGCTTAGCGCCATAACAGTGCCGTTAATCCTTATCTGGTTAATGTAAGACCGTAATGCGAGGGCGCGTACCTTCAGAGGTAAAAAACCCCGGACCATATCGCTTTTCTTTGCCAGGCTTTTTTAATAGCAAGGGAGTCACAAGGCGACGCGATGCAGGTCAACGCCCATACACCCGGCGCCATATCGGTTTTTTTTGCCAAGCTTTCTTTTAATAGCAAGGGAGTCACAAGGCGACGCGATGTAGTTCATCGCCCATACACCTGG
>CAZSAY010000031.1:0-19484 GCA_964605225.1 uncultured Thermodesulfobacteriota bacterium | reverse complement strand
CCACTACATTAATATAACATGGGGTAGGTGTCTCATCTATATTGGCACAGAGGGGCGGCCTGGAAGTTACTCTGTAATGGATTTTAGAGACCATGTGATGGGTTAGAATAATAAACGTATTTGCGACGAGTAAGGAACACCCGAACCTCTCAAAGTTAATACCTCCCCTTAAGATATCTTATATAGAGCTTACGGCAATCGTAAGGTTTATTAATATATTATATCGATAACGGTACTAACCCATCTACCTTATTATCTCGCTATTAAAAAAATCTCTTTGCAGTCTTGGCCGTTGCGCCTCAAAGCAGAGACTATTTTAAGTCTTATATCTTAGAGCATCCTGTGAGTTGTCACAGCATATTTGGAGGTTAATTCACCGTGGCTTATACAACCGATAGATTGCGTTGGCTTAAAAACATGTACCCCGGTTATTTTGTCTTGACCATGGCAACGGGGATAATCGGCATTGGCTGTAATCTGCTTGAAATGCAGTTTTTGTCCCAGCTCTTCTATCTTTTTACAGTGGTTGCCTGGTCTGTGACAGCTGTATTATACATCGCGCGCATCTTGCTTTTTCCAAAAGCCATCTGGGACGATTTGATGAACCCCGTGCTCACCTTCAATTTTTTTACCTTTGTCGCAGGGACCAGTGTCCTCGGGCTCATGCTGGATATCCATGGGTATAAGCTCCTGCCGCTTTTATGCTGGGTGACGGCATGGGGGGCATGGGTATTACTCCTCTATGCCAGCTTTTCTGTCCTCACCCTTCTTCATGGCGAGCGTAAAGTAAATGTCGTAGACGGCGGATGGCTCGTATGTATTGTGGGCACAGAGTCCCTTGTATTGCTTGGCCTGAAGGTTGTTACTCACGTTGGAGCTTTTAGCGAAGTGATGATGTTGTCGATCTTCATGTTATGGGGTGTGGGTATAATTCTTTACGGCATTTTCGTGGCGCTCTTTTGTTACCGTATCTTTTTTATTGAGATGAAAGCCACTGACTATACCCCGCAGATGTGGGTCATCATGGGGGGTGCGGCTATAACCGCCAATGCCAGCAGCAGTCTGGATATGGCAACTCCCGTACTCGTTGTTCTTACCGAGGTGCATGCATTTGTGGATAGTGTGGCCCTTCTCTCATGGGCATGGGCTACATGGTGGATTCCTCTGCTTGTAATCATAAGTTTTTGGAAACATGCCGTTAAGAAGGTTCCCCTGGGTTATGAGCCAAGGCAATGGAGCGTTGTCTTTCCTCTGGGTATGTATACAGTGGCCGGCTATCAGCTCTCACTTGCCTCTCAATTCGACCCCCTCCATCAGATATCCCATGTCGTGATATGGATAGCTCTTACTCTCTGGGTCCTGCTCATAATCGGACTTCTCAGCCGTATAGCGCGCGGGCTTATTATTCCTTCCACCCATCTCATGGAAAAAAAACAAAAAGGCCGTAACCCCATGAGTTATATAAAAAACTCAAGCAATTACGGCCCCTTATAAACTGGCAGTCCTAACGGGAGTCGAACCCGTGTTTTCGCCTTGAGAGGGCGACGTCCTGGGCCACTAGACGATAGGACCAGTAAATTGATAAGTTTTTCTTGTATCGCAGATCCGATCTTTTGTCAATACTCTCAAGGGGCCGGCCGGATTAGATAAAGGGGCCTACTCACTTTTAAAGTTGTAAGAGAGGGCGTTCTTCGCGGGTATCGTCCCTTTTTCAAGGACCTTGCCCTTATCCATGATGATGTAGCTGTATTTTGTGTAATACCTTATTTTTTTTATCTCTTCAAGTATCCTGGACCGGTCCGTTGTCCAGCTTGTGAAGATGACGATATTTTTCTCTGCGTTGTAGGGATTTCTCATGGCAATGGCCATGGCCGTGCCACCGGTCTTATAGGTTTTTTCGCCGAGGGTTACGCCCTTTTCATTTATTGTCATATCAGAGGGTAGCTCCAGCTTCAGCCCCTTTAGAAGCGCTGGCATACCGGGGCCGCTGAGGATAAAGATGGATTTCTCCTTCAGGGTTTTTGCTATATCACCTTCTTTTATCTCTCCTATTTTAAGCTCGTAATCCTTTGCGAGGAGTTTGCCCCCGGCGGCGCGTCCCGCGAGCCCTGCCTTTTTGCCTCTTACAATGATAAGGGCGTTCTTATCGCCGAGGACTACGCTAAGAGATGGCGGAACCTCGGCGGCGGAGAGTAAACGGAAGACCCTGTGCCCGGGGTCTACCTCAAGGGCCGTGGGCCGAGCCTCTGTGGCGATTGAAGCCTTTGTTGTCTTGCCTTTTATCTGAAGTTCTTTTTTAATTATTTCCCCATCAGCCGTGGTGAGCCTCATGGGTATGGTCATGGTGTAGGCAGGGGTTTTCTGAGTTATTTCAAAGGATGTGATAAAGCCATGTTCCGAGTTTTTTACTGATACGCCGTCAAGGCCGAGCTCCGGCCCGCCGCTTCTACCGAGCCACTGTTCAAAGAACCAGCCGAGGTCCTTGGCCGAGGCCTTTTCAAAGGCCTCTTCAATGTCCTTCCATGTGCCCCGTTTGAAGGCGTTTTCGGTGTAAAATTCTTTCAGACCTTTGTTAAAGGTATCGCTACCGAGCTCCTTCTCAAGCATGGCAAAGACCATCACCCCCTTATTGTAACCAACGGCGCGATCCGAGGGCTCAGTGGCGTAGACAAATTTACGTAGCGAGGGGGCATCCTTTCCGGCGAAGTTCTTATACCCCTCAAGTTTTTTAAAGCGAAACTCTGCCGCCTCTTTATCCCCTTTTTCCCGTTCGTACCGGTAGTCCGCCGTGTATGTGGTGAGGGCCTCGGACCAGTTGCCGAGGCTTGAGTCGATATACACGGAGTTACCCCACCAGGAGTGGGCTATCTCGTGGCCAAGGGAGGTGTCCGGTATGAATGGGAGCCTCAGCACATTGGAGCCAAGGAGCGTGAAGGAGGGCATGCCGTAACCTGTGGGGAGAAAACTCTCCACTACGGCGAATTTTTTGAAAGGGTACTCCCCGAACAGGTCACTGTAAAGGTCTATATACCCGCCTGTCTTTTTTGTGTATGTGGCGGAGAGTTTCTTATCCCTCTTAAGAAAGAATGTGTATATCTTTACGCCATTGTGAATCGTCTTTTTTACATGGAACTTCGACGATATGACGTCCATCCCGTCAACGGGACGTGTCGTCTTCCATCTGTCAAAGGTCCTGTCCGCCGAGCTCATGTGGAGCATCCAGTCGCCCGCGCTCACAGTGGTATAACCGCGCGGCATATTGATGGAGAGATTGTACTGGGCCGTGCCGTCTTCAGTATGGGGGTACCAGAATGAAGTCGAGGGAAGGAAGAGACCGCGCCGCCCCATGACCCCCTTGTTCACATATGAGATGCCTCTCTTTAAATTGAGCTCAGCGCTCTTTATGGAGGCAAAGGTCTCCTTGAAGCTGATATGTATGGTAATGGGTTTTTTGCCGTTACCACGTGGGGAAAGCTTTATGATGAGTTCTTTGAAGAGCTCGTCATTAAGGTCGTTCATAACAATACGGGGCCTTTTACCATCGGCCTTTAATCTCGTGATGCGGGCCCTTTTGTTCAGGACGAACCTGAGCCTTCCGCCCGCGCCATCTACCTTGATGGTGTCGGTGCCCTGAAGGGTTCTCTCGGCGAGGTTTACCGTAACGCTGATATTGTGTGAGATTACCTTCGCGGCAGGGACCTTCTTTGCCGCCCAGGAGAAGCTCGCTGAAAAATGGCAGAACATGAGCGCGGCCATGATGAGGATTAACTGTGAGCTTGTTTTAAATGGGTTTTTAAGGGAGTTTCTCATTGTCTGGTTTGTTCGATCGAGTATGGACAGTAACTCTGCTCTTCATAAAATAAAGAGACGGCATGGATGCGTTTTTGTTGCCCCTGCCCGGGGGCGCCGGCGCTTTTTTCTGGAAAATGCGGTCTCGGTTAAGAGGGCGGATATGCAGATATTATTGGCTGGGGGACCAGGATTCGAACCTGGGTAAACGGATTCAGAGCCCGTTGTCCTGCCGCTAGACGATCCCCCACCATGTCACAGGAACAAAATCGGCCTGCAGCCGATCCTTTAAGTAAAGGGATAATTTAGATTAAAAGAAATCCTTAGTCAAGTAAATACTTTTCCCGGCCCTGCGGTTTTGTCCTTGAACTCTGATTTGTATTGACTGCGTGCATTAAGTCTTGTATACTCTTTTTCTTTTATATTAGAATAATAAGATGATTATTAAAGTAGATACAATCCCCGCGACCGGCTTTAAGGTCAGGCTCGAAGAGGGGGTAGAGAGTTTTAAAGACGACTTCATAAAGTCGGGATATACGCTGACCGGGCCTGTCCGGGCCGCTCTTGATCTTACAGTATCAAAGGGAAGCGTCTACATCGAGGGGCGCGTAACGGCCCCTTTCAAGGCCCGTTGCGACAGGTGTCTTGAAGAGTTCTCCTTTAAGGTAGACACCCCCGTAGCCCTTTTGTTCACAAGGCTTAAGGGGATTAAGGGCGAGGTGGAGTTAAAGGCAACGGATATGGATGTAACCGCCCTCAAGGGTGATGAGATAGACACATCGGAAATTCTGCTCAGCCAGATTGCCATGGAAATTCCATTATCTGCCCTCTGCCGCGATGACTGCATGGGACTATGCCATGTCTGCGGCGCTGACCTTAACAGAGAAGCCTGCCGATGTGTGGTGAAAGATAAGGTTGACACGCGCCTGGCCGCCCTCAAGGGCTTTAAGGCTAAATAACAAAAACTGGTATAATAAGCTCAAATAAAACCAATAAAGGTGTAAAAAGATGCCGAATCCGAAAAAAAGACATTCAAGATGCAAGACAGGCCAGAGAAGGAGCCATGACGCCCTTAAAACCACGGGGCTCTCGCTCTGTCCGGCCTGTGATGAGCCGAAGCGTCCTCATCACGTCTGCCCGAGCTGTGGGGCCTACAAGGGAAAGACCGTCCTTGAAAAGGACGAATCTCTTTAATATTAAAGTCCGGCATGTGGCATTATGGTAACCGGCGCCCGGCCATGGTCGCAACCTGCGCCCGGCGGGGCCGGGGGCGCACCGGGGCGAGAGAGGAAGACCGAGAGGTTTGATGGGGCTATAAGCTTACGCGGTGTGCCGGGATGAGTCGCAGGGGGTTTAAGGGGTGCGATGGTCCCGGGGGAGCGGGGGGGCAGGGGGGCCAATGTCCAGAGTTTGCCTTCCGGGCTTATTCCCTGAAGCTGGCCTCTTCCTCAGTCACGAGCCTTTTTCGGTGGCGGTTTTTTCGGGTTTAAAAATATCTACGTTTTTCCCTAAAGGCCTCTGTTCCACGGGCCGCGGCGGCTTGATGCGCGAAATAAATCAGGCCCGTACCGTTCCCCTGTCTGGACAGTGGGCAAAAGGGGCGAGCAAGGGCATCCCCCGCGCTTATGCCTCTCTGCCTCAATTCTGAGATAAAACTTATGATGAAAGTAGCCGTAGACGCCATGGGGGGTGATCATGGTCCCGCCGCCGTTGTAGAGGGAAGCGTTCAGGCCTCCTCGTCCCTTGGTGTCCCCATAGTACTCGTAGGGGACAAGGCAAAGATCGAGTCTGAGCTAAAGAAGTATTCCGTCGATTCTCTTGATATATCCATAAGACATACTACCGAAGAGGTAGCAATGGATGAGTCTCCTATTAAGGCCATCAGGTCGAAGAGAGATTCATCCCTGCGGGTGTGCTTCGAGCTCGTCAGGTCCGGTGAGGCGAGCGCCGTTGTGACGGCCGGCAACTCCGGGGCCGCCATGGCCGCCGGGATCCTCCTCTTTAAAAAGATAAAGGGCGTGGAGCGCCCTGCCATAGCCGTGGCCGTGCCTACTATAAAGGCCCCGGCCGTGCTCCTTGACGTGGGCGGCAATGTTGACTGTAAACCCCTGCATCTCGTGCAGTTTGCCATCATGGGGGATGTCTACGCCCGTTATGTCCTTAAAAAACAACGTCCCCGCGTGGGGCTTCTATCTAACGGCGAGGAAGAGGGTAAGGGCAATGATCTTACCCGTGAGACCCATGCCTGCATAAAAAAGCTTCCACTCAACTACATCGGTTATGTGGAGGGACGTGATATCTACAGGGGTGACGTGGACGTTGTAGTTACCGATGGCTTTGTCGGTAATGTGGTGCTTAAATTAAGCGAAGGCCTTGTGGAGGCCGTTGCTTCCATGCTTAAGGAAGAGATAACTTCGAGTATCTTCGCAAAAATAGGGTACATGCTTGCAAGAGGCGCCTTCGGAAGGTTCAGGAAAAAGGTGGATTATGCCGAGTACGGCGGTGCGCCCCTACTTGGTATAGACGGCAACTGCATGATAAGCCATGGCAGGAGTAACCCCAAGGCCATAAAAAACGCCGTTACAAGGGCATATGAATACTCCGTTGGAAAGGTGAATGTACATCTTCGCGATGAGATAGCCGAAGATGCGAAACTTTTAAAGAACGCCACGCGCGCCGAGAAGGCGGTTTAAGGTATATATGACAATGGTAAGGATAAAAGGCACGGGTTCTTATGCCCCGGCAAAGGTCCTCTCAAATAAAGACCTTGAAGCCATGGTGGATACTACGGACGAGTGGATATCCATGCGTACGGGTATTCGGGAGCGCCGCGTCTCAGAGGAAGACACCACTACGGTAATGGCCGTAAATGCCGGCAGACTTGCCATTGAGGCCTCCGGTATCTTGGCCGGGGATATTGACCTTGTGATAGTGGGAACCGTGACGCCGGAGATGGTCTTTCCCTCTACGGCATGTCATGTGCAGTCAATGCTCGGTATCAAAAAGGGGGCCGCGGCCTTTGATGTATCGGCCGCCTGCTCGGGCTTTCTCTACGCCCTCGATATATGCGAGAAGTACATGAAGGCGGGGGTGTCTAAAAAGGCCCTTGTCATCGGCGTGGACCAGTTCTCGAAGATCCTTGACTGGGAGGACAGAAGCACCTGTGTCCTCTTCGGCGATGGCGCGGGGGCGGTTGTGCTTGAGGCCCAAAGCAGTGGCAACGAAGGGGGAGTTAAAAAGGGCCTTCTGGCGAGTCACATCCATTCCGATGGCGAGAGGTGGGAGATGTTATACGTGCCCGGCGGTATCGGCCCAAGCCCCTTTGAGAAGCGGGACCATGTAAAACCACACCTTAAGATGCAGGGTAATGAGACCTTTAAGGTGGCCGTAAGGACCATTGAGTCTGCCTTGAAGGAGGTCATGAACTCAAGCGGTATCAGTATAGACGATGTTACCCTCCTTATACCGCATCAGGCTAATATACGCATCATCAAGGCCGTGCAGAGCAGGCTCGGTCTATCCGATGAGAGGGTTTACAGTAATGTCGAGAAGTACGGCAATACCTCGGCGGCCTCTATACCCATAGCACTTGACGAGGCCGTAAGAAATGGCACGATAAAAGAAGACGATATAGTGCTCTTTGTGGCCTTCGGGGGAGGGCTTACATGGGCCTCAGCCGCGCTGAGATGGTAGCTTGGCAAAGAAAACCAATAGGGGGATAGGCCTTGTTGTCCTGAAGTTTCTGAGGGCCTCCCACTGTGACTTTTGAGAAAAGAAAGTTCGCAAAGAAAATCAATCGGGGCTCGATAAGGCTCTTAACATCCTTTGTGGCCGCCCCTGGATCATCAATAAAACTAACTAAGGTTTATAAATGAGTGATTTTGCCGTTGTTTTTCCAGGTCAGGGTTCACAGTACGTTGGCATGGGGAAGTCTTTTTACGATTCCAACGCCTATGCCAAAGTCACCATTGACGAGGCCTCAAAGGCCCTTGGTTATGATCTCCCCGCTGTTCTCTTCGAGGGGCCGGCAGAGGATCTGAATCGTACCGATATTACGCAACCCGCGCTTCTTGCCGTGAGCATAGCGGCTCTTAGGGTATTGAGGCAGTATGTTGACGTGGAGCCGGCCTTTTTTGCAGGCCATAGCCTTGGCGAGTACACGGCCCTTGTGGCCTCGGGGGCCATGGAGTATTCCGAAGCCGTCGCCCTTGTTGCGAAGAGGGGTCAGGTAATGATGGAGGCCGGGGGCTCGGGCGGCATGTGCGCCGTCATAGGGCTCTCTTCTGAAGACGTGGCACGGATATGTGAAGGAGTCTCCAGTGAGAGCTCTGTAGTTGTTCCCGCCAATATAAACAGCCCCATGCAGGTAGTAGTCTCCGGCGAGGCCCGGGCCGTGAAGAGGGCCGCCGCAGAGGCAAAAACCGCAGGCGCGAAGATGGTTATACCCCTTCGTGTAAGCGTGGCCTCACACTCGCCTCTTATGGCCGGGGCCGCTGAAAAGTTTGCCGGGATATTGAAAGAGGTCACCTTCGGGGAGTTTAAGGTACCTGTAATCTCAAACGTAGAGGCCGAGCCCATGAAGGGCCCTGATGAAGCGGCCGGTCTCCTTGAACGCCAGCTTACAAGCCCAGTGAGGTGGGTTGACACCATAAAAAAAATGAGAGAAAAGGGCGTAAGGCGCATACTGGAGATAGGTCCTAAAAAGGTGCTTACAGGGCTTATAAAAAGGATAGACGGTGATATATCGGCATTTAACCTTGATGGAGCAGATGACCTGGATAAGGTGGTTGAGCGTCTAAGCGCAAAATGAGCTTATCCTAATGATTTACGAAGGAGAATAGAGATGAATCTAAATAGAAGGGTAGCGATAGTAACGGGTGCAGGTCAGGGTATAGGCAAGGCCATAGCCCTTAAACTGGCCTCTTACGGGGCAGATGTGGCCGCCATTGACGTAAACTTCGAGAACGCCACGGAGACGGCTCTGGAGATTCAGGCCATGGGCAGAAAGACAATGGCCCTCAAGGTTGACGTTACGGACGCAAAAAAGACAAAAGATATGGTGGCTGAAGTCATTCAGGAGCTTGAAGCCGTGCATATTCTCGTCAATAACGCCGGCATCACCGCCGATGCGCTTATCGCCAGGATGAAAGAAGAGGACTGGGACAGAGTGATGGACGTTAATCTGAAGGGCTCCTTTAACTGCATACAGGCCGTTATAAGATATATGACAAAGCAGAATTGGGGCCGCATAGTGAACGTGGCCTCCATAGTCGGTATAACGGGCAACCCCGGGCAGGCCAACTACGCGGCCAGCAAGGCCGGGCTTATCGGGCTTACGAAGACCGTGGCACGCGAAGTGGCGAAGCGCAACGTTACATGCAACGCCGTGGCTCCCGGTTTTATCGAGACAGCAATGACGGACAAACTCTCTAAAGAGGTCAAGGACGGGCTCTTCGCACAGATACCCATGGGCAGGCTCGGAGGACCAAATGACGTGGCCATGAGCGTGCTCTTTCTGGCTTCCAGCGCCGCAAACTACATAACGGGCCACGTGATGAATATCAACGGCGGAATGTACATGTAGAGGCGGCTCAAGTCCCGGGGCGGTAATGCGCGTAATCAGGTGGGCCGTAGGAAGGCCGATTTTGAGGTGCTGCTATAATGCCTTTAAGGGGCTATAATAGGGCCGCAAGGCCCGGACGGTAGTTTGATAAGCCAGATGGCCTTGAAAGAGGCTAATGGGCAGGCACTGATATAGTGCCCTTTCATTGCGATAATAGGGCCGCAAGGCCCCCTTGACAATAGGGGGCGCAGGTGTTATATCCATAAGATACAATATCTTGAAAACAATATAGACAGATATAAACAATCTACGCAACAGGAGGGAAGGAAATGTCGTCAGTAGAGAGCAAGGTTCGTAAAATTGTCATGGAGCAGCTTGATGTAAACGAGACGGAGGTAACATCGAAGGCTTCTTTTGTAGACGATCTCGGCGCTGATTCCCTTGATACCGTTGAGATGGTTATGGCCTTTGAGGAAGAATTTTCCATTGAAATTCCCGATGAGGACGCGGAGAAGATAAAGACCGTGCAGGACTCAATAGATTATATCTCCGGCAAGGCCTCAAAGGGATAGTCCCCCGCGTTTTTACCGCCTGTCCACATTTTTTTGTCTTTCAAGATATCTTGATGATGGGTCCTCGCGCAGTGTGGTGATATTTAATTGCCGGGCCTGCGAGGCTATCAGCGTAACTGCCTTTGAGGGCGGGCGGTGAAAGAGCCATGATAAATGAAAGCTATAGGTGGTAAAAGCGGCGATTGAGTTATCATACATTCCTCTTTGCCGGGCTACTTTGAGATGATCTGTAATAAGGGCTCTGGGCTCTCAAGCGTGAGGTTGGAGTTTTTTCATTAGTGGCCTCTCTTCTCTGGAGAGGGGATGTTTTTTTTATATGGAGTAAGGACGTGAGAAGAGTTGTTATAACAGGGCTTGGTTTGGTGACACCCCTTGGCATGGGTCTTGATAACTCATGGAAGAGGCTGGTGGAAGGCAAATGCGGCATTCGGGAGATTACCCGTTTTGACGCATCCGAGTACCCTGTGAGGATAGCCGGAGAGGTCCCGGATTTTGACCCCGCAGGTTTTATCCCTAAAAAAGAACTTAAGAAGATGGGGCTTTTTATCCAATACGCTGTTGCGGCAGGTCTTATGGCCATGAAGGATTCGGGTCTTGAGATTACCGAAGAGAACGCCGAGCGCGTTGGCGTCTATGTGGGGGCCGGTATCGGGGGTTTGCCTGCCATAGAGCACTGGCATGACGTCTTGAAGGAAAAGGGGCCCACGAGGATAACGCCTTTTTTCATACCCATGGTAATAATCAATCTGGCCTCGGGGCAGATATCCATCAGGACAGGCGCCAGAGGGCCTAATAACAGCTCTGTGACGGCCTGCGCCACGGGGACGCATTCCGTAGGCGACGCCTTCAGGCTCATTCAGCACGGCACCGTAGACGTCATGATAGCGGGCGGAACGGAGTCCACTATCAGTCCCCTTTGCGTGGCAGGTTTTAACGCCATGAAGGCGCTCTCGAAACATAACGACAACCCTGCCCAGGCATCCCGTCCCTTTGATAGAGACAGAGACGGCTTTGTCATAGGCGAGGGTTCGGGCGTAGTAATACTTGAAGAGCTTGAGTCGGCAAAAAAACGCGGGGCCAGGATATACGCCGAGCTTGCGGGTTACGGCATGAACTCCGACGCATTTCATATGACCATGCCTTCGCCCGAGGGTGCAGGCGCGGCAAAATGCATGGGCCTTGCCCTGGAAGACGGAGGCCTTAATGCCTCGGATGTGGATTATATCAACGCCCACGGTACATCCACCTATTATAACGACCTTTACGAGACCGCGGCCATAAAGAAGGTCTTCGGTAGTAGCGCCCATGACCTGTCCGTAAGCTCCACCAAGGGCGCCACGGGTCATCTCCTTGGCGGCGCCGGGGGCATTGAGGCTGTATTTACGGCCCTTAGCGTGGCTCGGGGCATTATGCCGCCTACGATTAATCTTGAAAACCCCGGTGATGGCTGTGACCTCGATTATGTGCCCAATAGCGCGAGAGAGCGCGGTATAGGGGCGGCCCTCTCAAATTCCTTTGGTTTTGGCGGGACAAATGCCGTATTGGCCTTCAAGGCCTTCGAGGGTTAGTCTTTTAAGAGGGTGCCACATGTCCGATCCTGAAAAAATAGCCATAGCCAGCGACCACGCCGGAAGGGAAACCAAGGACGATATCGCCGCTTTTTTGAGGGACGAGGGTTTTACCGTAGTGGATATGGGCGTGAATAATGATGATTCCGTTGATTATCCCGACTATGGCATACCCGTGGCCAAGCTTGTCTCAGAGGGCGAGTTCAGAAGGGGCGTGCTTGTCTGCGGCACGGGTGTGGGAATGAGCATACTCGCCAACAAGTTTCCCCGTATAAGGGCGGCCCTTGTAAATGACGTATTCACATCAAGGATGGTAAAGGAGCACAACAACGCCAATATCCTTGTAATAGGCGGGCGCGTTGTGGGAAAGGGGCTTGCCAGAGAGATAGTGAGGGCCTGGATTAGTGCCGAGTTTCAGGGCGGCAGGCATCAGAGGCGTCTTGATAAAATAGCTGATATTGAAAAAAAGACCATGAAAGGGGCGGATTAAAGCCCCGGGACCTTCGGGCGGATGTGGTAAGGATTGCTTCTTTAGACTCCGCTTTCTTAATCGTTAATATTTTTAAAAAATTTTACCGGGCGTTGCTATTGATAGACGCCTTTGGAAGATATAAGCGCAACAGATAATTCATTAAAAAAAGTCTATCTGCAGGGAGAGTATGAATATGTCAGGATTAAAAACATCAGACCCCGAGATATTTGAGGCCATTCGTCTTGAGACGGAGAGGCAGGAGTATAAACTTGAGCTTATAGCCTCTGAGAACTTTGTCAGTAAAGACGTCTTAGAGGCCCTTGGAAGCGTAATGACCAATAAATACGCCGAGGGGTATCCGGCAAAGCGTTATTACGGGGGCTGTGAGTTCGTCGATAGGGCCGAGGTCCTTGCCATTGAGAGGGCAAAAGAACTCTTTGCATGCGACCATGTCAATGTTCAGCCCCATTCAGGCTCACAGGCCAATATGGCCGTTTACATGTCCTCCATAAAGCCCGGTGATACCATACTTGGCATGAACCTCTCTCACGGCGGCCACCTTACACACGGCTGTCCAGTGAATTTTTCCGGCCAGCTCTATAACATCGTCTCCTACGGAGTTACTGCGGATACGCACCGTATAGACATGGAGCAGGTGCGCGTCCTGGCAAAAGAGCACAAGCCCGCCATGATAGTGGTGGGGGCCAGCGCCTACCCCCGTATCATAGATTTTCCGGCCTTTAGGGAGATAGCCGACGAGGTTGGGGCTCTCGTAATGGTGGATATCGCACATATCGCCGGTCTTGTTGCCACGGGCCTGCACCCGAGCCCTGTGCCCTTTGCGGAGTTCGTTACCACCACTACGCATAAGACCCTGCGGGGCCCCCGGGGCGGCATGATTATGTGCCGCGAGGATATGGCGAAGCGCGTGGATAAAGAGATATTCCCGGGGATTCAGGGCGGCCCCCTCATGCACGTCATAGCGGCCAAGGCAGTTGCCTTCCGTGAGGCCCTTGCCCCGGAGTTCAAGGTCTATCAGGAGCAGATTCTCGCCAACGCACGCACCCTCGCCGAAGAGCTTTTGAGCAGGGGATATGACCTTATCTCAGGCGGAACGGATACGCACCTTATGCTCGTGGACCTTACAAAACAGGGCATTACAGGCAAAGCCGCCGAGGGCATGCTTGATAAGGCCGGTATCACTGTAAACAAGAACACCATCCCCTTTGAGACGAAGAGTCCCTTTGTGACGAGCGGCATCAGGATAGGCGTTCCCGCGGCCACGACAAAGGGTATGAAAGAGACGGAGATGAAGGTTATAGCCGGTTTTATTGATACGGCGCTGAAAAGCTCGGGCGATGAAAAGACACTTGAGGGCACAAAAGAATCCGTCATGGAACTCTCGGGGCGTTTCCCCTTTTATCTGTAAAAAGGTTTTTGTGGGCAGGTAGCCTTTCAGAGTCCGGTGCGTGGTTTTACCATGGGGCGAAGGGGCTCTCCTGAACGCGCCTTGGTAAAATACCATTTATCTGATAAAATAACATATGGAGTATATCCTGGCCTTTGGTTCCGCGCACAGGGCCTTGAAGGCCGAGAGCGTCTTAAGGACACGGGGTTTTGAGTTCAGGCTCCTTCCTGCGCCGAGGGCCTTTACCCTGCATTGTGACCTCGTTATTTCCCTTCATGGCGAGGAGCTCTCCCGGGCAAAGGGGGCGCTCATGGAGGCAGGGGTTAGTCCCACGAACATTTTTTTAAGAGATGGAGATGATTATGTTGAAGTGTGATTTTTGCGGCGCGGAAGTTGAGAGGGTGGTAAGAGTGGCCCTTGACAGCGATTACGACAGGCTGAGCGTACAGCACAGCAAGAGATATGCCTGCCCGAAGTGCTCCGAGCAGAAGGAAGAGGAGCGCAAAGCAAGGGAAAAGGACGAAGGACAATGAGTGATTCAGAAAAAAAGGATGATAAGGCGGCCCTTGCCGTAATGGTAAAGGCGCCTCTCCCGGGACATGTAAAAACGCGTCTTACTCCGCCCCTTACGGCCGAGGAGGCGGCGGGTTTATATCGCTCGTTTTTAATCGACTTCTTTGTCAATCTAAGGGGAGTTCCTCTTCCGGCGGACCTCTTTACGGCCATAACGCCTCCCGGTACGAGGGAAGACTTTACTGGGGTAATCCCTGAAGATGTTGATTGTTTTCTACAGGCAGGGGAGTCTCTTGGAGACAGGATTCATAACGTATTCCAGTGTTTATTCGATAAGGGGTATGACAAGGCCGTGGTTACGGGTAGCGACAGTCCTGATATGCCCCCGGGTTTTATTGATGAGGCCCTTAGCGCCCTTGACGAGCCAGATGTTGATATCGTATTTGGTCCCACACATGACGGCGGGTATTATCTTGTGGCAGTGAATCGTCCCATGGAGACCCTTTTCATGGATATTCCCTGGAGCGGTCCCGATGTGCTTGACGAGACCCTTCAGAAGGTAAGGGACGCGGAGCTCGGGTACAGGCTCCTTGAGCCCTGGCATGATATGGACAGGCCCTCGGACCTGAAGCTCCTCCTTGATTGCGATAGCGCCCCATGTAGCCGGGCCTTTATAGAGGACCTCGGCACTCCTGTAAAATCCCTTTTTTAAATTTTTTAGCCGAGAGATGAGTCTGATATGGGTAGATTGCCGACCTGGGCAAAAAAAAGACTGGGCCGTCCCGCCGAGCTACACCACATAAAGGCCATTCTACGAGATAAAAACCTCAATACCGTATGCGAGTCCGCGAGGTGTCCCAATATCGGCGAGTGTTTCGCCAAGCCCACGGCCACCTTCATGATAATGGGTAGTCTTTGCACAAGAAGGTGTGGTTTTTGCGCCGTGGACAAGAGCGCTCCTCCGTCTGCGCTTGACCCCCATGAACCCGGCAATATCGCCGAGGTCTCGGCAAAACTCGGTTTAAAGCATGTGGTTATCACATCTGTCACAAGAGACGACCTCCCTGACGGCGGGGCCTCTCAATTCGCCTTGACAATAAGGGCTATAAAAGATAAGATTTTTGACATTTCCGTTGAGGTCCTTGTCCCCGATTTTAACGGAGACAGGAGCTCCCTTTTGACGGTATTCAAGGCCGGTCCCGATATCTTCAACCATAACCTCGAGACCGTACCCGCCTTGTATGGAAAGGTAAGGCCGCAGGCAGACTACGAGAGGTCTTTATCTGTCCTCAGGCTCGCTAAAGAATACGGGCTTGTGACAAAGTCGGGTATCATGGTCGGCCTTGGAGAGAGCGCCGAAGAGGTTATGGCCCTCTTAAGGGACTTGAAGGACGTTGGCGTAGATGCCGTAACCATCGGCCAGTATCTTCGGCCCTCGAGGGACAATCTTGATGTTATCGAGTACATAAGGCCGGAGGCCTTTTCGAGGTACGAGGCCTATGGAAAGAAAATTGGTATAAGGCGTGTCTTTTCCGGGACCTTTGTAAGGAGTTCCTATAACGCCGAGACTTTATTTGATGGAGAGTAACTCCCCGATAAAAGGTTAGAGTCTAAAAAAAACATGGAAGAATTTCACAGGATTAAACGGCTCCCCCCTTATGTCTTTAACATCGTCAATGAACTGAAGGTTCAGGCCAGAAGGCGCGGTGAGGACATCATCGATTTTGGCATGGGCAACCCCGATCAGCCCACGCCAAAGCACATTGTGGACAAACTCATAGAGGCCGCCGGTAACCCGCGTAACCACCGCTACTCCGCCTCAAGGGGGATTTACAAACTTCGCCTTGCCATCTCCGACTGGTACGCAAGACGCTACGGCGTTGATATAGACCCCGAGACAGAGGCCGTTGCCACCATAGGCTCCAAAGAGGGGATATCCCATCTGGCCCTTGCCATTATAAGCCCCGGCGATGTAGTCTTTGTCCCCAACCCCACCTATCCAATACACGCATACTCGGCCATTATCGCTGGCGGCGAGGTGCGGAGCATACCGCTTTTTCCGGGAGTGGACTTTTTTGAGGAACTCCTGAAGGCCACCAAGGAGCACTGGCCAAAGCCCAAGCTTCTGGTCCTTAATTTTCCCCATAACCCCACTACAGAGGTTGTGGACAGGTCTTTTTTCGAGCGCGTCGTGGATTTTGCAAAAGAGCATAATATGCTTGTTATTCACGACCTTGCCTATGCCGATATCGTCTACGACGGGTACAAGGCGCCGAGCCTTCTTGAGGTGCCCGGTGCAAAGGACATTGGGGTGGAGTTTTTCACCCTCTCAAAGAGCTACAATATGCCGGGCTGGCGTGTGGGTTTTGCCGTTGGCAACAAGAAGATGGTTGGGGCGCTCACGAGGATAAAGAGCTACCTTGATTACGGGATGTTTCAGCCCATTCAGATAGCGGCGATTATCGCCCTGAACGGTCCGCAGGAGTGCGTCAGTGATATCGTCAATCTATATAAGGGGCGAAGAGACGTGCTTGTAGATAGTTTTCTGAATGCCGGCTGGGAGATAAAAAAACCCCTTGCCACTATGTTTATCTGGGCAAAGATACCCGAGGCCCTACGTGAGAAAAAATCCCTTGAGTTCTCCAAGTTCTTACTCGAGGAGGCAAAGGTTGCCGTCTCGCCGGGCATAGGGTTTGGCGAGTACGGAGATGATTACGTGAGGCTCGCCCTTGTGGAAAATGAGAACAGGATACGTCAGGCCGCCAAGAGCATTAAAAAGGTCCTGGCCTCTGTATAATAGATAGAGGGTTTGTCCGTACTTAAAGGAGTCTGGTCTGTAATGGAGAGTATTAACGTAGGGCTAATAGGTTTCGGTACCATCGGCACGGGAGTTGCCAGGGTTCTTATTGATAACGCCCATGTAATAAGGCGGCGCCTCGGCTGTGACGTGGTTTTAAAAAGAATAGCCGATTGCGATATAACCTGCGAGAGGGGAGTTGCGCTTAAAAAAGGCGTCCTTGTCGATGACGCGAACCTTATCCTTGATGATCCTGATATTGACATTGTAATTGAACTTGTGGGCGGCACGGGGGTAGCAAAAGATTTTGTATTAAAGGCCTTTGAAAATGGCAAGCACGTGGTGACGGCAAATAAGGCCCTGCTCTCTACCCATGGCCCGGAGATATTCGCTGTTGCCGCGAAGGCCGGCCTTGACGTAGGTTTTGAGGCGAGCGTAGGCGGCGGCATACCACTGTTAAAATCCCTTACCGAGGGGCTCGTTGCAAACCGTATCGAGTCCATGTACGGGATTATAAACGGCACGGCCAACTATATCCTCAGCGCCATGACCAACGAGGGCGGCTCTTTTGACGAGGTCCTGAGTGTGGCTCAGGAGAGCGGACTTGCCGAGGCAGACCCCTCCTATGACGTTGACGGCATTGACACGGCCCATAAGCTATCCATACTCCTGAACCTCGCCTACGGCATCCATCTGCCGCCGGATAATATCTTTACCGAGGGCATCCGCGCTATAGCCCCTATTGACATACGCTTTGCCGGGAAATTCGGCTGGAGGATAAAGCTCCTTGCCATAGCGAGACGCGGGCCGGAGGGAGTAGAGGCGAGGGTTCATCCCGTTATGATACCGGCGCGCCACCCCCTCTCGGCTGTCGAGGGGGCCTATAACGCCCTCTTTATCAAGGGCGACGCCGTTGGCTCGGTCATGCTCTACGGCCTTGGCGCGGGAGAGATGCCCACGGCAAGCGCAGTTGTATCTGATGTGGTGGATATATGCAGGAATATTAAAAAGGGAATATCGCGCAGGGTTGAGCCACCGTATGGAGATAACTGCGGCGTTAAGGGGTTGGAGATAAGGCCCATGGAAGACCTTAGCCTCTCCTATTATGTTCGATTCGCTGCCCTTGACAGGCCCGGAGTCTTATCAAAAATCACTGGCGTCTTCGGCGACCACGATATCGGCATCTCATCGGTTATTCAGGAGGAGAGAAAAGACGGCGGCATAGTGCCCCTTGTCCTCGTGACGCACCACGCCCTTGAGAGCTGTTTCAGGGATGCTGTAAAAGTGATAGAAAAACTTGATATAATAGATGGTAAAGCCGTTTATGTGAGGATAGAGGAGAATTGTGGTGGAGCTGAGTAAAAAAGGTCTGTGGCGCGGAGTAATACGGGAGTTCAGGGGTTTTCTTCCCGAGATAAAGGAAGAGTTCATCACTACCCTTCTTGAGGGTAATACCCCCCTTGTTGAATCCTTTAACATGAAGGATACCTTTGGGGATATCAGGCTGTTGTTCAAGTTCGAGGGGCTTAATCCCACATGCAGTTTCAAAGACAGGGGCATGACCATGGCAGTGACCATGGCAAGGCAAGATGGCATGAACGCCGTGATATGCGCCTCTACAGGCAACACCTCGGCCTCTGCGGCGGCGTACGCGGCAAGGGCGGGGATGAAGGCCTTTGTCCTCATACCGGAGGGTAGTGTCGCACTCGGTAAAATTTCTCAAGCCATCATGCACGGCGCCTTAGTTATCGAGGTTGGCGCTACCTTTGATGAGCTCCTCTCCATAGTAAAAGAGGTAACGAGTAATTACCCCGTGGGCATTGTAAACTCTGTCAATCCATATCGCATTGAGGGGCAAAAAACCGGGGCCTTTGAGATAGCCGAGCACCTCGGGCACGCACCGACCTTTCACTTTCTTCCCGTTGGCAACGCTGGAAACATTACCGCCTACTGGAAGGGGTATAAGGAGTATGAGGCCGAGGGGCTTATTACAAACCTTCCCAAGATGATGGGTTTTCAGGCCGCAGGCGCGGCCCCCATTGTGCTGGGTCATCCCGTGGACAAGCCCGATACCATCGCCACGGCCATAAAGATAGGAAACCCCGCGAGCTGGGGGCCCGCCGAGAAGGCCCGCGATGAGAGCGGTGGTGTAATAGACGCCGTAACTGACGAAGAGATAATTGCGGCCTACAGGCTCGTTGCCTCCCATGAGGGCGTTTTCTGTGAGCCAGCGAGCGCCGCGAGCATAGCAGGCGTCATAAAGATGAAGAACGCCGGTGTAATCTCCGACGGCGACACCGTGGTATGCACGCTTACGGGGCACGGCCTTAAAGACCCGGAGAGGGCTATCGTTGTATCGGATAAACCCGTAAAGTCCGCGGCCGAGTTAAGTGAAATCGTCGGTATAATGGGTTTTTAAGGGCAGGGGGCCATTGTAGCATCTTTAAGAGGTAATGACGCACATCCCGAAATTCTTAGCAGGTCTGTGACTGGGCTATCCAGGGGCGGACGCAAGGGACGTTAAGGGGCATAGAGTCTCCCTGTTGGTTTTCTTTGCCAGTGCAACGGTTGTATCCAAGGGTGGCCACAAGTGACGTTAGTTGCCATATCGCGCCCTATTGGTTTTTTTTGTCAGGTTTTTTGCCAAGGCAACGGAAGTATCCAAGGGTGGCCACAAGTGACGTTAGTTGCTCTATCGACCCCCTATTGGTTTTCTTTGCCAAGCTTTTTGCCAAGGCAACGGAAGTATCCAAGGGTGGCCACAAGAGACGTTAGTTGCCCTATCGACCCCCTATTGGTTTT
>CAZSAY010000030.1:0-19706 GCA_964605225.1 uncultured Thermodesulfobacteriota bacterium | reverse complement strand
AAGGGGCTTAATGTAAGGCTTGCCGCGAGGATTAGCGGCTGGAAGATAGACATACATACCGAGTCCGACTACGGCGAAGAGTCTACGGCTGTGTTAAGTCCCGAAGAGGTCTTCAAGAGGGAGATGGCGGCAATGGTGGCGGGCGAAGAGGCGGAACGGGCCGGTAGTGAGACCGAAGGCGCCGAGGCTTCCATTGAGAAGGCCGTGGAAGACGCCCCCGATACCGCTGATGAGGTAGAAGACGCCCCGGAGCAAAAGCAGGGCGATGGGCAGGAAGAAGAGGATGCCGATACAGCTGATACAGCCGACCCAGCCGAGGCAGGCGGTGAATAAAGTCGTATTCCATATATCAGGGAGCCTCTGCCCTGGTGTCCGGTGAGGTCAGAAAAAGGCATGGCGGAGCTACGGTACAGAGGACGTGTCTTGGGTGCAGGAGCGTTGTTTCAAGGACAGGGCTCTTAAGGGTTACCCTCATAGGGGGCCGCCGCCCCGGGGCCGATATAAACAACAGCGCCGGTGGAAGAGGCGCTTATATATGTATGAAAAAAGAGTGCCTAAGAGCGGCCTGTAAAAAGAAAGGGGCCATTTCACGCGCCCTTCGAAAGAAGCTCTCTAATATCGAAGTTGAGGAACTCTTTGACGAAATAACCGGTATATTGGATGCCCGCCTTGATAGCGGCGTTATGGGTAATAATTAAAGCGAATTAACAGAACTTATAGGATAAGAGAAGTATTATAGATATGGTAACTGAAAAAACAGAAGAAGAAAAAAAGCCCGATCTTGTGGAAAAGCGGATTAAGCCTTCCGTCATTCGCCGTAGAAGAGTTGTGAAGGCGAAAGCCCCGGAGCCTGTTGTAGAGGAAAAATCCACTGTGACAGCAGAGGCCCTCCCCGGCGCTCCCGCAGAGCCGCCGGAGAAGGCCGCAAAAAAGGCTCCAGAGAAAAAAGCGGCCGCCCCTAAAGACGGCGAGGTAAACAAAGAGGCCGCGCCCGCTGGTAAGACCGTAAAAAAGGCGGGGAAAAAGGGCAAAGAGCCTGCGGTGAAAGTTTCGAAAAAAACGGCCCTTACTGAGGCCCCTTCGAAGCCCGGCGCCGAGGTGAAAAAAGAGGCCGCTACCCCGGAGAAAGCTCAGGTACCGGATAAGGGAAAGAAACCCGCTACACCGGCAAAGGTGCGTTCTTCAAAAGATGTAAAGGTCTTTGAAAAACCCAAGGTCCAGGTTACAAAAAACTTCTTCTCGCCCGGCGGGCGGCGTAAAAGGGGTAAACGCTTTCAAAAACCGAGGCAACGCCACGGAAGGCCATCCATAAGCCCTACGCGGCAGTTAATGAAGACGGAAATTACCGTGCCCAAGGCCGCAAAGAGGGTTGTGCGCATATCCGAGGCCATAAGCGTGGCCGAGCTCTCACAGAGACTTGGCGTCAAGGCAGGTGAGTTGATTAAAAAACTCATGGGCATGGGCGTAATGGCCACGGTTAACCAGTTTATAGACATAGACGCGGCCACTCTCATAGCAAATGATTATGAGTACGAGGTTGAGAACGTATCCATACAGGAGGATGTGCTCCTTGATCAACCCCCCACGGACGAGGCAAACCTTGTATCCAGGGCCCCTGTAGTTACGGTAATGGGCCACGTTGACCATGGTAAGACATCTCTGCTTGATGCCATCAGGGAGACAAAGGTGGCAACAGGTGAGGCCGGCGGCATTACTCAGCACATAGGCGCGTACCACGTTCACCTTGATAGAGGGGACGTAACCTTCCTTGATACCCCCGGGCATGAGGCCTTTACCTCAATGAGGGCGAGAGGCGCCCTGGCCACGGATATTGTTATCCTTGTCGTGGCCGCCGATGACGGCGTCATGCCGCAGACCGTAGAGGCCATTAACCACGCCCGCGCCGCCGAGGTCCCTATAATAGTCGCCGTTAACAAAATAGATCTGCCGCAGGCCGACCCTGAGAGGATAAAGACCGAGCTCTCGGGCCGCGGTCTTGTGGCTGAAGAATGGGGCGGGGACACCATATTCATGGAGGTCTCCGCAAAGCAAAGAACGCACATCAATGAACTCCTTGACATGATAATTATTCAGGCCGAGATGCTTGAACTTAAGGCCCCGGTAACGGGCCCGGCGGGCGGCGTAATCATCGAGGCCAAGCTCGACAAGGGCAGGGGCCCCGTTGCCACCGTACTCATACAGAGGGGCACCTTGAAACCCGGCGACGCCTTTGTCACGGGCTTTCATTCCGGACGTGTCCGGGCCATGATAGACGACAGGGGTAAAAGGGTAAAAGAGGCCGGTCCCTCCATGGCAATCGAGATACTGGGGCTCTCCGGCGTACCCATGGCAGGTGATACCTTTGCCGTTGTAAAGGACGAGGTTACGGCAAAGCAGATAGCATCCATAAGAGAGCAGAAGAGCCTTGAGCAGGGCCAGGGCGATACCGCCAAAGTAAGTCTTGCAGACCTTTATGAGAAGATAACCAGGGGTGAGGTTCAGGAGCTTAACGTCATACTAAAGGCCGATGTGCAGGGCTCCATAGAGGCCGTAAGGGAATCTCTTGAAAAGCTCTCCACCGAGGCCGTGAAGATAAATATGCTCCACAGCGCCGTAGGGGGGATTAACGAGGGCGATGTCATGCTCGCCTCTGCCGCCAACGCCATTATAATAGGTTTTAACGTAAGGCCCGAGACCAAGGCACATGAGCTCGCCGTTAAAGACAAGGTTGACGTAAGACTCTATGACGTCATATACAACCTCGTTGATGAGATAAAGGGCGCCATGGAGGGGCTCCTCAAACCCATAATAAGGGAAGAGATAATCGGCACGGCAGAGGTCCGCGAGGTCTTTCGGGTCAGCAAGGTCGGCAATGTGGCTGGATGCTACCTTACCTCGGGAAAGGCCCTGCGTGGCTCCAAGGTTCATCTTATAAGAGATAGCGTCGTGATATATGACGGCAAGCTCGGCACCTTGAAGCGTTTCAAGGACGATGTCAAGGAAGTGCAGTCAGGATACGAGTGCGGCATGACTATTGACGGATATAACGACATGAAGACAGGCGATGTAATAGAACTTTACGTTGAAAAAGAGGAGGCCGCAAAGCTCTGATGGGCCGATGGGCGGTTTTGTTTAAAGGGCGGTTTTTTTAAAGCGCAGTGCCGTAGGGGGTAGATGGGGAGGGGCGGTCTTCGCGGCGGTAAACTTGATGGGTTTCGTGAGGCGCAGATGAGTGGCGGCCCCATGGCCCCGGAAAACACAGGTCCCTGATTGTGGTAGTGGGTATGGCCACCATAACGCTTATGCTCCACGGCAACCGCTCTCTTAAGGGTAAGAGGCGCGTAATCAAGAGCATCAAAGGCAGGGTCTCCAATAGCTTTAACGTCTCTGTCGCCGAGGTTGATTTTCAGAACTCTCTGCAAAAGGCCGTCCTGGGGCTTGCCGCTGTAGGCAATGACCGCTCCAAAATCAACTCTCTTATCGACAGGGTGATTAATAAGATAGAGGGGTTTAACACGGCGGAGATAATCGATAGCCACGTGGAGATAATGAATATATAAGTGACCTCTCGGGAGATAAGATAATCATGCAGGGATACAAGAGGGCGGACAGGGTTGGAGACAGTATCCTTCGCGAGATTGCCACCATGATTCAACGGGGCGAGATAAGTGACCCGAGGATAGGTTTTATCACTATAACACACGTTAAGCTCAGCGCTGACCTTAAGGAAGCAAAGGTATATTTCAGTCAGATCGGGACCGAAGATGAAATTGCAAACTCCCTGCAGGGCCTGACGAGCGCAGTTGGATACATAAGGCGCAACATTGGCCATACCCTTCAATTGAGGTCAGTCCCCAATATCCGTTTCTTCTTCGACGATACCCTGGAATACGCAGAGCATATAGACGAACTCCTGCACGATATTAAAAAAGACGGAGCATAATGGGGGCCGGGGGAGTATGCGTGGCATAATGGGGCGCAGGGGAGCGTAAGCTGTATCTTCAGGCGTGTTACAATTTCATGCCGGTTTTTTTTTAAATTTAGCGGGGCACGTATTTTTCTGTTATGGCACTATGACTCACCCCCGATTGGTTTTCTTTGCTTACTTTTTTTCTAAAAGAAAGTAAGGAGGAAGGTTTTCATGGAAAATAGATTTGATGAAATCATAGAGAAAATAAGAGAGGGAAAGAGGTTTCTTGTTTCCTCTCATGTAAACCCCGAGGGCGACGCCGTGGGGTCTTTGTTGGGGCTTACCCTTGCGCTACGGGAAATGGGAAAAGACGTAACGCCTTACCTTGAGGACCCTGTTCCTGAGATATATGAATTTCTCCCCGGCGCTGATACCGTTGTTCACGACCTCGAAGGCCGCGGTCCCTTTGATTGTATATTCGCCGTTGACTGCGGCAAGAAGGACCGCCTTGGAGGCGCTCTAAACGCCTTCAGCCACGATGGTCTCCTTATCAATCTGGACCATCACGCGACGAACGACAAATTCGGCGATTTAAACGTAGTAGACGCCGATGCAAGCGCCACGGGCGAGGTTATATACGACCTCTGCATGGCCGGTTCCATGAAGATAACAAAAGAGGCGGCCGTGAACCTCTACGTGGCCATTCATACCGATACAGGTTCGTTCAGATATTCATGCACCACGGCGGGCTCTCTTATAAAGGCCGGCGAGCTTGTAAAGCTTGGCGCCGAACCATGGGACATATCCATGCGTGTTTATGAGAACTACTCACCCGTAAGGTTCAGGCTTCTCGCCCGTGTGCTCTCTACGCTTGATGTAATAAAGGTATGCGGTGAAGGCCATGGCGGAGATATAGCCACCTTATGCGTTACCCGTGATATGCTCGATACCTCAAAGGCCGATGTGGACCATGCAGATGGCTTTGTAAATTACGCCCGTGGCATAAAGGGTGTTGAGGTGGGGGTGCTTTTCAGGGAATGTCCCGGGGGTGAGTACAAGGTGAGCCTTCGGAGTAAGAGTTATATGGATATCGGCGCCGTAGCCATGGACCTTGGCGGCGGAGGGCACGCACGAGCCGCGGGATGCACGATCAAAGGCACACTTGAAGAGGTGAGGAAAGAGGTTCTCGGGGCCGTTAATGAGGCCATGAGCAAGGGTTGCACTCAGTGAACGGTGTGCTTGTCGCCGATAAACCCGCGGGCTGGACCTCTCATGACGTAGTTGCCAGGGTAAAGGGCAGGCTTCGTGCCGCGAAGGTAGGTCACCTCGGCACGCTGGACCCGGCTGTAACAGGGGTTTTACCCCTGGTGATAAACAGGGCCACAAGGTTTGCCCCCTGGATTGAGGGGGGCGTAAAGGAATATCAGGGTCTGATGACCCTTGGCGTGGAGACGGATACATATGACGCCGAGGGTACGGTAACAAGAGAGGCCGGGACCGGGGCCATTAGCGGTGACGAGATAAAAAGGGTCTTTAGCTCTTTTACCGGTAAGATTAAGCAGGTTCCGCCCATGTACTCGGCGGTAAAAAGCTCGGGTAGGCCCCTTTACCGCCTTGCGAGAAAAGGCCTTGTAGTGGATAGGCCCGCAAGAGATGTGGAGATATTCGCCATTGATATCCTTGATATCAAAATGCCATGTATCTCTTTTCGGGTATCTTGCTCAAGGGGCACGTACATAAGGTCCATATGCCACGATATTGGGAAGGAGCTTGGCTGCGGGGCGCACCTCGGTAAATTAAGGCGTATCTCAAGCGGTCTCTTTCACATCAACGAGGCAACAGACCCTACCCTCGACGGTGAGACTCTGCAGGGGGCCATTATTCCCCTTGACGATGTCCTTAAGAGGGCAGGTTCGGCCTTTAGGGCCGTCTGTGCGGAGGCCCTTCTGACCAAAGAGTTTGAGGTTGGCATGCGCTTTACGCTTACCTCTGAAAATGGGTTTTTACCTTTTCAAGAAGAAGGTGAGATGGTAAAATTCACCCTTGGCGGCGCTGATGCGGCACTGGCAAAGCATATAAGGGAAGATATTTATAAGATAAAGTGGGTCTTTCAAGGGGCCCGTGATGAGGCGGAGCAAGAGGCCTGCATTGCCCGTTGATATCTTTTCTTCAAGCGCCTTGATGAGATTTTTTGAAGGTTAAGTTAAGGGAAAATTACAACAATACAGATAAGCGGAAAAAATAATTCTACATATACAGAGAAGGAGAGAGGGTAATGATAGACACTGAGAGCAAGAAGAAGATTGTAAGCGAGTACCGTACGCATGAGAGCGACACAGGGTCCCCCGAGGTGCAGGTAGCCCTTTTGAGCGCCCGCATAAAGGGCCTTCAGGATCACTTCAAGGCAAATAAAGGCGACCACCACTCAAGGCGCGGTCTCCTTAAGATGGTCGGGCGCAGACGCAGGCTCCTTGCCTATGTCCGGGGTAAGGACGTGAACCGTTACAAAGACCTTATCGCCAGACTTGGACTTAGAAAATAAAATCGGATACTTTTGTTATTGAGGCCCATGGGGGCCGCCGGCAAGGTGCGTTTCGCCCATGCCAGAGGTTATGCAGGTATATAAAAATCAGGAGAATGTATAGAGGATGGTAAGAACATACGAGACTGACTACGCTGGAAGAAAACTTACGATTGAGATAGGCAAGATGGCAAGGCAGGCCGGAGGTTCCTGTACGCTCCGTTACGGCGATACCGTTGTCCTTGTTACGGCATGCCGCGCGGGTTCTCCCGTTGAGGGCAGGGACTTTCTTCCCCTTACGGTAAATTATCAGGAAATGACCTATGCCGCCGGTAAGATTCCAGGCGGTTTTTTTAAGCGCGAGGGTAGACCCAGCACCAGAGAGGTCCTCATGTCCCGCCTTATAGACAGGCCGCTCCGGCCCCTCTTTCCAAAGGGTTTTGCCTACGAGACACAGGTTATCGCCACGGCGCTTTCCGTTGACCACGAGAACGACGCCGAGCTCATAGCCCTTATAGGCGCATCCATCGCCCTTGGCATATCAGACATCCCCTTTGCCGGCCCTATTGCCGCCTACAGGGTGGGGGCCATTGACGGCGAGTTCATAGAAAATCCAACATTAGAGCAGCAAAAGTCCGGTGACCTCGACCTTATCGTTGCAGGCGGCGAGGGCTCTATTAACATGGTAGAAGGCGGGGCGAAGTTTGTCTCCGAAGAATTCATGGTAAAGGCCCTTGTCCTTGCGCAGGAAGGCATGGCCCCAGTGCTTGAACTGCAAAAAGAGATAGTTAGTGAAATAGGTAAAGAGAAGATACCTGTCGCCCTTGTAGAAGTAGAGGATGAGCTACGTGCCCGCGTAGAGGAAAGGGCCACGGAAGGGCTTAAAAAATGCCTTACCATGGCGGAAAAATTACCCCGTTACGCCGCCCTTGACGCCTTCAAAAAAGAGGTTAAAGCCGAGCTCGCCGAGGAGTTCGAGGACAGGGAAAAGGATATCTCAAAGGTATTTGGCGCTACTAAGAATACCATTATGCGTGATATGATAGTAAAGGAAAAAAAGAGGGTTGACGGCAGGGGACCAAGAGACATCAGGCCCATAACCTGCGAGGTAGGGCTCCTTCCCCGCACACACGGCTCGGCCCTTTTTACGCGCGGCGAGACGCAGGCCCTTGTGAATACCACGCTTGGCACCTCTGATGACGAGCAGAAGATAGACGCCTTAAGCGGCTGGGAGTATAAACGCTTCATGCTCCATTACAACTTTCCTCCCTTCTGCGTCGGCGAGGTGAAATTTTTAAGGTCTCCAGGCAGACGCGAAATCGGCCACGGAACCCTTGCAGAGCGGGCCGTTGGCAAGGTCTTTCCCGGCCCCGATGATTTTCCATATACGGTGCGCGTAGTCTCCGATGTCCTCGAATCCAACGGTTCATCTTCCATGGCCACCGTATGCGGCGCCTCACTATCGCTCATGGATGCGGGCGTGCCTACAAAGGGCCATATAGCCGGCATAGCCATGGGCCTTATCAAAGAAGGCGACGAGTCCGTCATACTTTCTGATATACTTGGAGATGAGGACCACCTCGGCGATATGGACTTCAAGGTGGCAGGCTCCTCCGAGGGTATTACGGCCCTGCAGATGGATATCAAGATAGGCGGAGTTACGGCCGAGCTCCTTACCGAGGCCCTTGGACAGGCCCGTGAGGGAAGGCTCCATATACTTGGCAAGATGAACGAGGCCATTAGCGAGCCAAGAAGCGAGATGTCATCGTACGCGCCCCGCATAGTAACCCTCATGGTAAAACCGGAGAGGATTAAAGACGTTATCGGCCCGGGAGGCAAAAACATAAAGGGTATTATCCTCGCTACAGGCGTCAAGATGGACGTTGACGACACCGGTAAGGTGAGCATCGCCAGCAGCGATGACGAGGCCGCCAAAGCGGCCGTTAAGATGGTAAAAGACCTTACTCAGGAAGCTGAGATAGGTAAAATCTACAACGGCACGGTGAGGAAGATAATGGACTTTGGCGCCTTTATCGAGATACTTCCAAAGACAGACGGTCTCTGCCACATATCAGAGCTCGCCGATGAGAGAGTCGCCAATGTAACCGATATCCTCCACGAGGGCGACAAGGTCCGTGTAAAGTGCCTCAACGTAGACCGGAGCGGAAAGATAAAACTCTCAAGAAAAGCGGCCCTTCACGAAAAAGACGGGGCCGGAGAATAGAGAATAATTCAGGAGAAGCATGTCCATAATAACAAAGTCAACCCTTGATACGGGTATTAAGGTAATCTCCGAGGAGATGGCAGACTCGGAGTCTACCTGTATCGGCCTCTGGGTGAATACGGGCTCAAGGTACGAGTCAGAGGATATCGGCGGCGTCTCTCATTTTATAGAGCATATGCTCTTCAAGGGCACGTCCAGCCGCACGGCCCACGATATCTCCCGTGAGATAGAGTCCGTCGGAGGCGTGCTTAACGCCTTTACGGGGCGCGAGTACACCTGTTTTTACGCGAAGGTCCTCAATAAAGACGTTGGCAGGGCCGTAAAGATACTCTCCGATATGTTTCGTAACTCCATCTTTTCCACAAGGGAGATGAAAAAGGAAAAAATGGTAGTGGGCCAGGAAATAAAGATGGTCCAGGATACCCCTGACGACCTTATTCACGATGTCTTTGCCGAGAGGTTCTTTAACGGCCATCCCCTTGGGCGCTCCATACTCGGCACATTTGATAGCCTTAACACCATTACGCGCCGTAGCCTCATGAAGTATTTCGATTGCCATTACCGCACAAGCGGCGTCTTTGTGGCCGCCGCCGGTGGCGTGAGTCACAAAAAAATAACAAAACTCCTTAAAAAGACCTTTGACCCTCTGAGGGGCGATTTTCTTGACGCGGAGGAACCTGTGCTTTCCGAAGGTCCTTCCCTGAAGCTTGTTGAAAAAGACCTTGAGCAGGCCCATCTCTGCCTTGGCGTGCCCGTGCCGCCTCAGGCGCACCCTCACAGGTACCGCCTCTATCTACTTAATACCATCCTCGGCTCTGGCATGAGTTCAAGGCTCTTTCAGAAGATACGCGAGAAGCGCGGCCTTGTATACTCCGTCTACTCGTACCTGAACCTTTACCACGACGCCGGGGCCATGGTGGTCTACGCCGGGACGACGGGTGAGAATTTTAAAAAGGTCATCGAGCTTGTGATGAAGGAATTTAAGGCTATCGCAGGTAATATCACCGCCGATGAGCTCCGCGAGGCTAAATCGCACCTCAAGGGCTCGCTCCTCCTTGGCCTTGAGGGGTCAGACAGCAGGATGGCCAAGCTCGCCAAGGATGAGCTCTATCTTGGCGGGGTAATGCCCATAAAAAAGGTGGTCCGTAGCATAGACAGGGTCTCCGTGAAAGAAGTCAAAGAGGCCGCCGCCACGTACCTTCAACCAGAAAAGATGACCCTTGCCGCCATAGGCAAAGGCCTTCAGAAAGAACTCCCGGCCAGTTTTACCAGACTACTCACTTAAATCTTGGATATGAGATGAGGATACTCGTAGTTGAGGATGAAAAAAAAGTAGCTTCCTTCATAAAGCGGGGACTTGAGCAGGAGAGCTATGCCGTGGATATCGTCTTTGATGGCGAAGAGGGAGGGAACTATGCCTTTACCAATGACTACGACGCCATAATACTCGATATAATGCTTCCAAAGAAGAACGGCCTTGAGCTCCTGCAGGAGATAAAAGAGGCCCATATCGAGACCCCTGTCATACTCCTTACTGCCCGTGATTCCGTAGAGGACAGGGTAAAGGGCCTTAACCTCGGCGCCGATGACTACCTTGTTAAACCCTTTGCCTTCGCCGAACTTATTGCACGCCTTAATGTCATGATGAGGCGCGGAGGCTCGGGTATGCCGGTGCTTAAATTCTCTGATCTCAGCCTTGACCCGGCAACAAGACGGGCAAAAAGGGGCGAGGTCGAGGTGGAGCTTACCGTAAAGGAGTACGCCCTCCTTGAGTATCTTCTCAGAAACCCGGAGAGGGTTCTTACAAGGACGCTCATAGCCGAGCATGTCTGGGACCAGTGTTTTGACAGCGAGACAAATGTCGTTGATGTCTATATAAATCACCTTCGCGGCAAGGTTGACAGCGATCCCGCCAGAAAACTTATCCACACCGTAAGGGGCGTGGGTTATGTTCTGAAAGAATCGTAATCTTCGCCGCGTTCATCATCTCCTTTAGATAACCCCCTGATTTTCTTGATAGTTGTCCGCCACCCCGTGACCTTCTTCAGTCTCTTCTCCCCATATTGGTTTTTTTACGTATTTTCTCTTTTTCAAGTGCACCGTGGGACGGTGTCGGAAGTTTCAATACAAAAAAAATCCGTCCCCCTATTGGTTTTCTTTGCGAACTTTCTTTTTTACAAAAGAAAGTGGAGGTTTTTTTATCAGGCTTTCTTTTTCCCAAAGGAAAGTCTGAGTTCTCCGCAGATGGACATGAGCCCCTTTTTTTGCTATTCTTAAAAGATAGGTTACATTTTTCTTCCCAGTGCATGGAGAGTAGATACGAGGTTGTAAGTATATGATTACAGATGCCGTAAAAAAGAAACTTTCAGATATCGTAGGGACTGAGAACGCCTCTTTTTCAGTAGAGGACCTTATCTGCTACGCCTATGACGCAACTAATAAGTCATACCGGCCCGAGGGCGTGCTATTCGTCAGATCGGCGGCCGAGGTCTCGGCCATATTCAAGCTCGCCGGCACGGAGGGTTTTTGTATCGTGCCAAGGGGCGCGGGCACGGGTTTTACGGGAGGAAGCGTCCCCGTGGAGGGCGGTATCGTCCTCTCGCTTGAGCGCATGACGGATATTATAGAGATAGACAAGGGCAACCTCACGGCAACGGTGGAGCCCGGCGTCATTCCATGGGAGCTTGGGCAGGAGTTACTGCCCATGGGGCTTTTTTATCCTCCTGATCCCACAAGTTACAAGTTCTCTACCATAGGAGGTAATATCGCCGAGTGCGCCGGAGGTCCCAGCGCCGTTAAATACGGAGTTACAAGAGATTATATCCTTGCCCTTGAAGCCGTTCTTCCAACAGGGGAGATAATAAATACTGGCACAAGTACGGCGAAAGGCGTAGTCGGTTATGACCTGACGAGGCTCCTTGTGGGCTCTGAAGGGACCCTTGCCGTGGTTACAAAGGCGGTCCTCAGGCTCCTGCCTCTTCCTGAGTCAAAGAAGACCATGCTCGCCCTCTTTCCAACTCTCACCGGTGCGGCAGAGGCCGTTTCCGATATAACAGGGGCCGGTATCGTGCCGGCTACCCTTGAGCTCATGGACCCGGCAAGCGTAGCCTGCGCCACCGAATTTACGGGAACAACGTTACCGGTAGATACGGCCTTACTGCTTATCGAGGTAGACGGCGCCGAAGAGAGCGTAGAAAAAGACAGTGCCCGTATAGAGGAGCTAACCCGTAAAAGGGGGGCCACGGAGGTTCGTTCCGCCTTTGACAAACATGGGATAAAAGACCTCTGGAAGACGCGCCGTGCCATGAGCGCCGCTCTTTTCAGGTTAAAACCAGATAAGCTTAACGAGGACGTTGTGGTGCCGCGTTCACGGATAGCCGCTCTCATAAGGGGCATAGAAGAGATAAGGGCGAGCTCAAAGCTCCTTATCGTCTCCTTTGGCCATGCCGGAGACGGTAATATTCATGTAAATATCATGTATGATAAAAGAGACGCCATTGAGGCCGAGGCCGCGCAAAAGGCCGTTGCCGATGTCTTTGAGCTTACCCTCTCTCTTGGCGGCACTATCTCCGGTGAGCATGGTGTGGGTACGAGCAAATCAAAGTATATAGGCATGGAGCTCTCCACTGTTGAGCTTGCCGTAATGAGGGGCATTAAAAAAGTTTTTGACCCCATGGGAATATTAAACCCCGGCAAGATTTTTCCCGATGCCGGTAAAGGTATATATGAGCGAGAGGTTAAAAGGGCTTAGCCCTGAGATTGATAAATGTGTAAAGTGCGGCACCTGCCGTTCCATATGTCCCACATTCAGGGGTATTGGGCGCGAAAGCGCCTCTGCCCGTGGAAAGCTCTCCCTTATCAGAGCCTATCTTGATGGCGAGAAGGGCCTTGGCGGGGAGTATCTTAAGCACCTTAACGAATGCACCATGTGCGGCGGGTGTAAGAGCGTCTGCCCCGCGGGGGTGGATACGGTGCGGATAATTAACGCCGCCCGCGCCGAGCATGTGGAAAAAGAAGGTCTACCCTTTGCCGCCTCTTTTGTAATGAAGAACCTTCTTAATTATAAAGGAGTCATGCCAAGGGCCTTACGTTATGTCTCGAAGTTCAAGGGGCTTCTTTTTAAGGATTCTCCCACGGAGAACGGCCTTGTATCGAGGTTTTCGCTTCCTGTTATCGGTTGCGGAAGGCTTGTGCCAGAGCTTGCGGAGACCTTTTTTCTTGATACGCCGGAGGCCAGGTCTCTTGAGAGGGCCCCCGGTGTGGATGGTGCGAGGGTGGCCTTTTACTCGGGTTGCGGCGTTAATTTTCTTATGCCCGATGTGGGGCTTAAATCCGTAAAGGCCCTTGAAAAGAGGGGGCCTGTCGTCGTGCCCGGGGCGCAGGTCTGTTGCGGCATGCCCGCTTATTACATGGGAGATGTGGAGACGGCAAGGCGCCTTGCGATAAAAAATATCGAGGTCTTTGAGGGCTATGACCTTGATTATATCATTACCTCCTGCGCCACATGCAGTCACGCGCTGAAAAACGTCTTTAAGGACGTTATCGCTGAGACAGGTGACGGGGAACTTATAAAACGGGCCGAGAACTTCGCGAAAAAGGTGCGGGACATTACGGAATTTTTACCGGTTAAAACTCCGGTTACCCTTCCCGCCGAAGCAGATGAGACCCAATCCGCCCCGGGTAAAAAGCCCGTTGTCACCTATCACGACCCCTGCCACCTTAACCGCAATCAGGGCATAAGGGACGCGCCGCGTGACCTTATAAAGTCACAGGAGGGCCTTGAGTTCAGGGAGATGAGGTTCCCCTGTAGTTGCTGCGGCCTAGGAGGTGGGCTCAGCATGAATAACTACGAGCTCTCGATTAAGATAACAGAGCGAAAGGCGAATAGCGTCCGCGACTGCGGTGCCGATATAGTGGCAACGGCATGCCCGGGCTGTATTGTTCAGCTACGAGACGGACTTCACAGGTACGGCGTTAATGCAAAGGTTGTTCATGTCGTAGACCTGCTTTAATTCTTTTCTTATAGCGTATTTACAGAGGGAGGTGGTGAAGGTAAATAAATTATCTTCTGCCTACGGCCCTTATGGGTCTCTTGATTTTCATGGGGTTTTCAAGAGTCAGGACATTTTACTGAACAGGTCATAACCTACATGATATATTTTCCTTTCTGCATCCATAACCACCAGCCTGCGGGCAACTTTGACTTTGTCCTTGAAGACGCCTATAAAAAAGCCTATTGGCCTTTTCTGAAACTCCTTCATGAACATCCCGCCATAAAGATGACCATTCATAACTCGGGGTTTCTCCTTGAGTGGATAGTGAAAAAGCACCCCGAGTATATAGAGCTCATGAGGGAAATGGTAAAGAGGGGGCAGGTAGAGGTCATGGGCGGCGGTTTTTTTGAGCCCATCCTCGCCGTTATCCCCGACTCTGACCGTATCGCGCAGATTAAGATGATGGCAGACCGGATAGAAGAACTCTTCGGCGCGCGGCCTACGGGGTTATGGCTCGCCGAGAGGGTCTGGGAGCCCACGCTTCCGGGCACCCTTAAGGCGGCCGGCGTGGAGTACGCCCTTGTTGATGATTTTCATTTTATAAAAGCCGGGCTTCACCCCGGGGACCTTGGCGGTTATTTTATTTCTGAAGACAGGGGCAGTACGGTAAAGCTATTTCCCGGTAGCGAGGCCCTCCGGTATCTTATCCCCTTCAGGGATGTCTCTGATCTTGAGAAGCACCTCAATGGGCTGAAGGGCAAATTATCGCGAGGTAACGCCGCTATCTACGGAGACGACGGGGAAAAATTCGGTGTCTGGCCGGGCACGCACAAACTCGTCTTCAAGGACGGATGGCTGAAGAGGTTTTTTCTGATGATAGGGGCCATGAAAAATGTAAAGCCCATTACCCTTGGCGAGTATGCCGGAGAGGCAAAACCCCTTGGGCGGGTCTATCTTCCCACATGCTCTTACATGGAGATGGGAGAGTGGTCCCTTCCGGCAGAGGCGGCAAAAGAGTATCATGCCGTTACAGAGTCCCTTGGCGAGGAAAAGTCCCAAAAGGCCATAAGAAGATTCATGCAGGGCGGCACGTGGAGGGGTTTTTTCGCAAAGTACCCGGAGTCCAACTGGATGCACAAACGTATGCTTTTGGCAAGCGGGTTACTGGAAAAAAAGTCGGCGGAAAATGTCCTCACAAAAGAGGCCCTTGAGAAGGCCGCTACTTATCTATATAAGGCGCAGTGTAACGACGCATACTGGCACGGGATATTCGGGGGGCTGTATCTGCCGCATCTTCGGACAGAGGTTTACGGAAATATTCTCCGATGCGAGCAGATCCTTAAAAGCGATAATAAGGAAGAGCCTTATGTAGAGGAGATAGATGTAGACGCAGACGGCTGTGACGAGATTATTATAAGGTCCGGCGGCATGACCCTTTTCATGAGCCCCGAGTCTGGCGCAAAGGCCTTTGAGCTCGACTCCAATAGCCTTCATATTAACGCCATGAACGTCCTCACGAGGTGGCGTGAGGCATATCATGATAAGGTCCTTGCCCTTAATGATGGAGATAAAGGGCGGGGTGTAAAGAGTATTCATGATTCCATAAAATCCAAGGAAAAAAATATCAAGCGCTTTCTTATTACAGACTCCACAAGAAGGGGCTCCCTTGGGGATTATCTCATCTCCCAGGAAGAAACCCTGAAGTCTTATTCCAGGGGAACCTTTGCCGGGGCCGCTTCCTCTGACGGGGCAGAGTGTGAGGTGAAGACCCCCGGGCGCGGCGCCGTCTTCAGAAGGTCCATGCATCTTGATAATAAAGAGCTCTCAATAACAAAAGAGGTCCTTGCAGAAAAAAAAGGCGGTTTTTCTCTAACCTCCGCTATGAGTAAAAAGGGGGAGGGGGTTTTGGATGGATACTGGTATGCCGTTGAGTTTAATGTGCTTATGCCCGGCTGTGACGGCCCGCTTGTCTCTTTTGAGGTAAGCGCTAATGACGGCGGCGCGCAGAGGTTCGGCCTTAAGGAGAACCTTGAGTTGGAAGGGGCAAAATGGCTTAAGATACTTGACGGTTTCTCCGGGGCGGCCTTTACCTTGAGTTTGGAAAAAGAGGCCCGTCTCTGGTCTTTTCCCATATACACGGTAACGCTCTCCGAGGCGGGTTTCGAGAGGTGCTTTCAGGGTAGCGCCATACTTCTGTCCTTTCCTCTGAAACTTACAGGTGAGGGCGCGGAGGTATTCAGAATGGAATTTTCATTAGATAAGATCCTGTAGGGGGGGACGGCCTTAAAGGTGAAATTTATTATTCAGGAGACCCATGGACGAAAAACTTATTGAAAAGCTAAGAGAGATAAAACTGCTTCTCCTTGACGTTGACGGCGTGCTCACCGACGGTTCCATAATTTACAGCGACAAGGGGGGAGAGATAAAGCGCTTTGACGTGCGCGACGGCCACGGCATTAAGCTTCTTATGAGAGGTGGTGTAAATGTAGGGATAATCACGGCGAGAGAATCGAGGGTCGTGGCCTTGAGGGCCCGTGACCTTGGTATAGAACTGCTCTATCAGGGGAGAAAAGACAAGCTCGCCTGCTTTCTCGATATACTCGAGTCCACGGGAGTAAAGCCCTCGGAGACGGCCTTTGTGGGAGATGACCTTGTGGATATCCCGATCCTTAAAAGGGTGGGGTTTTCCGCCTCTGTTCCAGGAGGTGTCGCGGAGGTAAGGGAGAGGGTGGATTATGTGACCGCGGCTCCCGGCGGCAGGGGCGCCGTAAGGGAGATATGCGAGATGATGCTAAAGGCCCGGGGGCTCTGGGATGGCCTTATTGGCAGGTATCTGGAGTAAGTCTTCTTCTATCTGTTGCGCATGTAGGCCCGCCTCTATCACGGGGCGTGCGGCAGGAACCATATTTCTCCGGGCCATGGTTGTAACGTATTGATTTAGATGGATATTTTTTTTGAGAATACTCCCTGGAAGTGGCATAAATGGCTTTACTCCCATGTTGCCTTGATGGTATAATTTTTGCATAGTTACTCTTCGTAGCAGTAACGTGGATACAAAAACACCTTGATGAAAAAAACAGCAAAACTTGTGCTACCGGCCTTTATTATTATCTCCCTGGCCGGGCTTATCATCCTCGTCGTCTTTTATTACAGGACGACAGGCACCCGCGAGGTTACCTTTACGGAAGATAAAGACATCGGCGTCAAGGTAGAGGGGCTCAATTATTCCAACACAAGAGACGGCAGGACCATCTGGAAGCTCCGGGCCAAAAAGGCCACGTCTTTCAAGAGCAAGGAGTCAATGGTCCTTGAGGGTATAGACCTTCTTTTTTATCCTAAAAATGCGAAGCCTTTCAGCATGAAGTCCCATGACGGCACCTTTAATGAGAGGAAAAAAGTGGTATTGGCAAGAGGAAATGTAGTAGTTTCTTCTCCAACAGGTTTTATACTTAAGACAGAACGCCTGCTATACGATAGCGATGCGGGCCGGATTACCTCGACTGAGCCTGTTTTTATATCTCAGGGCGAGATGACGGTACGGGGCGTAGGTTTCAAGGTCGATGTAGAGAGCGGCAACTTAGCTATAGAGAAAAACGTCAGGGCCGTCATAAGCGTTAAGGGGTTAGATGGATAAGATTAAGTGTCCCGGTGCTCTTCGAGCTCCGCTGGTATGTGCTGGCGTCTTGATGCTACTCATAATGTTCTCTCTTTCATATGGGCATGAGGCCTTTTCGAAAGACGGCAACGCCGCCGACCCCGTTCATGGGGGAAGGAGCGCCATCACCATAACATCGGACAGCATGAAGGCCGACAGGACCTCCAAGACCGTAGTATTCAAGGGAGAGGTCGAGGCCAGAGAGGATTTTTTGCTCTGTTCCGATGAGCTACACATGAAGTACACCGACAAAAACGAGGTGAAGCGGATAGACGCCAGAGGCCATGTGAGGATATATAGGTCCTCTGGGGTGGCAAGGTCGGAGCGCGCTATCTATGACAGGGGCGCACACACCCTTTTGCTCTCAGGCAACGCCGTCATAGAGCGTTGTTCCGATACGGTAAGCGGCGAGCATATAACGCTTTACCTTGATGACGACAGCGCCCTTGTGGAGGGCACTAAAAATGGCAGGGTAAAGGCCGTCATCGTACCGGAGAAGAAGTGCCCCGGAGAGGATGAACTCAAAAAAGGCGGCCCCGGGCAGGGGGACGCAAAGGGATTGATTGATGTCAAGAACACTCACTGCAAGCTCTCTCGTTAAGTCTTTCAGAAAGAGACGGGTTGTTGACGGCGTGAGCCTTTCCATTGAGCCGGGTAATATCGTAGGGCTCCTCGGCCCCAACGGCGCCGGAAAGACCACCTCTTTTTACATGATAGTGGGGCTTATCCCCCCTGATTCAGGCCTTGTCACGCTTGGCGATAATGACCTTACAGGCCTTGCCATGTATGAGAGGGCGAGGATGGGATTGGGGTATCTCGCGCAGGAGCCCTCTGTTTTTAGAAAACTTACAGTCGAGGAGAACATCAGGGCCGTCCTTGAGTATCAGAATATATCCAAGGATGAGATAGAGACGCGTATCGAGGGGCATATGAGCGAGCTTGGCATAGGGCACCTTGCCGGGGTAAAGGCATATTCCCTCTCCGGAGGCGAGAGGAGGCGAGTGGAGATAGCGAGGGCCATGGTCAATTCGCCGCGTATTCTCCTTCTTGACGAGCCCTTTTCCGGCATAGACCCCAAGGCGGTCTGCGATATACAGGATATAATGGTGGAGCTTAAGAACAAAGGCATAGGGATACTGCTTACGGACCATAATGTGGGGGCAACCCTTGGTATATGTGATTACGCCTACATCATTGATAATGGAAAGATGTTAATGTCAGGTACGCCTGATGAGATACTTGAGCATAAAGGCGTGCGCGATGTATACCTTGGCGATAGGTTCACCTGCGTAATATGACCACTTTCGCCATATACTTCAAAAGAAGGTCCCTGTAATGGCCTATGAGCTGAAACAGACATTAAAGCTCTCTCAGAGCCTTGTCATGACCCCGCAACTACAGCTGGCCATAAGGCTACTGCAGATGTCGAGGCTTGACCTTATCGAGACGGTTAAGGATGAGATGGAGCAGAACCCTGTGCTTGAGGACGGCGTTACGGCAGAAGAGGGGGCCCAGTACGAGGGGGAGGCGGAGCCAGAGCCAGAGCCCAAAGCGGAGGGTGAATCAGACCCTGATATCAAGAACGCCCAGGAGCTTGAGTGGCAGAATTATCTTGCCGAGGGCGGTGATTACGGCGGCGGGGCCCTTAACTTCAATACAAGAAATAACGACGATTACGATGTCTTCCGCAATATCGCCGCCGCTGATGGCGGGCTTCAGGAGTATCTTCTCTGGCAATTGAAGGGCCAGGATATTAGCTCTGACGACAAGGCGTTGGCCGAGTTTATCATAGGTAATATCGATGAAGACGGCTACCTTCGCGTTATGGAACGGGAGGGGCTCGATGATGGCGCTTATGAAAGAGCCGTGTTGCTGGAGATATCACGTTGCGCAGGGCGCGAAGTAAAGGACGTCGAGGATGTCCTTCGCCTTATACACGGTTTCGACCCGTCGGGCTCAGGCGCGCGCACCCCAAGAGAGTGTCTCCTTATACAGGCAAGGCTTCTGCCCGAGAGGGTCGTGGTGGTGGAAGAGATAATTACCCATCACTTGAAGGACTTCGCGGCGCGTAATATTAAACGCATCGCTCACGCCCTTGCCATAAGCGAGGACGAGGTGAGGGAGGCGGCGAGGCTCATAAGAAGCGAACTTAACCCCACGCCCGGCTCCGGCTTCGGCGGCGCCGTGCCCCGGCACATAGTGCCTGATGTATATATCAGAAAGGCCGGTGACGAGTACATCATAACCCTTAATGACGACGGCATGCCCAAGCTCAAGATAAGCAATTATTACAGGACCATGCTCGCCGGAGACGGGGGAGTGAAAGGGCAGGACAAGAGCTATCTTCAAGAAAGGGTGCGTAGCGCCATGTGGCTCATAAAGAGCCTCCATCAGAGGCAGAG
>CAZSAY010000029.1:0-20216 GCA_964605225.1 uncultured Thermodesulfobacteriota bacterium | reverse complement strand
AGGACGGCGCCGTAATTATCGTTGACGAGTTTACGGGAAGGCTCATGGAGGGGCGTCGCTGGAGCGATGGCCTCCATCAGGCGGTTGAGGCCAAGGAAGGCGTCAAGATAGAGAGCGAAAACCAGACGCTTGCCACCGTAACCTTTCAGAATTACTTCAGGATGTATGACAAACTCGCTGGCATGACGGGCACGGCCGATACAGAGGCCTCGGAGTTTAGTTCCATCTACAAACTTGAGGTCGTAGTCGTCCCCACGAATAAACCTATGATAAGGATAGACAACAGAGACCTTGTATATAAGACAAAACACGAAAAATTCAACGCCGTCATCGAAGAGATAAAGGGTTTTATCGAGACCGGCAGACCCGTCCTTGTGGGCACCATCTCCATTGACGATTCCGAAAGGCTCGCCGGTATGCTTAAGGATCAGGGCGTGCGTCACGACGTGCTGAACGCCAAGCACCATGAGCGCGAGGCCGAGATAATCTCCCAGGCCGGAAGGCTCGGAGCGGTGACGCTTTCCACCAACATGGCCGGGCGCGGCACCGATATTGTCCTTGGCGGTAACCCCGAGCATATGGCCATGTCTGTTGCGGGAAAGGACGAGAGCACTGACGCCTACAAAGAGGCCTTTGAGAAGGCCCGGAAGCAGTGCGCCGAAGAAAAGGCAAAGGTCCTTGAGCTCGGGGGACTGCACATCCTCGGTACGGAGCGTCACGAGTCAAGGCGTATAGACAATCAGCTCCGTGGACGTGCGGGACGTCAGGGCGACCCCGGTTCATCGAGGTTTTATCTCTCCTTCGAGGATGACCTTCTGCGTATCTTCGGTAGCGACCGCATATCCTCCATAATGGGAAAAATCGGCATTGAAGAAGGCGTGCCCATTGAGCACGGCCTTGTCTCAAGGGCCATAGAGAACGCGCAGAAAAAGGTAGAGGCCCATAACTTTGATATTAGAAAACACCTCCTTGAGTATGATGATGTAATGAATCAGCAAAGAGAGGTTGTCTACGGATACAGGAGACAGATACTCGCCAAAGAGGGCCTTCGCGATATGGTAAAGGAGTTTTCCGGGGAGGTGGCCGAGGAGATTGTGGAGACCCATATAGATGAAAAATCACGCCCCGATGAGTGGGACATCAAGGGCCTTAACGAGGGGATACTTCACCAGTTCGGTAGCGAGCTTACCGAGGAGGCGGCACGCTCCGTGGATAATCGTGATGCGCTCGCTCCCCTTATCGTAGACAAGATATGGCCGTTATATGAGGAGAAGGTGAGCATCGCCGGGGAGGAGAATTTTTCCGAGTTCGAGCGTATCATCACCCTCAATACCCTGGACAATCTCTGGAAGGATCATCTCCTCTCCATGGACCATCTCAAGGGCGGGATAGGGCTACGGGGCTACGGGCAGAAAGACCCCCTGCAGGAGTACAAAAAAGAGGGTTATGACCTCTTTGTTGATATGATATTCAACTTCAAGTCCGAGATAGTGGGCCGACTCTGTATGGTGCAGATAAATATAGAGGAGGGAGAGGAGGCCCCGGTCCCGCCTCCCGAGCCTATAGCTCCCACGGAGGTGAGTGAGGGCCGCGGCGAGATGGAAAGCGGAGATGTTCAAGAGGATGTTGAAGAGAAAGAGGAGAAGGCGGTGCCCGTTGTCAGGGTAGGCGATAAAATAGGCCGCAACGATCCCTGTTCCTGTGGAAGCGGAAAAAAGTATAAAAAATGCTGTGGGGCCGCGTAGACCCTCTAATCGTCATGGTCTCTCGGCTGGTTACGAGTTGACATGTTTTGGTGATAAGACCGCGCCCTTCTCTTAATAAGGCGCGTCCCCTGTGATAAAGCCCGGCAAAGCGGCCTTATATACGCTCAGTCTGCTCTTGCCGAGGCGAATCCCCTGTATCGTTCCATAAAAAAATCCTTCAAAGCCAGACCCCGTTATAAGGGGTTGTATCAATGTGAGAGGTAATAATCTTCATGGTTTTAAAGAAGCCCTCAAAGGCAAAGACAAAGGCAGTGCAGGGCAGGTGTTCTCTGCGGGTGCCTGGTTTTCGCGCATCGGCCCTCTCGGCGGGTTTAAAAAAGCGCGGCGCGCTTGATATGGCCCTTATTGTAAGCGATGAGCCGGCTACGGTAGCCGGGCTTTTTACTACCAATGCCGTAAAGGCCGCGCCTGTCCTCCTGGATATGGAGAGGGTGGGGGGCGGCGGTGGCACGGCGCGGGGTATTATTGTAAATAGCGCTAATGCTAACGCCTGTACGGGAGATAAGGGGGCTAAAGACGCGCTTTGTACGGCAACCTTGGCCGAGGGCGCCCTTGGCCTTAAGAAGGGCGATATCCTCGTTGCCTCAACGGGTGTTATCGGCGTGCCGCTGCCTATGGATAAGATAAAGGCGGCCGTTCCCAGGCTCGTAGAGGGGCTCTCCGTGAAGGGATTTTGCGAGGCCTCAGAGGCCGTTCTTACGACAGACGCATTTACAAAGACCGCTCTCGTAAAGAAGAAGATAGGCGGTAAGGTAGTCTCCATGCTTGGCATAGCCAAGGGCGCCGGTATGATAAATCCCAATATGGCCACGATGCTCGCTTTTTTCATGACCGACGCGGCCATAACGAAGGCGCCCCTTAAAGCCGCCTTGAAGGCCGCCTGCGCCGGCTCTTTCAACAGCATCATGGTGGATAACGATACATCTACAAACGACACGGTGCTTATCTTTGCCAACGGTAAGAGCGGTGTGGGCATTAAGAGGGGCACGGAGCAATACGGAGAGTTTAGTTTGTTACTTAACGAAGTAGCGAAACGTCTTTCTAAGATGATAGTAAAAGACGGCGAGGGGGCAACGCGTTTTATAGAGATTCTCGTTGAGGGTGCGGCTTCGCATACAGAGGCGCGAAGCGCGGCCCGCACCATAGCGGGATCCTTTCTTGTAAAGACGGCCTTTTTCGGCGCCGACCCCAACTGGGGGCGTGTGGCGGCGGCCATTGGCAGGGCCGGGGTAAAGATGGATGAGACCCGTATGGATATATCCTTTAACGGCGTGGCCGTGGCCGCCGGGGGACTTGACACGGGGGCGGAGAAGCGTGCGGGCAGGGCCATGAAGAGAAAAAATATTTTACTCAAGGTGAACCTTAATATAGGCGGCGGGAGCGCTACTTTCTGGACAACGGACCTCTCCTATGATTATGTAAGGATAAATTCGGCCTACAGGACGTGATAGGGCGCGGTGGTATTGTCTTCAATACAATGGGGGGCTTATGGAAATTCTTTTCAAAGAGGTAGCGAGATGGCTACGGCAGGCAGAGTACGATCTGAAGGTCTCGGAGTGGAATCAGCAGGGCGGTTTTTTTGCCCCGGCCTGTTTCTGGGCTCAGCAGTCGGCGGCAAAGGCCCTCCGGGGGTTTCTCTTTCTCCACAGAGAAGATGCCATTGTTACGAGATCCGTTGCCGATCTTCTTGACAGGGCCATGACCTATGATGAGTCATTCAAGGGCTTTCTCGGCGGTACGACATCTCTTGATATCTACTACAAGACATCACGCTTTCCCGATGCCCTGCCTGGCGGAATCCCGGCAGAGGTTATCTCGGAGAAGGACTCAAGGGACGCCATAAAACAGGCCACCAATATCGTGGCCATGGTGGAAAAGATAAGAAAGGACTACCTCCCCGATACACTGTAATAGGGGCCCTCATGGAAGGAGCTCCCCATCGGGGGCTGGTATGACCTGAAGATATGATACATGGAGGTTCCTTGTCTCAGCAATACCCTATCCTCGTACTCTCATTTATTTTCGGCGCCGTTGTGGGGAGCTTTCTTAATGTATGCATCTGCCGTCTGCCCGAGGGGCAAAGTATCGTCTCGCCGCCTTCGAGGTGTCCGGTCTGCAAGAGATATATCCCCTTTTACTTTAATATACCCATTATAAGTTTTCTCCTCCTTCGCGGCAGGTGCGGCAAGTGTAAGAGCCCCATATCCTTTCAATATCCCTTTGTAGAGGCCTTGACAGGTCTTGCCGCGGTGGCGCTTTATCTGCGATACGGCACAGACGTGCGGATTATCATACCGTTTTTTTTCCTCTGCGCCCTTATCGTAAGCACCTTCATAGACCTTAAACACAAGATTATCCTCAATGTCATTACCTTTCCGGGCATCATAATAGGCTTTATCGCCTCTTTTTTCATGCCCACCCCCGGCGTCGTGGATTCTTTTACGGGCATAGTTGCCGGAGGCGGTATCCTCATAAGCATAGCCCTTGTATATCACTTTGTGACGGGTAAGGAGGGCATGGGGGTAGGGGACATTAAGTTTCTTGCCATGATAGGCGCCTTTATCGGTTGGAAGGGCGTCCTCTTTACGCTCTTTACCGCCTCTATTATCGGTGCCGTGGTGGGGGTTGCCGTTATGGCCATATTTTCGAGGGACAGTAAATATGCCCTGCCCTTCGGGCCTTTTCTTGCCCTTGGCGCGGTCTTTTATCTTTTTTACGGCGGCTTTTTGATACAGTGGTATATTAGAAGTGTGATCCAAGGTTTTTAAGGCGGTCTTATTCCCGTGAATCTCAAGATAGGCATACGCGCTCAGCTCGGGCTTGGAATCGCCCTTATTACCCTTGCCGGTGTGGGGTTCATAGGGCTCATGAGCATTAAGATTATTGAGGAGAAGGCCCTTTACTGGAAGACCGTTGAGGCCGATAAGACGGCTCGTATCGCAGGGGAATCCATGTCGAGGTTAAGCCCCGGGCTCGGCGAAGCCAGGGCGCTCAAGCTCCTTGGCGTTATCATGCGCGGCGCCGGCGTAAAGGGCTACCGCCTTAGTTCTCCGTCAGGGCGGGTTATCGTTAAAGAGGGAAAACTTCCCGAGAGTCCCGGTAGCGTTCTTACGGTGCTTGGCGGTGTAAAGGTGAGGCGTATCGGCGGAGGTTGGCTGAGCGGGCCGGGATCTTTACTTAATGTAAGCACTCTCTTGAACAAAGGCGGCCCCCTTGTGGGACGCCTTGAGTTCACTATCTCCCTTGCAGATATCAAGAGCGAGCTCAAGGGGGTGAAAAAATTCCTCGTTATCTACATCATACTTGATAGCGCCATAATAATAGGCTTTGCCTTTTTCTTTCTCTCAAGTTCCATTATAAATCCCATCAGGAGGCTTACCGAGGCGGCGTCGCGGATTGCCGGAGGTTCATTCGTAGAGAGGGTGGATATACGCTCTGATAACGAGATAGGTCTTATGGCCTCGTCTTTTAATAAGATGGCTTCCAGGATAGAGGAGGAGATAAAAACCCTTGAGAGGGTTAACAGCGAGCTTGTGAGCGCGCAGGAAGAGGTCCTTCGGTCCTCGACCCTTGCGGCCGTGGGAAGGCTTGCCGCCGGCATAGCCCACGAGATAGGCAACCCACTTGGCGCCGTAGGCGGGTATCTTCAGATACTTGAACGCGGCTCCCTTGATGGCGCCGAGGAAAAGGATATAATAGTAAGGGCAGGGCGCGAGGTTGGGAGAATAGACTCGATACTTAAGGAATTTCTCGAGTTTTCAAGGAGCGATAAAAAACCTCTCCAGAGTGTGGACGTGAACGCCCTTATCCTTGAGAGCATTACCGGTATTGAGGGGCATCCCGACTTCAAGGGTATTGACGTAAAGACCGAGCTTGGCGGGGGCCTTCCCGCGGTGAGGATAAATGAGGGTAAGTTGCGGCAGGTATTTATCAATCTCCTTGTAAACGCGGCGCAATCCATGAGCTCAGGTGAAGGTGCAGGTGTGGTGGCAGTGGAGTCGTCTCTTGAAAAAATTCCCATTAAGGGCGCGAATCTACGAAGGCGCAAGGGCGATAAACCCTTGAGCCCCGGTGAAGAGGTCTACAGGAATTTTGTCTCCGTAAGGATAAAGGACAGCGGCTCCGGTATAAGTGAGGATGAGGCCGGCAAGATATTTGACCCCTTTTATACGACCAAAGAGGTGGGAAAAGGCACGGGGCTCGGTCTCTTTGTCTCCGAGAGCATTGTGAAGACCTACGGGGGACAGATAGTCTTTGAATCAAAGGTGGCGGAGGGTACTACTTTTACGGTAAGATTGCCCTGCGGGAGGGTTTGATATGAAGGTGATGATTATTGACGATGAGGAGAGCCTGCGCCATGTGCTCTCTTTAATGCTTAAGAGAGAGGGTTATGAGGCCACGGCCTTTGCAGAGGCGAAGAGCGCCCTTTCGGCCCTCTCATCTGATAGTTACGACTTTATTATCTGCGATATACGCATGCCCGGCATGGACGGCCTTGAGTTTCTAAGCGCTCTAAAAGAGCGTAAAACAGATGATTATACCGTTATTATGATGACCGCATACGGTACCAATGAGAAGGCCATAGAGTGCATGAAACTCGGCGCCTATGATTACATATCAAAGCCATTTAAAAACGATGAGATAATCCTTACCCTCAGGAAGGCCGAGGAGCGCGAAAATCTAAAGCGTGAGAACAGGCGTCTAAAGGCCGAGGTAGCGCGGCACTTTGATATTAAGAACATAATCACCGTTGACGCGAGGATGCTTGAAATTCTGGAGCTGGTAAAAAAAGTAGCCAGCTACACCACGACTGTGCTCATAAGCGGCGAGAGCGGCACGGGTAAGGAGCTTGTGGCACGTGGCCTGCACACCTGCGGTGAGCGCGCCCCGGCGCCTTTTGTTGCCGTTAACTGCGGGGCCATACCGGCCGCGCTTCTGGAGAGCGAGCTCTTTGGCCATGTGAAGGGGGCCTTTACGGATGCAAAACGTGATAAGTCCGGGCTCTTCGAGGAGGCGAGTGGAGGCACTATTTTTCTTGACGAGATAGGCGAGCTTCCCATGGAGCTTCAGGTAAAGCTACTGCGCGTTCTGCAGGAGGGGGAGATAAGGCGTGTGGGCGGGACAAAGTCCGTAAAGATAGATACAAGGGTGGTTGCGGCAACTCTCAAGGACCTCACGGAAGAGATACGCGAAGGAAGGTTCAGGGAAGACCTTTATTACAGGCTTAACGTTATAGAGATAAGTTTGCCTCCGCTTCGCGAAAGGCCCGGCGATATAGAAAAACTTGCCGCCTATTTTACCGGCCGTTACGCGAAGAAGTTTAGAAAAAAGGTAAAAGGGCTCTCGAAAGACGCCCTCTCTGCCCTCTTGAAGTACGGCTGGCCCGGCAATGTGCGCGAGTTGGAGAACGTGATTGAGAGGGCCATGATACTTGAGGAGGCCGATCTTATACAAAAGTCATCTCTTCCAATGGGCGTATCCTCACCGAGAGTAGAGCCCGGTGACAGGGGCTCCGTGGGGCTTTCCATTAAAAAGGCCCATGAGGCCATGGAAAGGGATTTTATAAAGAGGGCACTTGAGGCCACGAAGAACAACAAGACACGCGCGGCCGAGCTTCTGGAGATAAGCCAGAGGGCGCTACTATACAAGATAAAGACCTACGGCCTTTCATAGCCCAGAAAAGGGGCTATATTGGATAAAAAGTAATCAAGTTGTGAAAACTTTGCGGAGTTTTCCCCGTACTTATTGGGGAAAGCTCTTTTTTTTTAAGTGGTTATGTCTTGGCACAGCTGTTGCTTGTTTATATGTGGGTTATATATCCATAATAAGGAGCATTTTATGACGAGTTATATTGACGATAGAAGAGATGGACGCGGGCCAGGGGCGCTCCCCCCCCTTCGAGTATCCGGTCCGGTACGCGCAGGCAGGGTGAAAGGGCAAAAAGGCTTCAGCCTTGTTGAGATACTCGTAGTCCTGGCCATATTCGGGACCCTCATCGCCATAGCCGCGCCTAATTTTTTATCGGCCAGTTTCCCGCATATGAAACTGAAGAGCGTATCAAGAGATGTTTTTTCCATGCTCCAGTACTCAAGGAGCAAGGCGGTGAACTCAACGCAGAAGTACGGTGTGCGTTTTGATCTTTCCGCTAATCCAAAGACGTACACCGTTGTTACCAGGGCCGCTGACACGGACCCATGGACCGCGGACCCGCAGATAGCCTATAGAAATCTTGAGAGCGGCGTGAATATATTCAGCGTAACCGTAGGGGGCGTTGTCTATACTACCGGAACCACCGCTGTAATAGTCTTCGATCCCTTTGGTTCGGCCACCCTGGCCGAGATAAAGCTTAACAACTCTTCCAACAGCGCGGACAGGTACGCGGTAACCGTCTCATCTGCGAGCGGTCGCGTGAAGATATTAAATACATGGTGAGGTTAATGAAAGAGGAATTTTTTGACGGAGAAGATGGCTTTACCCTCGTAGAGGTAATGATAAGCATAGTAATCCTGAGCGTGGCCCTTATAACGCTATCAGGGCTTATGACGAGCACTATAAGGAGCTCGGACTTCGGGCGGCGGACCACTGAGGCCGCCAACCTCGCCAGGGAGACCATAGAGGGCATTACGCGCGCCGCGGCGGCGAATTTTGACAGCGTCATAGACTCCGTGGCGGCAAGCGACCCCATAGCGGGGCTGAACCCCGACCAGGTGGAGGACTACGGTACTATCACCGGGCATTCCGCATTCAGAAGAGAGACATACATTACCGCTACGGGCGCCAACTTTAAGGATATCGCTGTAAGGGTAGTGTGGAATGACGGGCTCGGGTCCGGCCACAATACCATATTCAGGACCTACATCGCGAGATAGATATGACAAGAGGTCTTTTAAAAAGAGATAAAGGTTTCACCCTTGTAGAGCTTCTCGTAGCCATGGCCATAGGCGTGGCCATCATGGGCGCGGTCTACACGCTGTACAATTATTTTTTACGCTCCTCCACGGGGCAGGACAATCTCCTTGAGATACAGCAGGAGACAAGGATAACCATGGAAAAGGTGGTAAAAGAGGTGCGTGCCGCGGGGTGTTATTACAGGACTACTCCCATCAGTACGGCTAATGCCACTCTTTTTGAGTTCGAGTCCGATACAGACCCCAGTCCGGTTCTTGGGCCGTGGAAGATACAGTACAGTCTTAATACTGCGACAAAGGAGTTAATGAGGAGTTCCGCCTCCTGGAATGGGGCGGCATACGGGGCCTACGGCACGGGTGTGGACCTTGCCGGCAACATCACCGGGTTGACCTTTACCTATTACGATGAGACGGGCGCGCTTATAGCCACGCCTGTCCAGTCGCAGGCAAACAGGGACAGGATCAGAAGGGTGGGCATCGCCTTGACGGCCGCCACTCCCTTTCCCAACCCTTCTACCAATAAGATAGATACGGTAAACCTTGAGACAAGCGTCTCGCTAAGGTGCATGGGGGTGCAGCAATCCACTGATACAACTGCGTGCCTTCTTCCCACTAATATTCAGTCAACAGACCCGGGGACCTGCGGGAGGCTTAATCTGGCGTGGACAAAGAGTGCAAGCTCCGACGCCGCGGGATACGAGGTGTATTACAGGCCAACGGGGGCCGCTTTTTATACAGGCCTTGTAAATGTTCCGGGCGGGGGCACAGAGTCCTACATCCTGACGGGCCTTACCGATGGTACTCAATATGATATAGCCATGAAGTGCTACGACACATCCGGTAATGTGAACGCCTCCTTTACCACGGACTTATCGGGCACGGGCGGCAACGCCGATACAAGGCCCGACGACGTCACTGCCCCGGAGCTTCCGACGAACACTGATTCCACGGCCGGTGATGGTATTGTTACCTTGAGCTGGACTGCCAGCCCCTCTATTGACACCGGCGGATACCATGTCTACAGGAGCGATGACGGCGGGAGTAATTACACGCAGGTGGCCGAGCTGGACTCCACACACACTTCTTATTCCGATATTACTGTAACTAACTGCCCCGTCACTCCCTTTGGGTACAAGGTGGTCTCCTGGGACTGCGCGGCGAATGAGAAGAATAAGTCGTCCCAGAGCGCTGTCTATGGCGATGGCGCCGGTAGCGGCTCGGACGTGCCTACGAGCGGCGTAACAAGCACGGAACCCTTTGAGACAGTGCCCCCGGCAGACCCGAGCTCCTTTGTGGCCGTGGCGGCCTCGGACAGGATATACATGAGCGAGGCTACTCCTGCGGATCTGGACATCAATGGCGTGAGGATCCTTAGAAGGACGGATCAGTATCCCATAGGCGCGCTGGACCCCGGGGCCATTGGACCAAACGACGTCAAGGACTATGATCCCCTTACTCCGACGCAGACATATTCCCTTGTGGATAGCTTCGGGATAGTTCTTGGCACCACCTATTATTACAGGGCCTTTGCCTATGACAGGTGCGGCAACTTCAGCGCCGGGGCCACCTCCCTTGCCACGGCCGCTCCATGCGGTGACGGCAACCCTGGCTCCAAGCACTACGGGCCTCCTTCTGCCCCGGCGGGCCTCACTACTGCCACGTGCTCAACATCCAAGATCGACTGGACGGCCTCTGCGGGCAGTGAGAACGGAAATCTCTTTAATCCCGCCTCAGAGAACGACGTCGTGGGTTACCGTGTCTACAGAAGCACCACACAGGGCGGTCCATACACTAAACTTAATACCACGCCAGTGACGGCAACCAGTTACTCCGACGGTACGGTAGTGCCGGGCACGACCTATTATTACACCGTTAAGGCCCTTGACTGCGCCATAAATGAGAGTACCGTGAGCTCACCGGAGGTTACGGTCATGCCCACAAATATTGCCTGGGACCCGGCTATTTCCGTAGTAACCTCAGGTACGGTCTCTCCTGCCATAGATGGCAGCCGGCATAACGTAGTGACACTTGGGGTTAAGAACACGGGCAATAGCTCCATTACCATAAACTCGGCGACCCTGATATGGGCTAACGCTACGGCAAAGCTCCACAAGGTAACATTAAAACCCTTTGGCGGAAGCACCAATACGCTCTGGGACAATACGGATGTGGCCTCGGGCTTTATCGTTGATTTTTCCACCTTCGAGCCCACGGCCTCGCTGAGGAGGATTAACGGCAAGACGGGTCTCAATGAGTTCGTCCTTGACTTCAGGGATAGCGCGGGAACGGGTTTCACTGATATGAGGACGGAAAACATTATAGTAACGCTGAACTATACAAACGACCTTGACGGCGCGGCCTGTAATTCCAGCACCTTTACCGTACCCGTGACATTAGGTCCTACCATAACGGTTAGTGTGCAGGATAGACCCGTAACACCAACTACGTCCAATGTAAACCCCGCCACTGTAACCGTAAAGACGGGTTCTCAGGACGCAAACTTTATCTGGACCCCTTATGACGTTTCCGTTGCGGACACGGTGAGCCCAGAGCTTGCCACCACTGTAACGGGGGCCACGCTCTTCTATAATACAACTGATAAAGCCACCTTTTCGGCGCCCTTTACGGATTACTCGGCCGCGCCATCAGGGTGGTCAATCATCCCCATGTGCCAGGTCGGCACTACGAATACGTATCAGACGGGCTCTTCAGGTGCCTGTACCTCAAATCGTATCCCGAACCTTACGGGCAAGAGGGTCTGGTATTACGTAAAGATGACGGACAGTAACGCTAATTATGATATCCAGCCAGAGCCCTCGGTGGGTATCTATAATTATGACCAGGACTCGAGGATTGCTACGTTTCTGGAAGTTCTCAGGAGCGGCCCGGTGGGCGGGAATGTGGACATTATCGAGGTCCTCTATGATGAGAATTTCGCAGTTGTTCCAGGGGCCAAGATAACGCTACAGATAACGGATACGCTTACCGGAACAGTGGAGACGGGAACCATGACAGAGAGCGTTTCAAATCCCGGTGTATATACCTACACCGCCACGCAGTCCTACAATGGCGATACTATTGATGTTACTCAGACGGCGGTGAAGAGCGCCTTTACAGACGCCAACTGCGGTATAGCAGGTATAGATAAAAATACCGTTAACTCATTTTGGACATGTAACTGATTAACGCAGACATGAATTTTCGTGAACGGGTAACTATAAAAAGAGGTGAAATATGGAAAAGACCAGAAGACGTAAAAAAAGAAAGTTCGGCATATCCATACCCGGGCTTGTAAGTGACGAAAGAGGCGTGGTCCTTGCCATAACGCTTATGATAATGGGTATCATGGCCGTGACGGGCGCGGCCATTATCACCACATCTACCACGGATGTGAAGGTGGCGGGTAATGTAACAAGGTCCATGCAGGCCCTTAACACAGCCGAGGCGGGCATGAGTAATGCCATCAATTTCATAAGAAACGACCCGGGCTGGGCCCCTGACCTTAATAAGAACGGCAACATCAGCGACGATGCCGCTCAGTGGGCCATTCAGACGCAGGGCGCACTGCCCATGGGCAAGGTTAACGGCTCCTATGCCGTGCAGGTATATGACGCCACCGGGACTTTCGGCAGGGGCAACAACTCCATGCGTACCGACAAGTATACCACCCTTGGTCCCAACGACATCCTTGTAGAGGTGACTGGCGACGTGAACGGTGTGGCGCGTAAAATCGGCCTTGTCGTAAGAAACACCATGACGGCCTTTGATTACGCCGCCTTTACACCCGGTCTAATCGAGGGTGAGGGTGTAGGCGCCAACCCCGGTAAATTTACGGGTAAGATTTATGGCGGTACGGAGATAGCCCTTGAGGGCAACTTCGACCTCGGCGCGGCCGAGGCCCAGTCCAATACCTCAATCACGCCGGACTGCAGTAGCGGTAAATTTCAGTCCTGCGATTCCAACGCCGCCGTGGTAGTGCCGCCCGTACTTGACTTTGCCTATTATCAGGACCAGGCAAATTTTCCTGACCAGCAGGTCTTCATGATGACCCCCACGGTGGGAAGCACAACGGGTTGCGGAGCGGACTGCACGCAGTGGCCTATAAATTACGCCATAAACACCATGGGCACGAGTTATACGGTGCGTGCCACTGTGCAGGCCGTCTGTACTACCTGCGGCGGTGAGCACCACCATGGCCATGGCACCTATAATCATACGGTGTACTGGTGCACGGACCCGAACTGGAACGGTGTCATAGGCTCCTGCGCCGGTACGCAGAATACCTATACTTTTACCTCTGATGAGGCGCAGAACGAAAAGCCTTTCCTGAACGCCTATCAGTTCAACCACTACACCGCGGCCACGGGCGCGGGTTATTCCAGTAGCGTGGTTAACGTAATAGACTCGCAGGAGCACCTTGAGTTTTTTGGCCCCACAGACCCGGCCGCCACGGTTGACATAACGGCGTCTATTCTCGTGGGCACCTCCACCGACAACTCACAGCCCTCGGGCAAGATAGATTTTGAGGGCGGCGCGGGCGCAATGAACTTCAAGCCGGCCAACGGTCTTGCCCTCGTTGCTAAAAAGCTGGAAGTAAAGGCCAAGTACAGCGATATCAACATGAACGTGGGTACGGCCACCGATGGCGCCGTAGTAATCGCCACCGATGAGATGGAGGTGGAGGCAGATAACGAGGGTGCCATTAATACGACGGCCACCTTTAACATGAACGGAACCCTGCTCGTGGGCAATAATCCCGTAGAGGACGGCGAGCTGGACGTAGGCGGAGACGGCGCCACGAGCGCCAACTTTACCTACACGCCCGTTAAGAACCTGCCGAAGGGGTGGCAGGACTACGGGACCAGGACCATTGAGAGAAGGGAATGGAGGGAGCTAAGCTGAGTTGGAAGTTACCTCCGGGCATATGAATATGTCCGGATATTGCCCGCCGGCAAGGCCGGCGGGGATGGTTCCGGCAGAAAAGGAGATAGATTGAGCTTTAGATAAATCACAACATAGCCCCTGACAACTCACCTGAGGACGATCTCTTAGGAGATTGAGATGGGACTTTTTTATGTCAATTATGCATAATTATATATAAATTCAAGTTAAGTTAAAATAAACATTGACAAGTAAAGGCAAATGCAATAGAAGTATCACTAACATAGCGGATCCTGAACAGGGTTATCTTGACCCTAACATGTGACCTAGGTGCTTGAGTTATGTCGATAAATAGATTAAAAGAGTATAGAGAACAGATACTTTTGAGCAAGACAGAGCTTGCGAGAAAGGCGGGCCTATCTACGTTAACTATCGACAGGATTGAGAAGGGTTACCCCTGCAGGCTCGATACGAAGCGTAAGATAATCGAGGCCCTCGGGCTCAATATATCCGATAAGGATAAGGTATTCCAGACGTGAGGCGATAAGCCATGGCATTGTCCCTTTCAGATATCTTCGGTTCAAAAGAAACCGTTGCCCTTGATATTGGCTCAAGTTCTATAAAGCTGATTCAGATGGCCATGGGCAAGCAGGGTTGGCAGATAGAGAAGATAGGCATGAAAAAGTTGCCCCTTGAGGCGATTGTGGATGGTTCCATCATAGATTCCATGACCGTTATCAATACGGTAAAGGATCTTCTGAAGGAACAGAATATAAAGACAAAACAGGCGGTTTCCGCCCTGACGGGGCATTATGTAATTATAAAGAAGGTAACCTTTCCGGCCGCAACGGAAGATGAGCTCTCAGAGTCCATACAGTGGGAGGCGGAGCAGTACATACCCTTTCCCGTAGCAGAAGTTAACCTTGATTTTCAGATACTCGGCGCTGACACAGAGGGCAGGGGGCAGATGGACGTAATGCTCGTTGCCGTCAAAAAAGATGTTATCAGCGATTACACAAGTGTCTTGAGGGAGGCAGGGCTTGCCCCCGTGGTGATCGACGTTGACGCCTTTGCACTTGAAAATATGATGGAGATAAATTATCCTGTCGTAGCCGGCGAGATGATAGCGGTGGTAAATATAGGGGCGAGCATAACGAGCATTACCGTAATAGTCGACGGTGTTACCGCCTTTACAAGGTCTATCCCAATGGGCGGCAATCAGTTTACCGAGGAGATTCAGCGTGTGCTTGGTATCAGTTTTGCCGAGGCCGAATCCTTGAAGACCGCCCGCGGCAAGACTGATAAAGAGGCCGAGATATCTCCCGCCATCGCCCTTGTGACGAATAATCTCATCATGGATGTAAAGAGGTCGCTCGATTTCTTCCTTGCCGGTGGGCATAATCTCAACGTGAACAAGATATATGTCTCGGGCGGCGGCTCTAATATGCAGGGGCTAAAGGAGCTTATGCAGGAAAAGACCTCCATACCCGTGGAGTCCATAGACCCCTTCAGGAACGTGGACCTTGCCGTAAAGGACAAGAGCGGCGATGAGATTAAAAACCTATCGTCCTTTTTCGGCGTAGGTGTCGGCCTTGGCATAAGGAGGTCCGCAGACAGATGATACGTATAAATCTTCTGCCCGTCAGGGCCGCGAAGAGGAAGGAGTTCATACGTTTTCAGCTCACTATCGCCGCCCTGGCGACGGTTTTTGTAATAAGTCTTTCTCTGGCCTATTTTTTCATCGTGAGGAGCGAGGCCAGTATGCTCAAGGATAATATCACAAGAGGCAACGCCGAGCTCGTAGAGCTGAGGAGAAAGGTGGGCGAGCTCTCCCGTATAAAACAACAGAAGAAGGTCGTGGAAGAGAAACTGAAGGTGATAAACGGCCTTGAGTCCGCCCGTACCGGGCCTACCACGCTTTTTAGAATCGTGAGCAACGCCATACCTCAAAAGGCATGGCTCTCTGCCTTCAGGGACAAGGGTAGTATGGTAACGCTCAACGGCTACGCATATAACGACGAGATTGTTGCCGAGTACATGAGAAGGTTGCAGAGAAAGCTGAAGGTGGGCGCCGTGGAGCTTGATGTCTTACAGAGGACTACGGAAAAAGAGACAGGCGCGGATGTTGTCAAGTTTGTTATAAATCTGGCAAAATAAATCTCCGGTAAAGGTATATGGCCCTCAGAGACAAATTCGATTCCATCTTAAAGTTATCCCTTCCCAGGAAGATAGCCCTTCTCGTGGTTATAAATATTGTAATCGCAGGGGGGGTTTATTGGCTCTTCACCGGGCCTGAGAGGAGTGAAGTCACGAGGCTCAGAGCGGATATGCAGAGTCTTTCGATTAAGCTTGCAGATAACAGGCGAGTGGCCTCTGATCTTCCAAGATACCTTAAGGAGAAAAAGGTGATGGAGGCCAGGCTTGCCGAGGCCGTGGCACGCCTGCCCAATGAAAAGGAGATACCCGACCTTATTGACGCCGTGAGCAATGCCGCTAAAAAGAGCGGTCTCAAGATATTGCTCTTCAGGCCTGCTCGCGAGATAAATAAAGGATTTTATGCGGATCTGCCGATAAAGATGTCAGTGGAGGGCCGCTTTGAGTCCCTCTTTGACTTTAGCGTAAAGGTAGGTAATCTGCCGCGTATAGTCAACCTTACATCCATGGAAATAATCTCCCGGGGCCATAAGAACCGCATGCCCGATCTGAAGGCCGACTTTGTAGCCACAACCTTCAGGTTTATCCCCGGTGCGCTTGCCAAGGCGGAGAAGAAATAATGGCTTTCCGGTATATGAAAATTTTATTTGTAATCCTCTTGCCACTTTTCATGGTGGCATGCGGCTCCAATGATAGAGTTAAGTTCGTACCTAAAAGGGCGCATCCAAAAGTGGCCGCTACAGAGCCGGATGTGGACGAGTTCGCTCAGTTGGCGCATAAGCAGATAAGTCTTGAAAAACCACGCCGTAACCCATTTCTGAGTTATATTATCGTTAGAAAGGGAAGGAAAAAGGTAACGAGGATAAAAGGGCCTCTTGAGTGTTGCAACCTGAATCTATTCCGTGTAATGGCCGTGGTTCTAAGCCCTGACAGTACCTATGCCCTTGTTCACGCTCCCAATGAAAAGAGATACATCGTAAGACGGGGGGACCTTATGGGACAGCAAGGCGGCAGGGTTATAAAGATAGACAGGAGCGGTCTGAAAGTTCGGGAATACGCACGGGACGATGACGGCCGGGTCATATCCTTTAAGGACTGGCCGCTTAAGATAGTGACAAAGGAAGAAGGCGGTATTACCACAAGATAAATCAGGGCTTATATTTTTCGAAGTCTTTTGCGTTTCATCCAATGTAGCACAGGGAGGTTCATATGCGTTCCTTTGTATTTAATAGAAAACGTGCGGGGGAGTCCTTCTCGGCTTTGCTGATAGCCCTTGCCATCTTTGTCATTGCAGGGTGCGCTACCACGGGGCTCGATACCGCTGATACCTCTCCCGGAGACGAAGGCGTTCAGGAACAGGGCGCACTGGATAAGCAAAAGCCGGCGGGCGAGCTAAAGGTCCGTTCGATAGAGGTGCTTGGCGAAGGTGATAACGTACTCATCGCCACAAACAGGACGGCCGAGTACACGGCCTTTACCCTTACGAGCCCCTCAAGGCTGGTTATAGACCTTCCCGATGCCAATCTCTACGATGTCCTTGATACCATAAGGGTTAATAATCAATTTCTGAAGACCATAAATGTCGTAACCTACGGCGGTAAGGAAAAGATAGGAAGAATTATACTCGAGCTCCAGGATGGGGTTGACCACGATGTGAGTAGCGCCGAGGAAGGCGTCCTGATACGTTTGAGGCAGGACCCCCTTGCCGGTATGCCCGAGGGTTCCCTGGATAATGGAGGGGATACCGTTGTCGTTGCCGCCACGAGCGACGCTCCACTTGATGACAGACCAACAACAGATGAAGAGGTCTCTTCGCCGGAGCCCATGGACCCCGCCACAATCGTAGAGAACCTGAAGTCTTTTACGGAAGACACAGACCTTGTCATACAGATTGTCTCTGACGGCGCCATAGGCAAATATAATACCTTTGAACTCTCGGACCCATCAAGGGTGGTTATAGATGTATGGGACGTCAGCAATAAGACGGGTCTTAAGGTATTGAGGATAGATGGCAGGGATGTAAAGGATGTACGGGTAGGGAACCATCCTGATAAGGTGCGTTTTGTCATCGACCTTAACGGTGAGGAGATCCCTCATTATGTCGTCACAAGGTCAGGCGACCATCTCGCGGTAGCATTTGGCGAGGCCCCGGCCCTAGCTGAGAGCGATGACGAGATTGCCTCTGATACGGGTGATGACGGCCTTTATGCCGATGTTACCGCAGAGGAGAATGTCGCTGAAGCTGATACTGCCGTTGAAGTGGAGCAAACCACGGAAGATGATGGCTCAACTACGGGGCTGAGTAACGTTGCCTATGATGCCGGGGATGTTGCGGTTGCGGCCACGGAAGATGTAGCCGCCATGGCTACGGAAGAGGTTACTGCCGCGGCAACAGAAGAAGTTGCGGTTGCGGCCGTGGCCACGGAAGAGCTTGCCTCAACTCCCGATGTGAGCGCCGCGCTTGATGATGGGGGTGAGAGCGTTGCGGCAGAGGAAGACGCCGTTGACGCACCTACGGATGAGGCGACCGTAGAGGCCGTGGCAACGGAAGAAGCGGCGGCAGTAACTGAAGAAAATGTTGAGACTGCCGTAAACAACGGCGCTGAGGCGGATACTTCCGAAGTGGCGGAAGAGTCGCCTGAGGTTACACCTTCTTCAGATGTGGAGGTGGTTTCCAATGGGTCAGATGGTGATGTCCAAGAGGCCATGGCCACGGCGGATGCCGAGATAGCCGATGCCGTTCTGGCGGAAAAAGAGGCCGCGTCAGAGGTAGAGACAGCCCTTAATGAAGGAGCGGCAGAGGTCGAGGCGGAACCAGCCGAAGCCGTTGTCGAGGTACAGGAAGAAGCCCCTGTAGAGGTAGCCCGGAATGAGGCAGTGGCAGAGGCAGAGACAGAACCAGCCGAACCCGTTGTCGAGGCAGAGGCTGAGGCCCCTGTAGAGGTAGCCCAGAATGAGGCAGTGGCAGTGGCAGTGGCAGAACCAGCCGAACCCGTTGTCGAGGCTCAGGAAGAGGCCCCTGTAGAGGTAGCCCAGAATGAGGAAGCGGCCACGGCAGAGGCGGAACCAGTTGAACCCGTTGCCGAGGCTCCTGCAACGCGGCCTGCCCCTATCATCTCTGCGGGCAATAACATAAGGGACATTGAATACAAGAAGGTAGGCGAGAAGGGTTTTCTTACCATAAAGACTACCACTAAACCGGTCTATACCATTAAGGAATCGAAAGACGGCAGGACCCTTGTCCTTGATATAAATGATGCTCTCATAGGCGAGAATCTTGTACGCACACTGGACGCGACGAAGCTCGGAACAACGGTAGCAAGTATCAGCTCATACCAGGGGTCTACAGACCCGGCTCTCGTACGTATCCTTATTGCTCTTTCCACGGTCTCTACTCACAGCGTAATGGAGGGTGACGGCACGCTGAATCTTGTATTTGCCCCTGTAGCAAAACCTGCGGCGCTGGACTCAACCGTAAAAACCGCTGACGCCATTATTGGAAATAGTCGGGCATATACGGGCAAGAAGATAGACATTGATATGATGGATGCAAGGATAACTGACATCCTGAGACTACTTGCAGAGGTAAGCAACTTGAATATCATAGCCTCTGACGATGTTACGGGCACCATATCCCTGCGGCTCCGAGACGTACCCTGGGATCAGGCCTTTGATATTATATTGAAATCCAAGGGACTCGACAAGATTAAGGTGGGCAACGTGATAAGGGTCGCCCCGGCCTCAAGGATAAGTCAGGAGAGGGACGCGGCGCTTGCCGCTGTAAAGGCGAGTGAAAAGCTCGAACCCCTGGATATAGAGTTTGTAGCCATAAACTACGCCAAGGCCGAGGATCTTGAGGAACACGTCAAGAACGTGCTCTCCGCCAGAGGTAGCGTCACAAGCGAAAAACGCACCAATACCCTTATAATAAAGGATATCAAAAAAGGCATCAGCGCCGCACAGAGGCTTGTTTCCCGCCTCGATACCCCCATACCACAGGTCCTTATAGAGGCCCGTATAGTAGAGGCGTCCAGTAGTTTTTCACGGGACCTTGGCATACAATGGGGCGTTGATTATCAGACCGGCGGCAACGTTAACGCTAATATCTTCGGTAGCGGAGTGGATAGCACCGGCCTGCCCGCTCCAGGACAGACCCCGCCAAGCGGCTCCAATCCAACTTTTGCGACAAGAAACGGCGCTCAGAATTTTGCCGTTAATCTTCCGGCCACAGGGTCTATAGGTACCCTTGGAGCACTGGGATTCATACTTGGTAAGGCCGGTCAGAACCCTCTGGTTCTGGATCTTCGCCTCTCGGCAGGAGAGCAGGAAGGCCAGCTCCGGACCATATCAAGGCCCCGTGTCGTCACCATGGACAACAAGGAAGCCAAGATAGAAGATGGAGAGTCCGTGCCTTTTGAGACTACCTCTGCATCCGGTACGAGCACCATCTTCATCGACGCCAACCTCAGCCTTACGGTTACGCCTCATATAACCCCTGACGGTAGCG
>CAZSAY010000028.1:0-20272 GCA_964605225.1 uncultured Thermodesulfobacteriota bacterium | reverse complement strand
AAAGCTTGGCAAAGAAAACCAATAGGGGATCCACAGAGCCACTAACATTCCCCGTGGCCGCCCTTGGATTCAACCTTGCCCTGGCAAAAAGCTTGGCAAAGAAAACCAATGGGGGATCCACAGGGCCACTAACATCCCCCGTGGCCGCCCTTGGATTCAACCTTGTCCTGACAAAAAGCCTGGCAAAGAAAACCGACAGGGGATCGATAAGGCCACTAACATTCCCCATGGTCTTACTATAGATTTTCTATGTAATCAGCGGCCTTGTAGGCGGCGATGGCGCCATCCCCTACGGCGGTTGCCACCTGAAGAAGGGGCGTTGTCCTGCAATCTCCGGCGGCGAATATACCCGGTAGATTGGTCTCCATGTTCTGGTTTGTTTTTATGAAACCCTGCTCGTCTTTATCGGCGCTTACAAAACCCGTTGTGGGCCTGATGCCTACGAAGATAAAGGCCCCGTCTACGGCTATTGTCCTGACCTCGCCCGTCTTAAGGTCCTCTAATATGGCCTCTTTAACCACCATATCCCCACCTATTTCCTTAAGGGCATGGCTCCTCAAAAACTCTATATTAGAGGCGGCCTCGGCCCTCTCCTGCTGAATCTTCTCGCCACGGAACTCGTCCCTCCTGTGGACTATATAAACCTTTTTAGCGATTTTTGAGAGGTATACCGCTTCTTTAAGGGCCGTGTCGCCGCCGCCCACTACAACGACATCGAGGCCTTTGAAAAAGGGACCGTCACAGGTGGCGCAGTACGATACGCCCTTACCCGTGAATTCCACCTCGCCCTTTGCCCCGAGCCTCCTTGGTTTTGCCCCTGTAGCGACGATGACGGCCTTTGTCTGCATATCCCCTTCCGTTGTCCGTACTATCTGTATGCCCTTTTCCTCTACTATCTCCGAGACTTCTCGCAGTATTATCTCAAGGCCGAGCCCCCGGGCATGGGCCTCGAAGTGTTCCATGAGACCGGCGCCGCTGATGGATGGAAAGCCGGGGTAGTTTTCGATGATATCGCTAAGGGCGATCTGACCGCCAACAAGCTCTTTTTCGAGCATTATGGTCTTGAGGCCAAGCCTTATGGCGTATATGGCCGCCGTGAGCCCGGCGGGACCGCCGCCGATGATTATAAGGTCATACATGTTTTTTTACCCTCCCTCTGTTTATTAGGGCCTCTTCTTCCTTGAGGTCCCTCTCTTAATAGGTTGGCCTGTAAGTTTTCTTACGGCCTTTATATTTTTTACATCATCGTCCTCTTCTTTTTTAGGCGTCTCAAGGATAATGGGTAGACCCCTGATGCCCTTTGCCAGGAGAAATGCCCTCATGGCTCCCTTATTGATGTGGCCTTCTCCGATATTGGCGTGTCTGTCAATGCCGGAGCCGGCCTCGCCCTTGGAGTCGTTGAGGTGAATGAGTTGCAGTCCCTCTGGGCCCACGGCATCTTGAATGGTACGGGCAAGCCCCAGGGCCTCTGCTTTATTTCCCATGGGGTACCCGGCTGAAAAGCCATGGCAGGTATCAAAACACATACCGGCCTTTAGCCCCGCGCTATGGGCAATTTTTATAATCTCTCCTATCTCTCCGAGCTCGGTGCCCGTCATACCCTTGTGCGCGCTGTTCTCAAAGAGTATAGTTGTGTTTTTATTTATGTTGGCCTTTTTCACCTCTTGAAGGGCCTTCTTCACCTGTCCCATGGCAAACCCTCTGCCCTTGCCCTTTGGGCTTCCGAGATGGGTGACAAGGTACTCGGCGCCAAGCGCCTCGGCAAGGCCGAGCTCCTCTTTAAATAATCCGAGGGATTTAGAGAATATTACATCCTCTGGAGAAGAGAGGTTGATGAGGTAGGCTGTATGAACAACAAGGGGCCAGAGCCCCGAGGCTTTTCTATCTGAAGTAAACCGCTCCGTTGCCTCGCTCTCAAGGGGCTTTACCTGCCATGACCTTGGATTGCGGGCAAATATCTGAAAGGTTTCGCATCCCGTGGCAAGGGCCCGCTCCACGGCCCTGTGCAGTCCTCCTGCCGTGGATATATGACAACCTAAAGGCATCTCTTTTGTCCTTGAGATATTTCCATATTATACTACCTTTTTTTGAGTTTAAGTTTTCTTATGGCGGCGTGTACCAGGGCCCCGGGCACGCCCTTGTTTTTGGAGAGCTCTTTTAGCTCCTTATCGCGAAGATAATCAACTATCTTAAGTGAAAAGCTCAATGGCGTGTGCGGATTCAAGACCATGGCGGTCTTTATCTTGTAGGACTTCATCCATTGCCTTGTGTTGGCAATCTCTCTTATAATCTCTTCAGAAACGCTTGTTGAAGAGATCGTCATTACTACCTCCTGCTCCGTGAGTTTGGGGTTTTTCAGTACCGAGGTGGCAACTACCCTGTTCTTGTCTTTTATTAGAAGGTTTCGAACCGACCGGTCTCCCGTGTGAGCGAGTTTTATTTTTTCTCCTGCTGTCATGTTGCATAAGGCCTGAAAGACGTTAAATCTGTCGCTATTAAATTCCTCTTCTTTAGATATGAGGTCTTTAAGGGTATCACCGGCATGGCCGGGCTCGGCGTCGGCTGTCTCGTCTTTTTCCTGCTGTTTTCTTGACGCGGCCTCGAGTTTTTCCGCGACTGCCTTATCCACAAGGGGGTTTTCTTTCAGCCCCCGGGAGACGGATGAGATGATGCCCGAAAGGCAGGGGTTAGACTCAAAGGCATTGATGGCTTCTCCCGGACCGTTTTTAGCGATTGTAAAGGCAAGCTCGCCGTCAATACCCGCGTTTGAGGCTATGGCCGAGAGTACGGGGGTGCTCTCTTTAAAGCGCAGGTAGAGATATCTCAGAACGAGGACATCAAGGGTTTGTTCAAGGGCAGTGAGGATGAGGGTCTCCGCTACTCCATCAAGGCTGACAAGGGCGGCGGTAGAAAGCTCATCGTCATCGGTGTGAGAGATGATAAAGAGTACGGTAAGCCGATCCGAGGGCGGGAGGGCCATGAACTCTCTGCCTTCGTTTCTCGCTGTCTTAAGCCTCGCTTCGCGGTCTGTATGGGGAGAGATAAACTTTAGAAGACTCTTTTTTACCTTCATGGGACCCTGCCTTTACGATGCCTCACTCGCTACTTCGGGCCCTCTCTACAATCTTCTGGCTGAGATAGGTGGGCACTTTCTCGTAGTGCGAAAACTCCATGGTAAACATGCCCCGGTCTCCTGTCATGCCCCGGAGCTCAGGGGCGTATGTAACTACCTCGTCCATGGGCACAAGGGCGCGTATAGTCTGACTTCCGGCAGTTGGTTCGGCGCCGAGTATTTTACCCCTTCTGGAGTTAATATCTCCTATGACATCGCCGAGTTTATCGGCGGGTACGACTATCTTCATGCTCATTACAGGTTCGAGGATTACGGGTTTGCATTGTTCCATGGCCTTTCTGAAGGCCATGGAAGCGGCTACCTTGAAGGCCATCTCCGATGAATCCACGGAATGAAAAGACCCGTCTACAAGCTCTGCCTTTACGTCTACAACGGGAAAACCGGCCACCACGCCGGTCTCCATCGCATCAGAGAGGCCTTTTTCCACGGCCGGTATGAATTGCCTGGGTATTACCCCGCCTTTAATGCTGTCTACAAAGACAAAACCTTCGCCCCGTTGTAGAGGCGATAGCTCTATCCATGCGTCGCCGTACTGGCCGTGGCCTCCCGATTGCTTCTTGTATTTTCCCTGCACCCTGGCGCTGGCCCGTATGGTCTCTCTGTAGGGTATCCTCGGGGCCTTCAGTGTCACATCGCAGTTGTATTTTCGTCTGAGCTTGTCGATGCTCGCCTCGATGTGCATCTGTCCGGCGCCTGCTATTACGAATTCCTTTGTCTGGGGATCGCGTTTGTAGAGAAGTGCGGTGTCTTCCTCCATGAGTCTTCCCAGCGCCGCCGATAGCTTGTCCTCATCGCCCTTGGTCTTGGGGTCTATGGCGTAGGAGAGCGCGGTGGCAGGTCTTGGCTCGGCGTCAAAGACCACCTGCGCGTCGGGGGCGCAAAGCGTATGCCCCGTGGCCGTGTCCTTGAGCTTGGCAAAGACCACTATGTCGCCGGCGCCCGCCTTACCGGCCTCTTTTATATCCTTACCCTCAAGGATATATATGTGCGAGAGTTTTTCCCTTGTGCCTGTGGCCACGTTGATTATGGTTGAGCCCACCTCAATGGCCCCGGAATATATCCTTAATACGGAAAGCCTGCCTGTATAGGGGTCTATGAGGGTCTTGAATACAAGGGCCGAGAAGGGGGCCCCGGGGTCCGGTTCCCTAACGAGAGGCTCTCCCGTATCAGGGTCAGTGCCACGGGCGTGTCCCTTTATGGCGCCCTTGTCCAGGGGCGAGGGTAGACAGGTATTTATGGCATCGAGGAGAAGGTTTAGACCAAAGTTTTTCGTTGCAGAGCCGGCAAAGACAGGGACGAATTTTCTCGTAAGCGTGCCTTCGCGTAGACCCCCGGCAAGCTCGGAGGCCGTTATCTCCTCACCCTCAAGATATTTTTCGAGGAGTGCGTCGTCAGACTCCACGATGGACTCCACCATGGTCTGGCGCATTTTTTCCGCTTCCCCGGCAAGGTCTTCAGGGACCCCTTTAATATCAAATCCGCCGGAAGAGTCGCCTTTATAATAATAGGCCTTCATCGTAAGTAGATCGATTACGCCGGCAAAGTCCTCACCACTGCCTATGGGAAGCTCCATGGCAACGCCCTTGACGCCAAGTATATGCTCCATGTCGTCAATGGCCCTGAAAAAATTCGCCCTCTCGCGGTCCATCTTGTTGACAAAGGCTATGCGGGATATCTCGTGATCGTCGGCATAGCGCCAGAGCCGTTCGGTCTGAACCTTTACGCCGGAGATGGCGCTTACGATGACAACGGCGCCGCCTACTACGCTAAGTGAGTTCCTCGTATCGCAGAGAAAGTTTGAGTACCCGGGAGTATCAATTATATTTACCCTGTGCCCCTTCCATGCGTAGTGATTGAGGGCAGAGGATATGCTTATCTTTCTTTTTTTTTCTTCAGGTTCAAAATCAAAGTGAGAGGTGCCTTTATCTACGCTTCCAGGGCTTTTCACGGCCCCGGTGCATGCGAGGATGGAATCGCAAAGAGAGGTCTTGCCGGCCCCGCCATGGGCAATGATGGCTATATTTCTTTTTTTACCTATTTCACTATCCACGTGGGCCGCTCCTTTTGTTTACTGCCGGAAAGCTGGTATCTCACGCCTTGCGGCGTCTAAAGATGTTGGGGATGGTTTTCCTGAAGAGTATGCCAAGGAAACTGTTTGCCCTGTGCCCCCTCTCAAGCCCCGTAATGGGAGAGGGTTTTTTAATGCCGAGGTCGGAGAGCTGTTTGTTAAGTTCATCATTTTTGGGCTCGAACTTTATGCCCTTTTTGAAGATACTAACAGCGCCTTTTTTATTTCCTACGGAGAGATAGACCTTGCCGAGGTTCAGGTAAAACTCTGCCCGTGAAAATTCTTTTTTTATGGCCTTTGTGCAAAGATCTATGCCGAACCCTATGTCTCCGCCGCGGAGCGCCTTGCAGAGTCCGTAATATGACATGTACGATGGGTTTAACCGGTCCTCCCGATGTGCCTTTCCAAAGGCCCTCATGGCACGGTCGAGCCTGTCTTTGCGTAGTAGCTGTTTGCCTTCGAGAAAGTATTTTTTGGCCACTTCTTTAGTCACGGACACCTTCTTTCATATAAGATGTTAAGCCCTTTTAGTGTGAGGAATTCGTCTACAAGTTTTATAAACTCGCTCCCGTCCCTGAAGGCCCTTGATAACCCGCCCGTGGCCACAACAGTGGGCCTACGGCCAAGTTCATTGATGATGCCTTTTATTATACCGTCAATAAGGGCGGAAAATCCGAAAAAAATTCCGCTCTGCATGGCCTCCGTAGTATTTTTTCCCACAAACCTCGAGGGGCGCTTTAACTCAACGCGGGGCAGGACCGCCGTGTTTGTGAAAAGAGCCTCCATGGATATGCCGATGCCAGGTGCGATCGCCCCGCCGGCATACTCGCCCCCCTCGGTGACAAGGTCAACGGTAATGGCCGTGCCGAGGTCAACGATTATTACGGCGTCCTTGAATTCATCGTAGGCGGCAACGGCATTGACTATCCTGTCGGTCCCGACTTCTCCGGGGTTATCAATAATAACGGGCATGGAAGCGGTGATGTTTTCGCCTACGAGAAAGACCTCTCCTCCTATAAGGCGGGAGAGGGCCTCTTTTGTTTTTTCACCAAGGGGCGGGACAACAGAGCATATGACGGCGCCCTTTATTCCGGCGGTCTTCACTTTCCCGGAGGCGAAGAGGCTTGTGATGAGGATAAATATCTCGTCAACGCTCCGTGCCTTTTGCGAAGATACCCTCCAGTGAAATGCAAGCTCACTTCCCTTGAATAGCCCCAGTACCGTATCAGTATTACCTATATCAATAGTAAGGAGCATATTGCAACACCTTCCGCTTTCTTTTGGAAAAAAGAAAGCTTGGCAAAGAAAACCAATAGGGGGTCAATAGTGCCGCTAACATCACCTGTGGCCGCCCTTGGATACTGCCGTTGGCCTGGCAAAAAGCCTGGCAAAGAAAAGCAATATGGGGAATTCAAGGCACTGTTAATCTTCCCCTCACGTACTGCCTATCCCCCTCCTATACACCCTTTGATCCACTTCCACCATACCCCCCCCCAAAAACATACTTTCCCAAAAAAATACCCCCCCTTAATACTCCCCCCTTGATTACGCCCCGGTTACTCGCTCGATGTCTCCGGCGAGGACTCTTTTCGTGGCCCCTGAGGCGAGTCTTATGAGAAGGGCCCCGTCGTTATCCACGCCGAGGCATGTTCCGTCTATGGTGTTCTTGAAGACACGCACCCGTACGGGTTTACCCTCTGATGTGAAGTATTTTCTCCATGCTTCTATTATAGCGGAAAGTCCCTTCTCCAGAAAAATTTTATACCATATCTCAAGGGATAAAAAAAGTCTCTGTGTGAAATCCGTCCTTGAGACCTCTCCTTCGGAGGCGGCGATTATGGATGTTGCCCGGCGGTTCAGCTCCCTTGGAAACATGTTCTTTGTCATGTTGACATTAACGCCTATGCCCGCTATTACGAAGCTTGCCATCTCCGCCTCTGTGTGCATCTCCATGAGTATCCCCGCTACCTTCTTCGAGTCCAGGAGCACATCGTTGGGCCATTTTACAGATGGGGCCCTTGTGGTGAAATGAGAGACGGCCTCTGCCACGGCAACGGCTCCAAGGAGGGTAATGCCCTGCAGTTCATGGGGCGCGGCCCGGGGACGCAGGATTACGGAGGCGTAGACATTTACGCCCGGCGGACTCGTCCAGGCCCTTCCGAGCCTTCCGCGTCCCCCTTCCTGAGTCTCGGAGATAATGACGGTGCCTTCCGGGGCGCCCTGCCTCGCGATATGGGCGGCCCTGTCGTTTGTGGAGTATAGTTTGTCGAAAAAATGAATTTTGCGTCCGATGAGTGTCGTCTTGAGTCCGGCAAGGATGCTTGTATCGTTAAAGGGCATTGTCCCGCCATTTAAGCGGTAGCCCCTTGAGCGCAGCGACTCTATGGGGAAGCCGTCTCCCTTAAGCCTTCGAAGGCGTTTCCATACAGCGGTGCGGGAGACGCCGAGCTCCGTAGCGAGGGCCTGGCCTGATATAAAGCCGTCCCGCGGTCCCTTAAGGAGGCGAAGAATCTCCTCGTCTTTTTTCTTTCGTACCATGGCCTTACACTACCTTCATGCTTATATCAACTGCCGGGGCAGAGTGCGTAAGCGCCCCGATAGAGATAAAATCCACGCCCGTTGCGGCGTATTCTTTTATGTTGGCGAGGTTAACTCCGCCGGATACCTCGGTTACGGCCATATTGTCAATAATTTTAAGGACCTTTTTTATCTTTGCCGCGTCCATGTTGTCGAGCATGATAATGTCGGCGCCCGAGGCAAGGGCCTCTTTTGCCTCCTTGATAGTCGTCACCTCAACCTCAATGGCAATGGCGTCGCCGTAGGCCCTAGAGACCTTCTTTACGGCCTTTGTGATACTGCCCGCGGCCTTGATGTGATTGTCTTTTATCAGCACGGCGTCATGTAGGCCGTAGCGGTGGTTGTAAGCTCCGCCAAGGCGCGTGGCGTAACGCTCGAATATTCTCATGCCCGGCGTGGTCTTTCTCGTATCAAGTATCTTTACCCCCGGGGCCAGTCTTACAAAGGTCTCCGTAACGGTGGCTATGCCTGAGAGGCGTTGGAGAAAGTTCAGGGCAACCCGTTCGCCTGTAAGAAGCGGCGCCAGCGGCCCGCTGAGCTCTGCTATGGTACGGCCTTTTTTTACCTTTGCCCCCTCTTCGGCGAGGGCCCGGTACTTTATTCCCTTATCAAGGGATCTAAAGACCCCTTCAGCCAGAAAGGACCCCGCAAGGATAAGGTTTTCCTTGGCGATTATTCGGCACTTTCCTTTTTTGCTCTTTGCCACGGTGGCGTTAGTCGTTAGATCGCCGTCCGCCACGTCCTCATCGAGTGCGGCCTTTATGAGGGCCTCACCGCAGGCCATAAGCTCATCAAGGTTTCCGGCCTCGTTAGTAGCGCTTCTTTTATTCATTTTCAAAGAGCTCACAGATAACCTCTAAAAAAAATCGCCCCCGGCTTAGCCCCGGGCGTCCTTTATGGATTTAAGGCGGAGCAGTCCCGCCTCGATACTGGTCTTTTTTTCCTTCAGTCCATTTAGCCGCGTCTGCTCTTTTTCCACAATCCCGGCCGGGGCCTTTTTTAAAAAGGCCTCGTTCGAGAGTTTTTTATTTAGCGATTCATGCTCCTTGTTTATCTTTTCAAGGGCCTTTTCGAGCCTTCGTCCCTCAAGCTCTACGTCTACGAGACCCTCCATGGGTATAAATACCTCTACAAGGTTTTTTTCGTTACCGGCCCTTGCCGAGACGCAGTTGGCCGGGGCCTCTCCTGATTCTTCCATAATAAGTGAGCTGACACCGGCGAGGTTTTTTATGTATTCGAGGCCCCTTAGAACGTCATCGCGAGAGCCGCTGTCACGGGAAAAACAAAAAACCTTGACGGGTCTCTTTATGGCCACGTTCATATCGGTCTTTATGTTTCTAACGGCCTTTATAACCTCCATGACGAGCTCCATGCCGCGCGCCTCTTTTTCAAAGACCTTGCCTCCCTCGGGATAGGACGCGGCAAGGAGCGAGCCTGAGGTCCCGGGCAAAAATGCGTGTATCTCCTCTGTGATAAAGGGCATGAAGGGGTGAAGGAGTTTAAGCGTGTCTTTTAACGTGGAGATAAGGACGCCGAGGCAGAGGGCCTTTCGGCCATCTTCGCCGTCTCCCCGGAGGTCTTTTTTTGACAGCTCCACATACCAGTCGCATAGCTCATGCCAGACAAAGCCGTAGAGGAGGCGCGCCGCCTCATCGAACCTGTAGCTCTCAAGGGCCTCTGTAACGCCCGTGGTTGTGAGGGAGAGGCGGGTGAGTATCCATTTGTCGGCATCGCTTATAAGCGCCTCGTCAAGCTCGGCAACGGCTGTGCCCTCGTCAATGTTCATAAGGGTAAAGCGCGTAAGGTTCCAGAGCTTATTACAAAAATTCCTGTACCCTTCGATGCGTTCGGGAGAGAGCTTAATGTCGCGGCCCTGAGCCGCCAATACGGCAAGAGTGAACCTGAAGGCGTCTGTCCCGTATTCCTCTATCATTACAAGGGGGTCGATGACGTTACCCTTGCTTTTACTCATCTTCTGCCCTTCTGAGTCACGTATGAGGGCGTGGATATAGACATCACGGAAGGGCACGTCGCCCATGAATTTGAGACCCATCATTATCATGCGGGCCACCCAGAAGAAGATAATATCAAAGCTCGTGGATAATACGTTTGTGGGGTAAAAGGAGTTAAGCTCCGCCGTCTTTTCGGGCCAGCCAAGGGTGGAAAAGGGCCAGAGCGCCGAGCTGAACCACGTGTCGAGGACATCGGAGTCCTGTGTGATATTGGCTCCGCCGCATTTTTCACAGCTCGCTGGGTCAATCTTTGCCACGGTGGTGTGAGCGCAATCACCGCAGTGCCATGCCGGTATGCGGTGACCCCACCAGATTTGCCGTGAGATGCACCAGTCGCGGATGTTTTCCATCCAGTCAAAGTACAGGTTTTCCCAGTTCTTCGGGACAAAGCGGACTTGACCCTCCTTTACCGCCTTTATGGCGGGGCCTGCCAGGGGTTTTACATTTACGAACCATTGCCGGGAAAGCGTTGGCTCAACAACGGTGGCACACCTGTAGCATGAGCCGAGCATGAGCTTGTGTGGCTCTACTTTTTCAAGAAGTCCATTGGCCTTCAGCGCCTCGATTATATTTTTTCTGGCCTTAAAGCGGTCAAGGCCGGAGAACTCTCCGGCGTTCTCGTTCATTACGCCGCCAAGGTCCATTATGGTTATGGATTCAAGGCCGTGCCGGCCGCCCATCTCAAAGTCGTCAAAATCATGGGCAGGCGTAATCTTCACTGCCCCTGTGCCGAACTCTACGCTTACATGTTCGTCTTTTATGACCGGTATCTCACGGTCCGTAAAGGGGAGGCGGAGCTTTTTTCCAATGAGCGCGGCGTATCGGGGGTCATCGGGGTTTACGGCTACGGCGGTGTCTCCAAGGAGGGTCTCGGGACGGGTGGTGGCAACTATGATTTCAGTGGGCGAGCCCTCTGGCGGGTCTACAACGGGATATCTCATGTAGTAGAGATGGCCGTCTTTTTCATCGAAGTTTACCTCAAGGTCCGAGAGCGCCGTCCGGCACCTTGGGCACCAGTTTATTATATAGTCGCCCCTGTATATGAGCCCGTCGTTATAGAGGGTTACGAAGACCTCTCGAACGGCCTTCGAGAGCCCCTCGTCCATGGTGAATCGCAGTCGTGACCAGTCGCACGAGGCACCGAGACGGCCAAGCTGGTTGAGGATAGTGCCGCCGTATTTTTCCTTCCACTCCCAGACGCGCTCAATAAAACGGTCCCTGCCCGTGGCGTGGCGGTCCGTGCCCTCTTCTGCCAGGGTTCGTTCCACTACGTTTTGCGTGGCTATGCCCGCGTGGTCTATGCCGGGTATCCAGAGTACGTTAAAGCCCTTCATCCGTTTGTATCGGGCGAGGATGTCCTGCAGGGTGGAGTTAAGGGCATGGCCTACATGGAGCGCCCCGGTGATATTAGGAGGCGGTATTACCATGGAAAAGGCGGGTTTTTTGGAAGTGGCCTCGGCCCTTGTAAGGCCCGAGTCTTCCCAGTAGCCGATCCATTTTTTTTCTACTTCCAGGGGGTCATACCGTGTGCCGGGTATCCCCGTTTTTGTCTCGCTCATTTACCCTTCTTCCTTGATTATCTCTGTAAGATATGGAATAAGAATCTATCATAAAAAGGCCTTAAAAGCCCTAAAATTTTCTGCCCCACACCCTTGAATACGGACAAAGGTCTCACCCCATCACCGAATCGGGATGTTATTCTCCATGCCCCGGCTAAGGGACCGTCCTCGGGTATGGGATGGAAAGAACGAATGCTCTCAGGGATCATCTATTGATACGGTCCGTTGATATGGCCCCGAAGTTGTTGTGCAGGTAAAATAAAGCGGCTTGAAAAACTGGTCTCAGAGGTCTTTAAGGGTATCCTTAATCCTCTTCATCTCATCTTCTATGGCCTGTTTTATGAGCCCTGGCACGGTCTCTCTAACGACCTCTTCTATCACCTCCATGGAGGCCTTCTTGACGAGGTTACGTATCGAGTCTTCAGTAGAGTTATCTCGCGCCTCTTCGGCGGCGGATTCTCCAGTAGATATCTCCTCACCCTCGTTGAGGGGTTCTTCTATCGCCTCTGCCGCCTCTTCACCTTCTTCTTCAGCGGGTTCTCCTTCATCATGGGCCACTATGACATCTTCAACAGGGGGCGCCTGCTCTGCTTGAGTTTCGTCTGCGCATATGTCATCTTCCCCCACGGTCTTTTCAAAGGGTTCTTCCGCCGTCTCTGCCGCCTCTTCACCTTCTTTTTCAGCGGGTTCCCCTTCATCATAGGCCACTATGACATCATCGTCTTCGGGTGACCATTCCCGGCCCTCTGATTCACCTTCGGATATCTCTTCTTCTATCTCCGCTACTTCCTCTTGGGCCTCAATCTCCTCTTCGGATTCAAGGTCATTAAAGCCGACCACATCTTCTTCATCAACGCCCCAGTCAACGGGACCTTCCCCGGGCTTCTCAAAGACAGCTTTTCCCCGCAACGGCTCGGAGGCAAAGGGATTTATCTCAAACCCCTCTATATCAAAGCCGCCCTCTCCCTCTGATTCACCTGCGGGGGTTTTCATCTCCGGCATGGTCTCGTCCCCTGTAGCTCCCTGCTCCGAGCCAGTCTCTTCTATCCCGGCACCAAACTCGGGGGCCTCTATGACATCGTTTTCCTCCCAGACATCCATTCGTGGGGAATCAGGGGCCTCTGTTTGCTCTTCCACGGGGGGAAATTTTTTCAGGAGATGATCTACTTTTTCTATGAGATGCTTTGATTCAAATGGTTTTACAATGGAGTCGTCGGCCTTTACGCTCATGGCCTTATTATCGTCGAGGGGGTTGAAGGTGCCGGCGAGGATGATGACAGGGGTATCCTTTAAGAGGGTGTTGTTTTTAATCGCCTCGCAGACCTCGTAGCCGTTTTTTCCGGGCAGGGCCGCGTCTACAAGCACTATATGGGGCCTCGCGTCTTCGGCTTTTTTAATAGCCTCATCACCGTTGTCGGCGGTTATGAGCTCGAAGCCACCAGAGGCAAAGGTAAGCCTTATGACCTTCTGCATGGTAATGCTATCGTCAGCGAGAAGAATGGTCTTTATCATATAAGTCCCCTTTTTTATGGATGTATTTTAAAAAAATTAACATGTAGCCCCGGGGAAATCAAGGCATTTCTGGAGGCCGTTGTTCCCGGGGCCGTCAAGGTCTGAGTTTTACTTTGAGTGTTTTTTCGGCCCGCGCCCGGCCTTTTTCCGGCGGCCGAGTATTTTATTATAAAGCCTCTTGCCGTTATATCCAAGCACTCTCTCAAAGTCTACGTCCATGAAGCTCCTGAAGGCCCCCTGCATGAGGGCGGCGTCTTCAGGGCTCCCGTCCCTTATGTACCAGAACTGCATTATATCAGAGTACTTTTTGAGCTCGGGCCAGGTGTTCATATCCATGCCCGGAGGTCCTTTTCTGTAGTAGCTACTGAAAAAGAGTATCTTTTCTTTGGCCCCAAGGGGTATCCAGCTTACATACAGAGGGTCTTTTCGGGGGAGAAACGTCAAGCGGTAGGTTACGGGCCTTGCCCCGCCGCCGGGACCGAAGACAATATCACGGCCAGAGAGAAAGGGCCTGTGCGTGCCGTTTATAAGATAGCCTATGTTCACGGGATTTCCAACGGCGCGCTTAACCGCGGGGGTCTTGCCCATGGGGCAGGGATATGGTTCGTTGGAACGGAGGGCAAAGCAGACCCTGGCGCGGTTGTCTGCAGGAAGAGGCGGGATATCGTCCCCGAAGACATAGCTCCTGAAGTAATTATGCTGGGCGAGTAGCAGGATAAGGGGCACTTGTTTTTCATCCAGTATTACATGAATTGCCCCGTGTATGTCCAGTTCGTGAACTCTGGCGGGGTCTAAGAAGAGGCCCAGTAGAGATTCCTTCAGAGTGCCCACCTCCGCGGGGATTCCGCTGTATGGAAAGGCGAAGTTGTATTTTAATATAATAAGGGGCATCTTGGCCGTCCCCGATCCGAGGCGAAAGCTCGCTCTCTCTCTGTAGACCCTACCGTATCCCGTGGCCATGTATCCGGCGCACCCCAGATCTTTGCAGGGGGAGTCCTCGCCCACGAAGTCGAGATACCAACCGGCGTTACGCTCTATGCCCTTTAGAGTTGACCTTGTAGGAGATTTTTTTATTATCGACCCATTCTCATCTCTTACAACGGTATTTGGAAGATAAAATCGGTAGAAATCCACGGGCATCTCTCCCTTCGGGGCGATAAAGACGCGTGGGCGGAATTTTTCAAGGAGGGCCTTATCTTTTTCGGTAGTTTTTGCCCCCATATCGCGGGGGTCTTCATCGGGGTAGGTAAGGGCGCTTAGCCATGCCCGGAACTCGGGGCGCCACTCCGTAGCCCCGGCACTTGCCGGGTAGATGAGAGAGAGGACCAAGAGGGCAAAGATGGCCTGCAGGCATGGCCATGGGAGGTGAAATAGTTGCGCCTTTGGCGCTTTTTTTTCGGGGCTCTCCATATATACAAGGGCCCTATGCCTCAGGGGCCCGGGCGGGGGCCCTCTGAGGGCTCAGCAACAGCCGCTTTTGCCCTCCGTCTTATTGGCATCAGAAGCGCAACATGACTCTTCTTTACTCGTTTCATGCCCTTCAGGAGCAGTGATGGTGAAAAATTCCCTGTAGGGTGCGAGAGAGAGTTTACGGGCCGTATCCGTGCATACCTCTATGGCGAGACCGCGTGGAAATTCGTGGCCCTCGTCGTCAGAGACGCTCTTAAAGGGCCCAATGTATGTTGCCTCATGACCGAGGTAGAGGCACCTCTCGCCCTTTATCAGCTTATGGGCGCGGAAGGTAATGGAGTAGAAGTTGATACCGCCGGCCTCGCGGTAGAATGAGTCCGTTAATATTGTAATGCCGTAAAAACCGGCCTCCTTTGCAAGAGAGATGAACTCTTCCGTTGTAAGGGCGCCGGATATGCATTCGCCCCAGAGTGTGCTGTCATCACGCATGGAGGCGGGCACGGGCATCTCTGATATGATGTCTGATATGACGAAACGTCCGCCGTTTTTTATTATCCTGTATATCTCCTTGAAGACGGGGGCCTTATTGGCAGTAAGGTTGATGACGCAGTTTGATGTGACAAGGTCTACGCTCTCTCTCTCAACGGGTATGTTTTCAAGAAAACCTTTTTTGAAGACCACGTTTCCGTAGCCGAGCCTTTTTGAGACCTCCGTCTTGTTTTTTTCTGCCTTCTCAAGCATCTCGTCAGTCATGTCAATGCCTATGACACGCCCTTTGGGGCCTGTAACCTTCGAGGCGATAAAGCAGTCGATACCCGCGCCTGCGCCAAGGTCGAGCATGGTCTCGCCTTCAGCAAGCCCTGATATGGTGACGGGACTACCGCAACCATAGGATACGTCGAGGACCTCGTCGGGGATGTGTCCTGTATCGGCGCCGCTGTATGCCGTGGGACAGCACAGCCCGGGCTGTGGTATCTCTGCCGCGTCTGCGTAAAAAGATTTTACGTCCTCTCGTCTCGTCTCGCAGCAGGCCCCCGCCGAGTTGGAGCATGTGAGCCCCTCTTGTACGCAGGTCCAGCAGGCAGGTGAGGTAAGGGCCACTGATTTAAGGCTCTCCGTGATAGTGGTGCCCATCCTCGCCGAGGGATCGTCTATGAGTATGGGACAGCAGAAGACGCCCTCCGAGGTTATCATCCGCGCTCCAGAGCACTGGAGACTATCCGTGTTTATGGAGTCGAGTAGCTTGTCGCGAAGCCGCTCGTTCTCATTGTAGGGACGGTAATTTTTTTCTCCCCTGCCTATATGGAGGAGGGGCAGGGTCTTTATCTGCGGGGCCCTTGAACCAAGCCCACGGAGCCAGTCCTCGAATTGCTCATGGCACGGGCCCTTTTCCTTAATGGCCGTGGCCGTGATGATGGGCTCGAAGCCCGCCTTGAGGAGGCGTTTTATCCCCTCTGAGGTCCTATTGAAGGCGCCCGTGCCTCGAATCTTGTCGTTTTCTTCCTCAACAGGGCTGTCCATGCTGACACGGAAGGTGAGCTTGTGCCTTGCCGCGGCGGCCAGCTCTCTGAACTTGCCGGCAACGTCATCGGTAATGAGCGTGGCGTTTGTAAGAACGGTGACATGGGCGTCGTTAAGGGCGTCTTCCACGATACCCGTTATCTCGGGGTTAAGCATGGGTTCTCCGCCTGTAAAGTATATATCCGTTATGCTCGTGGCGCGCGCCTCTTCAAGGTAATCCTTTACGGTCTCCCTTGAGAGCATGCCGTGACGTTTGATCCCCGGGCCGCAGCTTATGAAACAGTGAGAACACTTGAGGTTGCAGAGCGTTCCCGAGACCTGAAACCACAGTGTAGATAGACCTGTAAGAGGAACCTCTACCCTCTTTGCCTCTTGTATCTTCATATAACTCTCCACTTTCATGTTTGTTTTGCCTTATCCCCTAAAACCCCTAATCTAACATTAAAGGGGCAAGGTGATAAGTAAGCAATCATACATTTTTTGTCGCCTGATGCGTATACGCTCTGCTCCATGGCATGGGTAGATTATAGCCCACTTGGGGTTCTTGTAAAGTCCCTATTTACCCCTGGCTGTCATTTGGGGGGGGTGTTGCCGGGAGAGCCCTGGAAAAAAGCCCTCCCCCTCAGGGGACATAGGGGCCGGCCGGCAAGGCGGTGGTTTTCCGGGACCTCATCCGCATCACGCCGTAATTGTCGCTCCCTCCGTGCCCGAAGGCATAGGGGATGGCGCCGAAGACGCTTGAATAAAACCCCGCGGCCCTTGGCCGAAAACTCATTACGGAGATGGCGCTCGGCAGGGGGTTGTCTATCTCGTCAATGAGGGTGACGTTAAAGAGTTGCTCCGGCAGATTCGTTATGTTGGAGTTGTTATAGGATCTCACAACGATATCCCCTTCCATGAGGCGTGGGGCCTTTCTGTCAAAGTGCCTTGCCCCGTATGCATCCATGTAGTACTGAAACCCCCAGTGTCCCTGAAACCAGACTCTCTCGCCTCTACTTATGTATCTTGTGTTCAGTATGGCGGCAACGTCGCGCATGGAGTTGGCAAAGGCGTAGTCGGCGTATGAGACAAAGAGGGAGAGGACCAGCGCCGGAGCAAGGGGGATGAATATCTGCCATTTTTTTATAAGGGAGCTAAAGTCGGATCGCCTCTCCACTGCCCGGGCCACGAGGATCCCGGCCGCAGGTATCATGGGCAGGTTCGAGCGGCCGTTATTGGTCCAGTTTACAAAGGCGGCAAAGGCGAAGGTGCCGAGTATCCAGAGTAAAAGAAGGAGCGAGGCCGCGTCTCTTGAAAGAAAAAAGTCTCTTACGGCAAGGACGATGAGGGTAAGCCCGGCGACGGCGAAGAGGGAGACCTGGGCCATGTATCCCCAGTCCACTTCTCCCGCCTTTGAAAAATATACGAGTTTTTCAAGGGCCTTTACATTGGCGATGATTGGTATGAATATGACAAAGAGCACGCCCCAGAGGATGAGGGTCTTTTTTTTCCAGATAAAGGCCCCGTAGAAGAGTACGGTGACAAGGCAGCCACCGGCGAAATCAAGGCCAATAACGGTTTTTTCAAGCTTGCCGCCCACAAGCGTTGGGCCGATATTTCTTGCGTAGGCCGCGGCGTCAAGGAGAAGCCCCCTGCCGTAGACCTCTTTTGTAAGGAGCTGATACGCTATGAGTAATATGAGGGCAAGTCCAAGGCCGGGTAGCCAGAGCCTTAAGGAATCTCTTCTGTAGAGCGAGTAAACCCCGAGAAGCGGTATAAGAGACATTGCGTAGTACTTTGTGAACGTGGCAAGCGCTATTAAAACCCCGGCTATGAGTAAGAGATAGATCTGTTTTTTTTCGGTGCCGATTATCCATATATAGAGGGCCCAGCACCAGAGGTCAAGCATGAGCACATCGCTCATTACCGTTGTTCCCGAGACGAGAAAAACCGGTGTTATAATCCCTGTGAGCGTAGCCAGAAGCGGCAGGCGTGTAAATTTTTCGGCGATTAGATATATGGCGATACCAAGGCTTGCCGCCGGTATGAGAAAGACGAAGTGAAGGGCCCTCTCGGACCACCCCGCGAGAGGGGCCGTCATGGCGATGAAGTAACTCGTCAGCGGCGGGTTCTTCATCACCTGAAAAAGAGGCATATCATAGCCGTACCAGTTGACGTTGAACCAGTAAAAGGGGAAGGGTTTTTGGCTTATATGGCGGGCCGCCCAGATAAAGAGTGTATCGTCTATATGAAAGGCCTTGCCTGAGAAGGGGATTAGGAGGGCCATGGTGACGGCCGCGACAATGAGGATGTCGCGTTGCCTCTGTTTAACTATTATCTCACCGGCCCCGGTAGTTTCCATAAGGTGAATTTATATCACGGGCCTTGCGGGGGTGTCAACGGCGGGCAGGCTTTGGCCGGGGAAAGAAGAGAGGCAGGACAAGGGGCCGGGCCCCCTCTTACTTTACGTTCTCTACGGTGCGTATCTCCGGGGCGTGTTCTTTTATGGCCTTTTCCACGCCGCCCTTCAGGGTCTGCGCCGAAGAAGGACAGCTCGTGCAGGCGCCGGTGAGGCGAACCTTTACAATGCGGTCCTCTTCGTCTATCTCTATTAGTTCAACGCCGCCGCCGTCTCCTTCAAGAAAGGGCCTTATCTCGTGAAGGGCCTTCTCTACCCGTTCGAGAACGTCTTCGCCTACATCGGGCTCGGCCGAGCGGAGCCGTTTTATATCCACTACCCAGGCATCGGGGCCCGAGAGCACATCATCCCATTCAAATATTTCACCGTACAGGGACTCGAAGTGCGTCTTCAGCATCGACGGGGCATAGTCGTTTGTAAGGCGCAGGACCGCCCCTGTATCAAGTCCATCCCATGCGTCAAAGGCCGCGGGATGTCTCTTGAATACAGGCAGGTCACGTAGATCTATGGCTATCGCATGGTCCATGTTTTTCTCCTTCTTAAGCCGATGGTGATGCCTGCCTGCGTCCTCACCATGGCGTCTCTTATATGGTATACTTCAATAATCATCTCTGGTGTAAGTCTCTTCTTTTGATTATACTGTAATTTACCTTATAGCGCTATTTTTTTGTATGGATAAGGAGGTGAATATGCCCGTGCTGATAAGCATTACAACGGATTTCGGTCTTAAGGACCACTACACCGGCGCCATGAAAGGCGCTATCCTTACTGTAAACCCCGCGGCCAAGCTTATTGACATTTCCCATGCCATTACCCCGGGGGATATCCTTCAGGGGGCCTTTGTGATGGCCGAGGCCTGCAGGTACTACCCCCGTGGCACGGTGCATCTTGGCGTCGTGGACCCCGGTGTGGGCGGGCCGCGCCGCGCCGTCATAGTTGAGACAGAGCGATTCCTCTTTGTCGGTCCTGATAACGGGCTCCTCAGCCTTGCCGCCGAGAGCGACGGTATTAAAAGAGTCTTTGAGATTAAGAACGAGAAGTATATGAGAGAGGCGATTAGCCGAACCTTTCATGGCCGCGATATCTTCGGCCCCGTTGCCGGGCACCTTTCCCTTGGCGTGGCGCCGACTGAATTCGGCCCTTTGACAAGAGACCTCCTTATGATAAATCTCCCCGAGCCGGAGTGCATCGAGGGGGCCGTCAACGGCGAGGTCATACATATTGACTCATACGGAAATATCATAACCAACATAATGGCAGAGCTCATTGAGTCCAGCCTTGGCACGGGTGATATTGAACTTACCATAAAGGGACGGAAGGTAAAGGGGCTTTACCGCTCCTATGCCTCCATCGAGCCCGGTGGGCTCGGGGCCCTTACGGGTAGCTCGGGGCGTGTAGAGGTAGCGGCCCATGAGGGTAGCGGCGCCGGGATTCTTGGCCTTGGAGTAGGCGAAAAGGTGAGGGTTGTAAAGGCATGAAGGCGGTCTTGCAACGGGTAAAGAGTGCGGGTGTCACGGTAAAAGGGGAGCTTGTCGGCGCAATTGAAGGCGGGCTTCTCGTATACCTTGGCGTGGAAAAGGGAGACGGCCCCGGTGATATGAAGTACATCGCAGATAAGGTTCGTTTTCTCCGTATATTCGAAGATGATTCGGGCCGCATGAACCTTGACGTAATGGAGGCGGGCGGCGCCGTGCTGGTAGTATCGCAGTTCACCCTCCTTGCCGATTGTAGAAAGGGCCGAAGGCCCGCTTTCTCGGAGGCAGAGGCCCCTGAAAAGGCAGAGGGGTTTTATGAATTGTTTATAAGTTCATTAGTGAAGAAGGGCCTAATCGTTAAAAGGGGTGTATTCGGGGCCCATATGGAGGTAAGTAGCGAAAACGACGGCCCCGTGACCATGGTCCTCGATAGCCGTACCTGATTGAGCGGGCGCAGGAAGCTGGTTTTACGGTAATGTGCCCCCCCTATTGTTCTTTTTGTCAGGGCAAAGGTAGTATCCAAGGGCGGCCACAGAGGATGTTAGTGGCGAAATCGTCCCCCTATTGGTTTTCTTTGCCAAGCTTTCTTTTTTCCAAAAGAAAGCGG
>CAZSAY010000027.1:0-21075 GCA_964605225.1 uncultured Thermodesulfobacteriota bacterium | reverse complement strand
TTATAATGGATATAATCAACGTGGGTTCTGTAATCACCGTCATCTCTTATCGTGTGTTCCCAAAAACGCCTCTGCCATATGTTACCTTCTCTCTTACGTAACCGCGACCTCGTAACTGGAGCCGCGGCGAAAGAGGTCTTCAATCTTTTTGTGAATTCCTTTTTTATAAACCCCCACCTCATGGAATATCTTGTATCTCCTTCCGGGAGTTCCCAGATGGTGTGTATGTGGTCGGGGAGCAAGACCCATGCCTTTATCTCAAAGGGATATAATCCGCAGGTCTCTCTTATGACCTCTCTTAATGTCTCTCTCGATTCATCAAGACAGAGGATCGGCTGTCTTTTATATGTAACAAGGGTGAAAAAATAAGTGTTACCCAACCTTGATCTTCGATATTCGGGCATGGCCGTCTTATAACGCCTTTATTTTTGGTGGGCTAAGCCCACCCTACGAAACTGGTGGGTTGGGTAGAGGCAGGGCACCCAACGCTTTTAATGAAAGATTACCATCTGTCCAATTGTTGGGTTTCGCTAACGCTCTACCCAACCTACGGGCTTTCTTTTTTCCAAAAGAAAGCAAAAGGCCTTTTTACGTAATCGGGTTGCTTTTTTCAAAAGCCCCCCGATTACGTACCATCATTGCGGCCATCTCTATGGCCGAGACAAGGCTAAGGGGGTTTGCCACGCCCTTCCAGGCGATATCATAGGCCGTGCCGTGGTCCGGCGAGGTGCGTATCACGGGTAGGCCAAGCGTGACGTTTATGCCGTCGTCAAAGTGCAGGAGTTTCAGCGGCCCAAGGCCCTGGTCGTGGTACATGCAGACAACGGCGTTAAACTCTTTTTTTCTGACGGCCCTGTAAAAGACCGTATCCGGCGGCACAGGGCCTGTTATGTTAAAACCCTCGGCCCGCGCCCGCTCAATGGCGGGGGTGATGATCTTTTCTTCTTCGTCACCGAATATACCGCCCTCGCCCGCGTGGGGATTTAGGCCGGCTACGGCGATGGATGGGTTTGAAATGCCAAAGCGTGTTTTTAATGAATCCGCCGTTACCTTAAGGGTATGGAAGACACTCTCTTTTGTGATAAGGCCGGGGAGTTCGCGCATGGAGACGTGCGTCGTCACAAGGGCAACTTTAAGGTCTGCGGGGCCCGGCCCGCAAAGCATCATCACAGGGGCCATGTCTCCAGAGAGGTGGGCGATAAACTCCGTATGTCCGGGGAAGGTGAATCCGGCGAGATGGGCCGTCTCTTTATTTATAGGCGCCGTCACAACGGCCGAGACCTTGCCCGCAAGGGCGTCCAATACGGCCCGCTCAATGCAGGTTATCATGACGCGTCCGCCGTCTTTATTCGGGCGCCCCGGCGTGAGGTGTGTCGTCGGCATGGATGTAATATTGTTGAAAATATCCGGGCCGGGCATGGGGAGACCGAGTTTTTTTGATACAAGCTCAAAGACCCCTCTATCGCCGTAGATGACGGGCTCGGCCACGTTAAGGAGACCTCTATCCGTAACGGCCCGGAGGACAAGCTCGGGACCTATGCCCGCGGGGTCACCCATGGTAATGGCTATCTTTGGTCTCAAGGTCTCAGGCCTCACTCTCCGGGCTTTCGGGGTTATCTCTATGCCTCATAACCTGATATCAATACTGGCCGAGTTCTTCTCTTCCTCAAACCACGTCTCCACCATCTCGTTAAAGGTCCTGTCAAAGAGCTTCTTATGTATTTTGGAGCGCACAGCGGCCAGAGGCGCCGGTTCACCGACAAGGTATCTGATAAACTTCAGAACGTAGATACCTTCAGGCTTATGTATGGGAGGACTCACCTCGCCAACGCTGAGTTTTAGCACTTCACGCACCAGTGTCTCGTCCAGCTCGCCGGCCTTTATCACACCAAGGTCGCCGCCGGTGACCGAACTCTCGTCATCAGAGTAGGCTCTTGCTACATCGGCAAAGGGTTTTTTTCTTCTCAAAGCCCGCATAACCTTACCTATCCTTGAAGCCATCCTCACCTCATCTTCGCCGTTTATGAAGATAATGCCTATCCTGAAAGATGGCGGGCCATAGAACTCTTCGATGTGCTGTCTGTAATAATTTTCCAGCTCATCGGCCTTGATGTCTATCCTGGAACGGAACCTCATGTCCATGAACTTTACGGACCTTATCTGTTCCTTGAGCCTGTCCCTGTACTCTTCGTAGGTAAGGCCGCTTCCGGCTAAGGCCAGCATGAGCTCTTTACGGGTAAAACCGTTCTGGTCCTCAATCTCCTTGACGGCGTTGTCTATTTCCTCCTCACTCACCTCCAGACCAACCTTGTCGGAGGCCTGCTTTATCAGTTTTTCCTTAATAAGGTCATCGAGTATCTTTGCCTGCGATACCTTCTTGCCGGACTTTTCTCCGGGATTATCCTTAAAGGCGCTCTCTGCAAGGGCTACCGTGGCCTTGAGCTCAGAGAGCGTTATAACCTCATCGTTTATCACCGCCACAATCCTGTCAAGCGTCTCTCCATGGGATATTGGGGTGTGGATAAAGCAACCAACAAGTAAAAAAACCGCAGTAATTAAACCCGCAAAAAAAACGTTTTTCCCGCTACTCACAAAAATTCCTCCCTTACCTCTATTACCGTCTTCTTTTTTAAAGAGGTCATCCAGACACTAAAGCGCCGTTGCCTTTCCAGGCGTCCAAGTTTATCTTCAATACCACGGCGGGCCTCCTTGAAGCCAAGGCGCCGGGCCCGTTTTTTGGATTCGAGGAGCAGGATATGATAGCCGTACTCTGTCTTGACTATGGGACTAATGCCGCCGGGCTTCAGGCTAAAGACGGCCTTCTCGAACTCCTCGGGCATCTCACCGCGGGCAAAGAAACCGAGGTCTCCGCCCTTTTTTGCCTCAGGGCCGAGGGAGACCTTTTTTGCCACCTCGCTAAAATTTTTCTTTGTCAGCCCCTTTCTAACCTTCACGGCCTCTTCCTCGGTTGATACGACTATCATCCTGGCGCGCACCTTCTCGGGCTCATCATAATCCTCTTTATGAGCGCGGTAGTACTTCAAGGCCTCTCCCTTTTTTATCCTGACCTCCGCGCCTGTAACCCCTGCCGTGACCTTCTCTATGATGAGCCTTCTACGGAGCTCCTCTCTCCAGCCTTCCACGGAGCCATAGGCCGCGCGTACGTCCTCAAAAAAATCAGCCGAAGGAGGCCCCGCCTCTTTTCTCAACCGGGCCTCTTCGGCCTTCACTGCAACTCCATCTACTGTAATACCAAGGCGGGCCGCCTCTCCAAGGACAAGCTCTTCCTCGATAATATCACCGGCCACGTCTCTTCTAATGGCCGAGCCCTCGGCCGCGCCCTGAAAAGACCTTTTTACCCTCTCGTTAAATCGCTTTAGCGTTACGGTGCGCCCGCCAACGTTGATTATAACCTCGTCGCCGGAGGGACGCTCAGAAGCGCCGTTACACCCGAATATAAGAAAAACCAGTGAGAGCGCCGTAAATAGGCGCAGAGTTTTTTTCATCTATCCCTGACCATTATCCTTTACTATAACACCGGCTAAGAAGTTCTTTCAATACATATCGGGCTTCCTCGATAGGGTCGGCCCCATCACCAAGGCGCGCGGAGAACCTCCCGTCGCTTGTGATGCGAAACCTCGCCGGGGCCTTCCCGATCATGGCCATGGCGTTATCTACAACAAAGGGTTCGGCGCCCTCTCCGCCCGCGCCGGTAAAGTTAATATATATCCTCCCGGCCTTCTGCACAAGCTCCCTTGCCTTTAATTCCTTTAAAAGTAGCCTCAGCGAGACCGTCTCCACGATATTTTCTACAACGAGAGGCAGGGCTCCATAGCGGTCCAGGATCTCTTCGGCGATGGCACTAAGCTCATGGGCCTCTTTTATGGAGGCGAACCTCTTGTACAGCCCCAGCCTCTGGCCCGTATCAGGGACGTAATCCTCGGGTATGTACTGTGAGACCCCGAGGCTGACCTCAGGTTCCATCTCCTCGGAGATCTTCTCCCCCTTCATCTCGGCCACCGTGTCCTCAAGTATACGCGTATACATCTCAAAACCGACGCTGGCAATTTGGCCGGACTGGTTTGTGCCGAGAAGCTCCCCGGCGCCCCGTATCTCAAGGTCATATGCGGCAACCTTAAAACCCGAGCCCGGCTCACAGAGCTCACGTATCACATCAAGACGCTTCTCCGCCTCCACGGTAAGGTTCATGGTCTCAGGTATCATAAAGTAGGCGTAGGCGCGGTGACTGGACCTGCCAACACGGCCACGGAGCTGATACAGCTCGGCAAGGCCGAAAGACTCGGCCCTGTTGATAATAATGGTATTGGCCGAGGGGATATCAAGGCCCGACTCTATTATGGCCGTTGATAGGAGCACGTCGTAATCTCTATTTACAAAACCGAGCATGACTTTTTCAAGCTCCCCCTCGCGCATCTGACCGTGGGCCACGGCGATACGCGCATCGGGTAGGATTTTTCGGAGCATATCCTCGACAGGGGGCATGGAATGTACCCTGTTGTGGACAAAAAATACCTGCCCGCCGCGGTCTATCTCACGCTCAATGGCGCCCTTTATAACGCCCTCGTCAAAGCGCAAGACCTCTGTGCTTACGGCCATGCGGTCCTCTGGCGGGGTGTTGATGATACTGAGGTCCCGAAGTGAGGCAAGAGACATATGCAGTGTCCTCGGTATGGGAGTTGCCGTAAGTGCCAGCACGTCAACGCTACTGCGTATCTTCTTCAGGCGCTCCTTCTGGCGCACGCCGAACCTGTGCTCCTCGTCGATAATGACAAGGCCGAGATCCTTGAAGATAATATCCCCCTGGGCGAGCCTGTGCGTGCCGATGATGATGTCCACAGCTCCGCTTTTAAGGCGGGCGAGGACCTCTTTCTGCTCTTTTTTCGTCCTGAAGCGGCTAATGGCCTCCACGTTCACCGGATAGGCGCCAAGACGCCTTGTGAATGTAATGTAGTGCTGCTGGGCAAGGACCGTCGTGGGCACAAGTATGGCCACCTGCTTTCCATCAAGCACGGCCTTGAAGGCTGTCCTGATGGCCACCTCGGTCTTGCCGTAGCCGACGTCGCCGCAGACAAGCCTGTCCATGGGCGATGGTCTACTCATATCACGGAGGCACTCCTCTATGGCCCGGGCCTGATCCGGGGTCTCCTCGTACTCAAAACCCGCCTCAAACTCTCTGAATATGGCGTCAGGCGGCGAAAAGGCAAAGCCCGGGGCTACACGGCGCGCGGCGTATAACCTCAGAAGCTCTCCTGCCATGTTCTCAATGGCCTTTTTTATCTTACCCTTTGTCCTCTTCCACCTTGAGCCCCCGAGCCTGTCAAGCTCCGGGCTCTCACGGCCCTCGAAGCTATGGTAGCGCACGAGGCAATCCATCCTCTCAACGGGAAGATATAATCTATCGCCTCCGAGATACTCAAGAAGGAGAAAATCCTTTGCCACGCCCTCGACAACACGCCTTTTAAGGCCCCTGTAAATACCTATGCCGTGCAGGGTATGGACTATGAAGTCTGATTCCTTAAGGTCCGCTAACTCTGTAAGGGCCTCGCCGGGCCTCTTTGGCGGAGGCGGCCTCTTATTTACCCTGGGGCCGAATATCTCCTCTTCCGCGATGATGGTAAGGGCCGGCGCCTCAAGAGAGAACCCCTCCCTGAGGCTGCCCTCGGCGATAAAAACCCCGCCCCGCGCCCCCAGTAGGGCCTCGCCGCCTGCCGCTCCACGGGCCTTTATATCATACCCTTTGAGAAGCTCCGTGGTTCTACCTGCCTGCGCCCTGTTATGGGCCGTTATATAGAGGTCCGCGCCCCGCTCCGATGCCCGGTTAATGGCCTCGGCAAGGGGTTTTAAAGGTAAATCCCTGCCTGATCTGGGACGGCGTAGCTCGCTTTTGAGCTCCATATTGGAGCTTGTCCTTATACTTATAACCGGGCCAGCTCCTCCATCAGCCCCCTCACCGCCCCATCGCCCTCTTGCAAGGGACTCCATGGCAATAAGGGGAAATTTTTTCATCCCATCCATAACATCTTCTGCCGGGGCATATAGCTTGCGGGGTTCGAGAAAAAATTCCTTCTTCTCTAAAAATGACTCTTCAGCACTCTTTATTTCTTCAGAAAACCTGGACATGGCCTCGGTTACACGCGCCCCATCGGATATAAAGAGGGTGGAGTCTGCTCTCAGATGGTCAAAGAGCAGATCAAGGCTCTCGTGAAAGAGGGGATATAGCCCGTAGGAGTTCTCTCCGGGAGAGCTCTCTTTAAGGGCGCGGTACAGGCTCTGCCAGAGCTCTTGCCTTATGCCGAGCTCACCGGCACGCTCCATAAGAGCCTTTCGCGCTTTTGCCCGGGCCTCTTCGCCATACTCGGCCTCAGCGGCCGGAAGGATAAGGACCTCATTAAGGACGTCCACCGACCTCTGCGTCCCTGTATTAAAGCTCCTTATGGACTCCATGGTATCGCCGAAAAACTCCATCCGCAGGGGCAGTTGTCCACCTGCGGGAAAAATATCAACTATGGCCCCCCGTACGCTTATCTCGCCCCGCTCCTCTACCATGGGGACCCTTCTAAATCCCTGCGCTAGAAGCTCCTCGACAAATCCGTCTCTTGGATAATCCTCTCCGGTCACGAGCCTAAAGACCCGCTCCTCAAGGCCCGGCGCGGGGGCAAGCCTCTGCATAAGATTGGCCGCCGTGGTAACCGTCACAAAAGGCGCGCCCCCGGCGAGCCGGTGATATAGCTCCATCCTCGCCGAGAGTATAGAGGGGTGCGGTGCCTTTAGTGAAAAGGGAAGTAGCTCCGTAGATGGAAAGAAAAAGACACTTTCCGGGCCGAGAAAAAAGCGCAGATCCTCGGCAAAACGCAACGCGGCCCGCGTATCGCTCAATACGGCCAATACATTAGAGCCCGTAGAGCTGAAAAAAGAAGCGAGAAAAAAGGCAGTACTCGATCCCTGTAGACCCGAGATCATGAGCTCCTCTCCGGCGCCGAGCGACCCGGCTCTATCTACGGCATCTTTTATGGACAGTTCTCTTTTATCCACAACCACTCTCTAATAATGGCTACAATGCCCTGCAAGAGGGCCTTGAGCCAGGTAAAGGTCTATCTGAAATAAAGGATTATAGCACAGTAGCACGGGTTTTTTTAAGGACAAAACCTTCCGCTTTCTTTTGGAAAAAAGAAAGCTTGGCAAAGAAAACCAATAGGGGGTCAATACGGCACATAACGTCCCCTGTGGCCCCCCTTGGGTACTACCGCTACTCTGGCAAAAAGCCTGGCAATGAAAAACTATAGGGGGTCAATACGGCACATAACATCCCCTGCGGCCACCCTTGGGTGCTACCGCTACTCTGACAAAAGAGCTGGCAATGAAAAACTATAGGAGCACAATAAGGCCCTTAACGTCCCCTGTGGCCCCCCTTGGATACTATCGTTGTCTTGACAAAAGTACTGGCAAAAAGCATGGCAAATAAAACCACTATTCAATCAGTTTAAGACCTCCTGAAGGCTCTGCCGCACCGCCTTTTTTTGCCCCTGCATTTCTTGACGAGCTATGAAAGTCATGCTAGACTCACCACATGCCGGAAAAAACAGTAAAGACCTTTGATATAAAGTTCCTTCAGATTATCGATGAATCGGGCAAGGCCGATACCGCCCTTTTGCCCTCCATCAGCGATGAAGGGCTTATAAAGGCATACCGTGCCATGGTCCTGTCACGGGCCTTTAACACCATGGCACTGGCCCTGCAACGAGAGGGACGTATCGGTACCTATGCCTCTATCCTCGGGCAGGAGGCCTCGGAGACAGGCTCGGCCCTGGCCCTGGCAGAAGGAGACTGGATATACCCCTCATTTCGGGAGACCGGCGTATTTATCTCGCGGGGATATCCGCTCTGGCGCATGTACCGGTACTGGATGGGCGATGAGCGCGGCATGGAGGCCCCGCCGGACCAGAACCTCTTCCCCATGAGCGTGCCCGTGGGAAGCCAGATAACCCATGCAGTAGGCGCGGCCATGGCCATGAATATAAAAGGGGATAAGAACGTAGCCGTCACATACTTTGGCGACGGCGGCTCCTCGCGGGGCGACTTTCACGAGGGGCTCAACTTTGCCGGAGTCTTCAAGGCCCCTGTTATCTTTATCTGCCAGAATAACCAGTGGGCCATATCCCTTCCCAGAAACCGTCAGACCGCCTCCGAGACCATCGCACAGAGGGCCGCGGGTTATGGCATCCCCGGTATCCAGGTAGACGGTAACGATGTGCTCGCCGTATACTCGGCAACTGCCCGTGCCGCCGAGCGCGCGCGTGCCGGTGAGGGCGCAACCCTTATCGAGTGCTTCACATACCGCCTTGACGACCACACCACGGCAGATGACTCATCGAGATACAGGACAGATGCGGATGTTGAAAAATGGCAAAAAAGAGAGCCTCTTATAAGATACAGAAAATTCCTGCAGGACAAAGGTCTCATCAACGAGGACATTGAGAATAAAATTGCCGCTGAGATTGAAGAGCAGGTGAACGCCGCAGTTAAAGAGGCCGAGGCATTCGGCCCCCCCGAAGCGGCGGATATTATAAAATACACCTCTGCGGAGCTTAGCGCGAGACAAAAAAGAGAGATAAAGGCCCTGAAATGGGAAAAGTAACCATAGTTAAGGCCATAAATCAGGCCCTTGCCGAAGAGATGGAACGTAGTTCCGATGTCGTCATCCTCGGCGAGGACGTTGGTGTTGACGGCGGGGTATTTCGCGTTACAGACGGACTCCTTGAAAAGTTCGGCCCCCAGCGCGTCATGGATACCCCACTTGCCGAGCTCGCCATCCTCGGCACGGCCATCGGCATGGCAACCTACGGCCTGAGGCCCATAGCGGAAATTCAGTTCATGGGTTTTACCTACGGGGCCCTTGAGCAGATTTTTTCTCACGCCTCGCGCATACGCTCACGCTCAAGGGGGCGTTTTACCTGCCCCTTGGTTATAAGAACGCCTTACGGCATAGGCATCAAGGCCCCGGAGCTTCACAGCGAGTCATCAGAGGTACTATACTGCCATATGCCCGGCTTAAAAGTCGTTGTCCCATCAACTCCTCAAAACGCCAGGGGGCTTCTTATCTCCGCCATACGGGACGATGACCCGGTCCTATTTCTTGAGCCTGCAAGCATCTACCGCGCCATAAAGGCCGAGGTCCCGGCAGGTGATTACGCCATCCCCCTCGGCAAGGCGAGTATCATGCAGGAGGGCTCTGATATTACACTTGTCTCATGGGGGGCCATGCTCCACAAGGCCATGGAGGCCTCCGAGGGTTTTGACTGCGAGATAATAGACCTTATGACCCTTAAACCCTTTGACGAAGAGACTATCCTTGAATCCGTAAGAAAAACAGGGCGGCTCGTAATAGTCCATGAGGCCACAAGAAACTGCGGACTCGGCGCAGAGATCGCGGCCCTTGTGGCCGAAGAGGCCCTCTTCTCTCTAAAAGCCCCCATAATGCGCGTAGCCGGTCCCGAGGCCGTCACACCCATGGCAAGGCTTGAGGACGAATACATACCAAAACCCGAACGCATACAAGAGGCCCTAAAGACCGTAATGAAGTACTAAAAGGGGCGCACCCAGGCCGCTCCCCATATTGGTTTTCTTTGCCAGGCTTTCTTTTTCTGATCTTTTAGTTTCGAGGGGCGCATAGAGCATCAAAGATGTTATAAGGCCTGCCCCATATTGATTTTCTTTGCCAAGCTTTCTTTTTTCCAAAAGAAAGCGGAAAGTTTTTTTGTCATGCTCTCTTTTCCCCCCAATCAATCCCAAGGAGATATCCCATGCCCTTTTATTTCAAGTTACCCGACCTTGGCGAAGGCATAAAAGAAGGTGAAGTTGTGAAGTGGCTCGTAGCCGAGGGCGACCTTGTGGAGGAGCATCAGGTCATAATGGAAGTGGAGACAGACAAGGCCATCGTCGAGGTCCCATCTCCGAAAAAAGGCAAGGTAGTAAAACTTGATAAGGCCGAAGGCGAGACCGTGCTGGTGGGCGAGGTCCTTGTAACCATTGATACGGGCGAAGAAGAAGCGCCCGCCCCTACCGAAGAAAAAAAAGAGGCCCCCGCAGAGCCTTTAAAAACAGCACCGGCGGTTGCCGCCGCTCCCGAGGAAGAAGAAGAAGCCGCCTCCGTTGTTGGGACCTTGCCAACGACATCAGGGGTGCTGGCTTCTCCCAAGGCCCGGGGGCTCGCCAGAGAAAAAGGAATAGACCTTAAAGGGATAAACGGCACAGGCCCGGGCGGGATTATAACGGAAGCCGACGTAAGAGGGGCCTCTGCGCCTGCCCCAACCTCACCGGCCCCTGAAAAGGCCGCGCCGCCGAGCACTCCCATTCCGCCGCACCACGCGCCTCCAACACCGCCCCTTGCAGAGATGGACAAAGACCCTTTCGGCCCTGTTGAGCGAGTCGCCATACGGGGTATCAGAAAGAGCATCTCCCGTAACCTCATGGCCTCTCAGAGGCATACGGCCCCTGTAACGGGCATGGACGACGCCGATGTGACGGAGCTATGGAACCTTCGAAATCGTGAGAAAGAGGCCGCAGGGGAGAAGGGCGTTACCCTTACCTTTTTACCATTTTTCATGAAGGCCGTGCGTCACGCCATTGAGGATCACCCCATGCTAAACGGCTCGGTGGACGAGGAGCGAAGCGAGATAATAATCAAAAAATATTTTAACGTGGGCGTGGCCGTTGACACCCCAGACGGCCTCATGGTGGCCGTTCTCCGTGACGTTGACAAAAAGACCATCCTGGAGATTGCCGTGGAGTTGCAGGAACTCAGCCAGAAGGCGCGTGACCGGAAAATTACCCTTGGCGAGCTAAAGGGCTCGACCTTTACCATAACGAACTACGGATCTTTTGGCGGAAGGTACTCAACGCCCATCATCAACTACCCTGATATCGCCATACTGGGCACTGGAAGGATTACTGAGCGGCCCTGGGTCAAGGACGGGGCGATAGTGCCGCGCATGATACTGCCCCTTTCTCTGACCTTTGACCACAGGGTAGTGGACGGCATCGAGGCCTCGACCTTTTTAGCGCGGGTAAAGGAGTACCTTGAGGACCCTAACCTTATATTTATTGAGAGCGCGTGATGGGGGAGTGTAAACGCAAATAGGGGAAAGGTACAGTTTATGGATGGGAGTAGTAGTCATGTCGGCAAAAAAAGCTAACGATATAAGAGCTGCATTGCTTACTGTAATTGAAGAACAGCAACCGAAAGGACCTACTGACGCATCATTACAAGAAAGCCAGGTAGGGTGGGCATCGCCCACCATTTACAAGGCCGGTTAGATAATTTTTTGGTGGGCGAAGCCCACCCTACTAAAATAAACCCATCACTCATTGATTTATTGCAACCGAGCCTGGTAAATGCGAAAAACTCTCCTCATACTAACGTCATTTTTTTTATTGGCGGTGGTTATCCCAACCAACTCTTCCGCCAAAGAAAATCTTGAAAAGGCTATCCTTGCAGGCGGCTGTTTCTGGTGCATGGAATCGGATTTTGAAAAAACACCTGGTGTGAAAGATGTGGTTTCCGGTTATATCGGAGGGGAGGGGAAAAACCCCACATATAAAGACTACGTCAAAAAAGGACATGTGGAGGCCGTTCTGATTACCTATGCCCCCTCTCTTATCACCTATGATAAGATTCTGGATTTATTCTGGCTACGGATTGACCCTGCTGACAGGGGAGGTCAATTTTGCGATAGAGGGCATGCATACACAACAGCGATTTTTTATAGCAATGAGATTCAGAAAAATATTGCGATAGAATCAAAGGCAGAGCTTGAAAGATCGGGGCAACTCAAGAGCCCCGTAGCCACAGAGATTATCAAGGATAACGGATTTTATCGGGCAGAGACTTATCACCAGGATTACTACAAAAAAAACCCGTTGAGATATAAATTCTATCGCTATAATTGCGGCCGCGATAAGCGCCTGAAAGAGCTCTGGGGTGAGGCGGCGAGGGAAAAAAATAAATAAGGGCCCCTCCCTTATTTATCTCACGTATTCCCCGGTTTATTGCAGACCAGGTTGCAAAATAACTCCATGAGTCGAGGTTGGGTCTGAGTAGTTACCCAACTTTTTTTTAGATGACTACCACCTGCCCCGCATCGTGGCTTTTTTATCCATCCAGGTGTATAATCTTTTTCTTGCAAATGGTTGTATAAGACGATGCTCTACAAACGTGCCAGGCCCGTGAGGTTCAATGTTATTTAATAAGCACTATGCCGGTCTTGACTTTTTACGCGCTATCGCGATTACCCTTGTAATGCTTTTGCATTTTAGTGAAAGATTTTATCCCCTTCCCAAAAACCACTTCCTTTACCCGTTTACATCGTGGGGTTGGAACGGAGTCGCTCTCTTCTTCGCTTTAAGCGGTTTTCTGATAGGGGGGCAAATCATAGAAGGGTTGCGGACAAATACTTTCAGTTTCAAAAAATTCTATATCAAACGTTTCTGGCGGATATTTCCCCCATATTATTTTTCACTCCTTCTCGTGGCCCTATTCTTATTCACAGGGCTATCAGCCCCCCTGGGCGACACTACGAAGACCATCAAGACCCTGGTGTACCATATATTTTATCTGCAAAATTATCTTTACCTGCCGGGCCCGAGATTGCCCCTGTACTGGTCACTTGCTGTTGAGGAACAGTTCTATATACTGGTTCCATTGCTTCTTTATCTGCTCTGGAGATACTTAAGGCCCTACTTCGCACTTATTATTACAGGACTTATACTTCTTGGCATCTCCACGAGATTCATTCTTTACGGACCGGGTATCGATTGGGCGCTTGCCATACGATACCCCTTTCATACGCGATTTGACAGCCTGCTCTTTGGTGTGATGGCGGCCTACATATTCATAGTTTATAACGACAGGCTACAGCGATTACCCCTTGCGGTGAAGGCAATTTTTTTCTTGTGTTCCTTTGCCGCCATCGGGGCCAGCCTTGTATTTGGCGGCAGTACAAATAGTTACTTCAATACCTGCTGGCAGTTTACACTTACGGGTTTCGGCTTTTCTATCTTAACCTTATCTATAGCCATAAGTTCTTTTGATTCTTATATTCATATAAACCTGCAAAAATTCTTCGCCCTTGTGGCAAGGCTCAGTTATACGATGTACCTCTACCATTTGATGACCCTTAATCCTGTTCGCATTGTTGTAATCAGAACCCACAAGTATCTTGGATACGCACCAAACTTCATAGGATTCGTATTAAGTTTTTGTCTCTATTTTTTCGCTGTATTATTGGCCTCTGGCATCATATATCAATTTATTGACAGGCCCAGTATGAATCACAGGAAAAAGGTCTTGAAGAGGATGGCTGAAGGGAATTAAAAGAAAAGTGTTGCAGATACTCGGTAATGAGGTAACTCTTCCGGTATACTTTAGGATCAAGGGAGGTCCCCATGCAGTACTCAGATGAGCGCCCCTGTAAATAAAGCTCTACTGGCCTGAAGGCCTTTTGCCCCACAGTTAATTATCCCAGAGAAAACCCTCGCCGATTAACTCCGTATCCTCGAAGATCATGGTTTTTTCGAAAAAATACACATCCCTTATATCTACGATACTCAGCTCGGGAGGGTCGGATTCTTCATTCAAAACACGTCCCTTTAATTCCTTTCTGAATGAATCCATGGCCATCCCCACGGCAGTAGAGGAGTCCTTGGCCTCTATAAACCGCGCCGCAAAAAAGTTGTGTTTTTTGACCTCTCCATCCAACTCGATAAGGAAGTTCTCTCCCCTTATGCATACCTCAAATTTTTTCATTAAAGACTCTCAAAGGTTTTGATGTTCCAATTGGTTGAGCTGGTCCTACCAGCCCGGCGTTATTATCCGTCTCTTTGTATCCATGGGGTATCGCTACATACCCGGTGTGGCATGGAGTACCCACCATTAAAAAAAGGGGCTTTAGCCCCCCTCTTGCTCATAATATAATTGTTCGTTTTTTGTAATGCCTTCTCCGGTACCAATGTAAATCAAGGCCAGAACAAAGGGGCCACTCTTTATACCCACTCCCTTGGCCCTTAGGACCCCACCTCTTGGTTCAAAGGCTTAACCTCTCATTATCCCCTCTTAACGTCCCATCTCCCCATCCGCCCCATTCGCTATTCGCCCCTATCTCCCCCATCCGCCCCTATTCGCTATTCGCCCCTATTCGCCCGGAGGTCCCTACATTATCCAGTCTTCTACCAAGGCCCTCTTGTCTTCATCTTTCCAGCTGGTCCACTCTCCGAAGACGTGCGCTTTTTTGATGGCCTCTTCTTTTTCGCCGGCCGGGAGGTTCTTATAAATGATAAGCAGGCGGGAGGTCTGTATTACATCGGGGCTCTCAAGCCGTGATTGGTTGTACCTGTAGATAAGAGGCCACATGGAGGGGTCTCCGTATACATCTTTTCTGCCGGCTATCTCATTGGGTGTATCGCCCTCTCTGATGGTATAAAATGTAAACCCTCCGCCCTCGTCCACGTAAGGCATAATATCTTCCATCTTCATGGCGCCGCTATCTACGTCATGTATTATCTTTTTCTGGAGTTTGCGTATTCTCTCGTGTATCTGCGCAAGCGATGTATTGCCCGGGCCTTTGCGCATGGACTCAAGGGAGGTGTTAAGGTCTTGAATCTCATTGACTATCTGACGGAGTTCTTTTGCCGAAGCCTTACGCGCGGCTTCGAGTTCCGCCTGGGATTTTACTACGGGGGCCTCTGGTTTGGCCTCTTTTACAGATGGGATTATGGCCTGCATCGCACCCTCAAGGTCAACACCCTTTTCGAGACTCGCTACGATCATGGGAGCCTCGGGGGAAAGAGTAGTCTCTACATCAGCGGCAGGTAATAAGCCTAACTCGGCGGCGGGAACGGCCTTTTCATCTCCGCTCACGGCCCTGGGCAGGGCATCCTTTGCTTCCACGTTGACGGTAGCGGCTACCACCTTCGTTGGAGCGACCGCTATCTTGAGTGCCCTTTGACCCGTTATATTTACAGGGGTCTCTACATTTACGGCCTCTGCCTCTACGGGCATGGGCTCGTGCTTATCCAAATCTGCGGGGGCGGCTACCGCGGCGGCGAAAGCGGCCTCTTCAGCCCTTTTTTCCTTATCCAGAGCGTGTAGCTTTTTTTGTAGCTCAAGATTTTGTGACTGTAGTTTGTCTATGATAAAGCGCGCGGCCTCTATCTGCGCCACGGCCTGCATCTTTTCGCCCACAGCGGCCTCGAGCTCAATGTTTCTCTGATTAAGCGACGTAATGGTGGTGGCGGCCTTACGGTATCTGGCTATGATGGCCCTTGTATCACCTCTTGCCGGGTTAATCTCTATGGCATCGGTAAAGCCGCCTCTGCCGGAGGCGTTACGGTATGAGTTCTGCGCCTCGGCAAGCTGAAGGCGGGTGTCCTGTAACTGGGCCTCAAGCTCAACGTTTCTATCAATCATCTTCTGGGCCACATAGTTAGATGCCTGGCTACGAAGGTCTACAAGGCCATCTCCCAGGAGTTTTGTCTGTAACTCCCGGTCCTTTTTAAGGAGCCGCGGGACCATCTCCTCAGAAGGCATGGCCCTTGCCCTAAGCGGTACGCCCTCCCTCAGGTCCTGTTCCATCTCCATATTTTTGGTATCAAGTTGCTCTGTCCTCTTGCGTAGCGCGTCAATCCTGGCCCGCGCCTTTTCGGCAAAAGCATTTTTATTGTCTTCAGTCTCTTTGAGCTTTGCCTGAAGGCTTAGTATCCTGGCTCTCAGGGTATTAATCCTGGCCTTTTCCACTGAATCCCCGGCGGCCTTGGCCGTTGTTGTACCGTTTTTAAGGTTGGCCTTCAGTGTCTGCTCTCTGACCCGGGAGTCTTCCAGTTTTTTTTCAAGCTCTGCAACCCTGCGGGCCTTCTTCTCAAGGGCACTACGGAGGGTCTGCCTTTCATTGTCATCAATGAGCTTCGCGTTGCGTTCAATTTCCTTTGCGTTACGTTCAAGCTCCGTAATGGTCCTGTTTCTTATACCTATCTCGCGGCGCAGTATATCCCTTGCCTTTTTCATCTCGGCTACAAATGGGGGGACGACATCGTTTTTTACGCTCTGCGAGTCGCCTGACGGTGCGGCAACTCTTAGAGTCTGTTCCGCGGCCTTCAGACGCGCCTCAAGAGCGGCCCTCTCGGCTTTTATACGGGCCAGCGCTTCCTCGGCATTTTTGCGGGCCCTGGCCTGCTCTCTTAGCACACCATCGGCCTGGTCCCTTGCGGCGCGGAGATTTTCGAGCTCGCTTTTTAGCGCCTTATACTTGGAGATAGCTTCCTGAGCCCTGGCCTTTGCAAGCTCGGCCTGTGTCCAGGCTTCGCTGTCCTTATCTCTTTTGGCTGTAAGGCCGATACGGGCGTTCTCTTCTATGCGTTTTTTCTCTGCCTCAACGGTGACTATCTTTTGCTCAAGCCTGGCTATCTCCTTACTCGCCCGCTCTTCCACCTCTTTGCGTATCCTCTTGCGCTCGGCGTCTACGTCAATGGCCTTTCCGTTCTCCACGGCGATGCGCAGTTTTCTTTTTTCCATGGCGAGTGTGCGCTTGAGCTTCTTCTGTTTTTTCACCTCGTCCTTAAGCTTTTTCGCCATGACCTTTTGGCCAAACTCCTTTTCGCGCATCTGAACCGAAAGGAGCTGGTAGCGTTCGTTGATCATTTTTTGCTCGCTCTTGGCTTCACGGATGGTCTCCTCAAGCATACCATTTTCCTTATCTCCCGAGAACCAGCTGAGAGATAGGGAAAAAGCAAGAAAAACACTAACTATTAGACTTGCTCCCATAACGGCGTCCCTTTAGTGAAAGACCTTGATACTGACATGAAGACCTATTTATACTACAATACATTAGCCTACGAACTTATATTATACATGTTTAGATTAAAAAAGTGTTAAAAATTATATTAAAAAGCCTTTTTTCTTAAATCCTGGTTTCTTCTTGTAATGGATATGAAAGACATTTTGCCTCTGAAATACCCTCCCATGCCTGGTATAAGGCCCTCAAGGGGCCGGGGTTTTATGTATTGACTTTTGAAAGCCATTTAGGTATTGATATACAAGACCTTTTTAATGCAGTCACAGGTAATATAAGCCACGGCTACAGCCCTTTTAGATATATGCCTGATTGACCGTCTATACACAGAGCCAAACATAGGGACAGGGGTAAAAACCTTAGCGCCCTTTACCTGTCCATATATACATATCCAATGACAATGAAGATCAACTCCCTTGAGTTCCATGCGCCCACCATAACGGCTGTAATAGTGGAGCGGATTGAAAAAAAAACGGTTATAAAGACCCTTGCCGCAGGGGCCGATATATTGGAGTTAAGGGTTGACACCTTCGAGAAAAGAAACCCCGAGGCCCTTATCCGTGGGATTAAGAGGCTCCGGAGCTACAAGGGCGTCGAAAAGACGCCCCTTATCCTGACCTGCAGGGCAAGCTCGGAGGGCGGGGTTAACAACATCTCTCCCCGTGAAAAATGCTTGATATTTAAAGCCCTTATGCCCTTTGTGAATTATATCGACATAGAGCTCCGCAAGGCCAACCGCTTTAGTGGTATCATCGCGGAGGCGGCAAAGGCCGGCGTAGGGGTGATAATTTCATACCATGACTTCAAGGGCACGCCAGGCGCGGCAAGGCTTGAAGGACTCATCAAAAAGGGTAAGGCCCTCGGTGGCCCTGGGGGCGTGGTAAAGATAGCGGCCACCACGCACTCCAATAAAGAGCTGAAAAGGCTTGCAAGGGCGCTCCTCAATCACAAAGGGCTCATCATTATCGCCATGGGGCCTCCGGGCTCGGCCTCACGTGTTTTTTTCCCGCTCCTGGGCTCACTAACGACATATGGGTCTATTACAAAGAGCGCGGCGCCGGGACAGATACCTGTGGCGGAGCTGAAAAAGGCTTTCATAAACTACGGAATTATCAACTAACACCAATCATACAAGGAGGATGAGAGGATGGCTATAAGGGTTGCCATTAATGGTTTTGGCAGGATAGGAAGAAATGTCTTGAGGGCGTCGCTTGGAAATCCTGAAATTGAGTTCGTAGCGGTAAATGACCTTGCCGATGCCGCTATCCTCGCCCATCTGCTCAAATATGACTCTGTCCTCGGGAGGATAAAAGCCGACGTGAGCGCAAAAGATGACTCAATTCTCCTAAATGGCAAGCCAATAAAGGTTCTTGCCGAGCGGGACCCGGCGAAATTGCCATGGAAAGACCTTGGCGTTGATATCGTCCTTGAGTGCACGGGGCTCTTCAGGAGCCGCGAAAAGGCAGCTATTCATCTGACGGCCGGCGCTAAAAAGGTGATTATCTCCGCTCCGGGCACCAATGAGGACATCACCGTATGTATGGGCGTGAACCATGAAAAATACAACCCCGAGACGGATTCAGTCATATCCAATGCCTCGTGTACCACGAACTGCCTTGCCCCCCTGGCAAAGGTCCTTGATGAGGAGTTCGGCATAGTAAAGGGCATAATGACAACGGTTCACTCTTATACAAATGACCAGAAGATACTGGATCTTCCTCATAAAGACCTCAGGCGCGCAAGAGCGGCCGCTCTTTCCATAATCCCCACATCCACGGGGGCCGCAAGGGCCGTGGCGCTCGTTCTCCCGGCCCTTAAGGGCAAACTTGACGGTCTGGCCGTGAGGGTGCCCGTTCCCACGGTATCGCTTGTGGACCTTGTTGTGGAGCTTGAAAAAAATGTGACGCCCGAGGACGTGAACAACGCCCTTAAAAAGGCCGCCGAAGGGCCACTTAAGGGCATCCTCGGTTACTGCGAGGAGCTCTGTGTCTCTATTGATTTTCGAGCCAACTCCCATTCATCCATCATCGACGCGCCATCGACAAAGGTCATCGGAGATAACATGGTAAAGGTCCTTTCCTGGTATGATAATGAGTGGGGTTTTTCCTCGCGGATGATAGACCTTGTACTCTATATAGCCTCAAGGGGCCTGTAAGGCGGCAAGGTTAAGAGGGAAGTCCTATAATCGAGAAAAAGGGTGTAAGAGGCTAAAAAGGGGCTGTGAGGTGACAAAAAGGGGTTTTGAAGGGCTAAAATACATGTTTTGTCTCCAAAAAACGCCTTTTATCGCCTGAATCACAGTTTTGCCCAAAGCCCCCCCTTGCCATCCGCTACATGAGTTGCTTTATTGTAAGAGTGACAAATTTTGCCATGGATATTGCGGTGTCTTTTCCTGTAGCCACTGACTTAGAGAGCGGGAGGAAAGTCTCATGGAACCCAGGTACATCGACGAGATTAATATAAGGCGAAAACGTCTCTTCATACGAGTCGACTTTAACGTTCCCCTTGATGAAAACGGCAACATTACCGATGATACGCGCATAAGAAGTGTATTGCCCACCATCAATTACGCCCTTGACGAGAAGGCCATAATTATCCTTGCCTCACACTTTGGCAGGCCAAAGGGTAAATTCAACGCCAAGATGAGCCTCGCCCCTGTTGCCAAGAGGCTTTCGCGCCTTATTGAGAGGCCCGTCACCATGGCCCCGGACTGCGTGGGCGCCGAGACAAAGGCCCTTGTCGAGGCCATGAAGCCCGATGATGTAATGCTTCTTGAAAACCTCAGGTTTCATCCCGGCGAGGAGCAAAACGACGAAGGCTTCGCCAAAGAGCTCGCATCACTGGCGGATGTCTATATAGACGACGCCTTTGCCGTTGCCCACCGCTCCCACGCCTCCAATGTGGCTATCACCCATTACATAGATTCCTCTGCCGCGGGGTTTCTCATGAAAACAGAGATGACCTACTTTGCCATGGCCATGAAGAACCCGGTGCGTCCCCTTGTGGCTATTCTGGGCGGCAAGAAGATTTCCGATAAAGTGGGCGTGCTCATAGCCCTCTGTGACCGCGTGGATAAGCTCATGCTCGGCGGCGGCATGGCCCTTACGTTCCTAAAGGCCCTTGGTTATGAGATAGGGACTTCTTTTGCCGAGGACGACGCCCTTGAAGAGGCCCGGGCCGTAGTGAAAAAAGCACGGGAAAAGGGTATAAAGCTCTATCTTCCCGTGGACTTCGTTGTCTCCACTGATTTTGACGCCGCCAGCGAGACAAAAGTAGTGACCTCGCAGGAGATACCAAGGGAGTGGATGGCCCTTGATATAGGCCCGGCCACGGTTACGCTCTTCAGCGAGGTTCTTCATAACGCCAAGACCATAGTCTGGAACGGTCCCATGGGGGTATTTGAGATGGACGCCTTTAGCAGAGGCACCTTTGCCCTTGTATCCCGCGTGGCCAATAGCTACGCCCTGACAATCGTCGGCGGCGGCGATACGGACGTGGCCGTACACAGGGCCGGTGAGTACGCCAAGATGAGCTATATCTCCACGGGCGGCGGGGCCTTTCTTGAGATACTGAAGGGTAGAGACCTTCCCGGCATAGCGGCCCTGAGGGCGAGAGAAGGAGATGGGGCCCCGAATTGACCCTTATAACGATTCTCTTTTCATGGATTAATGGAGGATAACGCCATGCGTAGACCCATGATAGCCGGCAACTGGAAGATGAATACCACGACAAAAGAGGCCGAGGCCCTTGTAACGGGGTTATGCGGCCTTGTGGCCGATGTGAGTGAAGTAGATATCGTACTGGCCCCGCCCTTTGTATATCTTCGTGACGTAGACGGGCTCATAGGCGGGACCCCCGTGGCCCTCGGGGCGCAGGATATGTTCTGGGAAAAGAGCGGCGCCTGGACGGGCGAGGTCTCTGCCGCCATGCTCAAAGACATTGGTTGCGCCTACGTCATCATCGGACACTCGGAGAGAAGGCAGTTTTTTAGCGAGACCGATGAGAGTGTGAATAAAAAAGTCCACGCCGCCGTTAACGAGGGTTTAAAGCCCATAGTCTGCGTTGGAGAGACCCTCTCCGAGCGTGAAGAGGGCGTTACCCTTAAACTTGTAGGCTCGCAGGTAAGAAAGGCCCTTGATAATGTGGCCCGCGAGTCTGCCGCTGAGATTACCATAGCCTATGAACCCCTCTGGGCCATTGGAACGGGCAAAACCGC
>CAZSAY010000026.1:0-22142 GCA_964605225.1 uncultured Thermodesulfobacteriota bacterium | reverse complement strand
CTTACCGTGCTTAAACCCCCTTTAAGGGGTTCCAAACTTTGTCTCAACGTTGATGCCCACTTTTTTCAAAAATACCGTCGGCAGGATGCCGCCCGCGCTGATTATTACGGCGTCGTTTTTTAAATCAATATTGTCGCCTTCCTGCTCCACCTGGACGCTATTATCCTCAATAACCTTCACATTGGACTTCATCAATACCCTGAGCTTTCCTTCGGCGGCCGCGGCCTCTACCTTCTGCCTGTTTTTTTCCTTTGCCCGCGAAAAAGCCCCACTCCTGTACGAGAGGGTTACCTCCGTGGCCTCTTCAGCCGCTATGCTCGTTGCCGCCTCAAGGGCGCTGTCACCGCCGCCCACGATAAGCACCTTCTGCCCCCTGTACTGCTCGGGGTCTATAAGCCTGTAAACGACCTTTGGGAGGTCTTCACCCGGCACACCGAGTTTACGGGGCGTTCCGCGCCGCCCTATGGTAAGGAGCACGGACCTTGCCTCATACTCACCCTTTGAGGTCTTTACGATAAAACCATGCTCTGAGACTTCCATGGACTCCACGCGCTCACGGTAGTTTATGCGGACCCCCGTGTCTTTTTCCACTTTCTCCCAGAACTCAAGGAGTTTTTCCTTGGTGGTCTCCTTTATCTTCACCAGCCCGTAGATGGGAAGCGTGGCCGGGGCTGTCATGACGATTTTACCGCGGGGAAACTGAAAGACCGTCCCGCCAAGGCTATCCTGCTCTATGGTTACGTAGCTAAGCTTTGCCTCCATGGCCCCGAGGGAGGCGGAAAAACCTGCGGGACCTGCCCCCACGATGAGGACATCAAGGATATCCCCGCCGCCGCCCTTACCGCCCTCACGCTTGACGATATTCTCCATGGCCTGCCGCCCCTGCTCTATGGCGTTCTTGATAAGGCCCATTCCCCCGAGCTCGCCTGCGATATAGATGCCCGGCACATTAGTCTCAAAATCGGGGTTTACATTGGGGATATCAATGCCGCGGCGCTCCGTGCCGAAGACAAGGGTTATGGCGTCTTCGGGACAGACATCCTTGCAGGCGCCATGGCCTATGCAGTCAGTGGGTCCGATAAGATGTGATTTGCCGTTTATAAGACCAAGGACCTTGTGTCCCGGGTGCTCGGGGCAGGCGGCAACACAGGAACCGCACCCAACGCATCGATTATGGTTGATAACCGGGTGGATGGAAGCGGGCTCTATCATGCCCGACTTGACTGCATTATCGCGCACCTTGCGGTTACGTAACTCCTTACGGGTCCGTAAGAATATATAGCACCCGAGGATTATGCCGAGAGGGACAATATACAGCCATATACCGGTATCTAATGTCATGACGATTTCAGCAATTATAGACTATAAAATAAAGCGACTCATGACCCCACCCGGCCCTGACGGCCATTTACAACGGGGAATAAGCCCATAATGAGACTTCTTCAGTATATTTAATGGACTCTATAGCATACTATAGCAAAAAGCCATTTTGTTGCAAGTGATTAAAATCACCTCTGGTGTAAAAAAAGTAAATTTTTTTTAAAAAAGCCCTTACTGGCCATTTACCCCCTCGCCACGCCCCTTTTTTCAACTCTTGCCATGAACAATGGCCTTGACCATAAGAATAAATCGCGCTATTCTAATCTTACTTTAATCTTCCCTGCTTTATATTAAACGGGTTAAGAGAAGAAATTTAAGGAGGGCCCCTGCATGGCTATAAAGACGCGTGGGGTTTTTTTTGTTTTTCTCCTGATTATTCTTGCCGCCACGGTATCAGAGGCAAGTTGGAGAAACAGAAAGGCCCCGGAATTCAACCTCATAGGCCTTAATGGCAAAAGGGTATCGCTGGCCGATATGCGCGGCCGTGTAGTCTTTATCGATTTTTGGGCAAGCTGGTGCCCGCCCTGCAAAAAAGAATTTCCCGAACTCAAGAAGCTCACGACAGAGTATAAGGGCGAAGAGTTCGTAACCCTTGCCATAAGCGAGGACAAGCGGCGCGCCAACGTGAAGGACTTTACCTCCAGGTACTCTAATATGCCCGCTAACCTTATCGTCCTTCTCGACAACAAATCAGAGGCCATAAAAAAATACTCCGTGGCGGCCATGCCCACGTCTTTTATCATCGACGCCAAGGGGGTCATACGCTACGTGCACTACGGTTACAATGAATCGGACCCCCATACATGGCGCTCCGAGATAAACACCCTCATTAAATAAGGTTTATACAATGAAAGATAGATCAACGGGTAAGTTGAAGATATTTTACGCCCTCCTCGGGGCCCTTATCATAATAGCCTCCATATCGGGGTGTACCCGCGTTAAACCATGGGAGCGCGAGTACCTCGCCGACCCCATCATGAGGCCTGATTTTGGCAAAGAGGAAAAGGCCGTAAGAGAACACTCCATGGCCACACGCGAGGGTTCCACGGGCTCTTTCGGAGTTAGCGGAGGCGGCTGTGGCTGTAACTGAGCGTCCCTCCCTATACATACTTTTACTTCTCCTGATAATGGCCTGCGCGCTCTCGTGGGGCACAAAGGCAAAGGCCGAGGACTACGGCTCCGCACAGTTATACACCCATGCCTTTAATAACGATACCGTTGTATACACCGGCGTCTTTGCCCTTAATAAGGACTTTAACCTCAGGACCAGCGGGTACATAAAATACACAGTAGACGTTATCAACCCCAGCTTCGGCGAGGGCGGAGAGGGCGGCGAGAAAAAGAGCAAGAAAAAGAAAAAAGGGGCGACCCGGGTTACCAACGCCGTTTCAAGCGCCTCGGCGGCCAACGCCTCGGGCTCCAACAGCGATGCCCGCCATGAGATCACCGTGGGCGCGACACATGATTTTAATAACCTCTTCGGCGTAGAGGTCTTCTACGATCTAAGCCGGGAGAACGACTATACCTCCAACACCCCCACCATTACCCTGAAAAAAGACCTTTTCGGTAAAAACACCACTATTACGGCGAGCTACTCGGGGAGTTTTGACAAGGTATCGGGAGAATTTCTCCCAGAGACAAAATCGAGAACCACGCACAACTACTTTGTTGGTATCACACAGTTACTCTCACCGAAGATGTTCGTTCAGCTTGGATACACACTCACCGACTCATCGGGACAGATGACCGAGGGCATTCGCCTTGTGGCCCTTAACGGCGTTGACGCCTCGACATGCACCACAATTTCGGCTGACTGTGTTAACGAGCGCTTTCCCGATTCGCGCACGCGGAGGTCCTATGTTGCTGGTATAAGCCGTTACTTTACCCTTGATGGACTCGGCGGTCTCCTTGACAGGGCGGCCCTTAAGCTAACGCTACGCTACTACAACGACGACTGGAAGGTAAAGTCCTACATGGCGGGGCTTGAGTACGACAAGCACCTCTACGAGAATATGCTCCTTACACTCAATTACAGGTACTATACTCAGACAGAGGCCTTTTTTGTAAAAGACACCTACACGTCAGCCGACCCCTTCAGATCGGCCTCGCCTCAGCTTGAGGGCGTGGATACCAACCTTATCGGGGTAAAGGGCACATACTTTTTCCCCTGGTACAAGAGCAAATACAACTCCATTGAGGCGAAGTACGAGTATTACCACGAGTCCAGAGGCGTCTTTGCCAACGTGGTAATGGTGGGGCTGAAGATTAACTACTGAGCCCCGCCCCACCCATCCATCCCTTGCCTCCTCACCGCTTTTAATGGTAATCTTCTTCCCATGAAAAGGCTCCCTTCGACAAAGTTCCTCACCCCTGCACTTACTCTCTTTTTCTTAACCCTACTCTTGCCCGTACCTGTACTTTGCGGCCCAAACCCCGCGGGGACCATTACGCGCAAGGCTACTGTCATGGGCACAAACCTCGAGGTCACCTTCGCCGGCATTGATAAAACTCGCGCCGATAAGGCCTTCGAGGTGATTATAAAAGAATTTAAGCGCATTGAGAGCGAGCTAAGCGAGTGGAGGGGCGATACATATGTTATAAAAATAAACAAAAACGCAGGAAAGGCCCCTGTAGCCGTGCCGGACGAGCTATTCATGATTATCAACGCGGCCCAAACCGTTTCAAAGCTCACCAACGGGGCCTTTGATATAACATGGGCCTCCATGTGGGGGTTATGGGATTTTTCACCGGGGCCTCACGAAGTTCCCGATGCAGAAAAGGTACGCGCGAGGCTCAAAAACGTGGACTATCGCGGCGTGGTTATGGACAAAAAAAAGAAGACCGTCTATTTAAAGAAGCCGGGCATGGCCATGGGGCTCGGCGGCATAGCCAAGGGTTATGCCGTGGACTCGGCCATTAAACTCGTAGACGCCATGGGCATAAAAAATATCATCATCAAGGCAGGCGGAGACATGAGGGTGCAGGGCACAGCGGGTAAAGAGCTCTGGCGCATCGGCATACGCCACCCACGGAAAAAAGACGAACTCCTTGTGAGCCTTCCATTAAAAGACATCTCCATCTCCACCTCAGGCGATTATGAGCATTTTTTCATAAAAGACGGCATACTCTATCATCACATCATCGACCCGCGCACGGGATATCCCGCCCGCGGGTGCCGAAGCGTTACAATCCTGGGCCCCGATACCATGACAACAGACGCGCTCTCAACGGCCGTCTTTGTCCTGGGGCCGGAAAAGGGCATGGCCCTTGTGGAGAGGCTGACCGGCATAGAGGCCATAATAGTGGATAGTAAGGGCGGCAGACATGCCTCAAGCGGCGTCAGAGGCATGGAGTCAGACAAATGAGAGGGCTTATGTCTTATAATAACGGTCCCCCCGGCTACCAGAGGGTATTGGCCTGTGCCGGCAGGGTCCTCTTTGTATCCCTTGTCCTTATCCTCTTAAACTCCTGCATGGCCGTAAAGGGGCTGGAGGTGGACTTCAGTGACAGCCGCCTCGCCCAGGGCGAGCTTGCCCTTGTGCATCTCAAGGGCCCTGTATCGGATGAGCCTGTCTCAGGGAGATTCAAGGGCGGCAAAACAATGATAATAAAGACAAAAAAAGGGGGAAATGGCGGGGCCTGGGCCATAGTGGCCGCAGACCTTGAGAGCGAGCCCGGGACCTATTATATTATATTCACGGAGGGCGAAAAAAAAATTAGCACCTCAGTACGCCTCGTATCAGGAGAGTTCGGCACAGACCGTATTACCCTGCCCTCCCATATGGTGGAGTTTGACAAAAAGACCCTTTCGAGGATAAAAAGGGAAAAAGAACGGCTCAGCGCCCTATTGGCCGCCTCATCAAAACAACGCCTCTGGAGCGGCCCCTTTATTTTGCCCCTCAAGGGCCGTATAAGCGGGGCCTTCGGCCAGAGGCGCATACTTAACGGAAGCCCCCGTAGCCCCCACGGGGGCATTGATATCGCCGCGCCCACAGGCAGACCCGTGGCCGCGGCAGGCGGCGGCAGAGTCGCCTATGTGGGTAATTTCTTCTTTTACGGTAATTTTGTTCTTGTCGACCATGGCCTCGGCCTCTCCACGCTCTACGCCCACATGAGCTCCACGCTTGTCAAAAAAGGCCAGCTCGTAGAAGCCGGCCAGCCCCTCGGCCTTGTAGGGGCTACGGGCCGGGCCACGGGGCCGCATCTTCATTTTGCCCTGCGCGTAGGCACCGCGCGCGTCTCGCCGCTGGCCTTCATAGCCCTTACAGAGCGCCTGACTCGCCTCATGAGGGGAGAATCGGAGCCAGGGCTCCGCAAAAAAAAGCTCTCTTCAAATCACAGCCCAATAGAGGCTGAACAGGACTTTGCCGTGGCCGGTGCGACGAGGAGATAAGAAGACACCTTAATTAATAACATCAAAAAGAAGAGGAATTATGAACTGCACACAAAAAACAAAACGATTCCACGAAAAAAAAAGACCCTCCCACTACGCCTCCTTATGTATAATGATGGCCATCATTATCACCGCCTCTTTTGCCTTTTCCCGAACCGGCGAGTGCGGTCTTCGAGAGCAGAGATGCTCCGGCCCCGTAGCCAAGAAGGGTTATAAATTTACCGTGATGGCAGAGGGACTGCCGCGGGTTGATAACATCACAAAGGCCGGGAACGGCGTCATATACGTCACGCTGGAGCGAAGCAGGGGCCGGGGCAAGGTAGTTCGCCTCACCCCTGACGGCAAAATGGCTGTTATACTCAGCAGGCTTAATGAACCGGATGGGATACGCGCGGCAAATGGAAAACTCTATATAGTCGAAGAATCAAAAAAGGGACGGGTCCTTGAGTACGATATAAAGAAAAAGACCTTGAGGGTTATAAAAAAAATCGGCTACATTGAGGGACTTATTGTAACCCGAAAGAACGAACTGCTTCTTACAAAAGACAGAAAAAAAGGCAAACTCATCCGCCTCTCTCTTGATGGCAAGGTTAAGGTATTAAAAAAGGGACTAAAGAGACCGGAAGGGATTGTACTTGGAAAAAATGGCGAGGTCTTTATCGCGGAGACATCTACGGGCAGGATACTCAGCTATAGGGGAGGTAAAATCAAGACCGTCCTTACAGGCCTTAATAACCCGGACCAGCTGGCCATGACCTCCGACGGGGCGCTTCTCATTACCGAAGACGATAACCCCGGCCGCTTCCTCTTGTACGATAAGGGCCGGTTGCACACAATAGCAACTTGCCTCTCATCACCGCAGGGAATACTTCCGGTCGAGGACGGCATACTCGTCTCCGAGCAGGGATGGGGACGGATACTGAAATTTTCAAGACGCTGAACCGCGCGAAAATTTCAAGCCGGAATATTATATATTGTAAACAAGTACGCCTACTACGGTGGAAACACCTATGGTGACGATGCTTAACCCGAAGCTCAAAAACGCCGATCCCTTCAAAATCCTGTTCATCTTAATGCCCCCTTGTTAACGCGACTTGCTCCCAGAACAATCTTTCACCTAAGTTCATTATAGGGGATGAGAGATTAAAACAAAATGAAAGAAAAATTTTAATGAAGAGCAGGCTGTTTTTTCAAGAAACATTTTTTTAAAAAATCATTGGGGCGAGCCCTCTCTTAGAAAAAAACGCCCCGTGAAAAGATAAAAAAAAGGGTGGGCAACCTTACGTTACCCACCCGTGCCTTAACTGTCTCGGCTCATCAGGCGCCATACACGGCAATGCCTATGATGGTAGTGGCCACAATGACAACCAGATTAAGACCGAATCCGCATAGCACTTCAAACTCTGTAATCTTACCCATTTTGGTTCCTCCTTTTGTATGTTTATTGGTCAAGGTTTATCGCTTAGGCGAGATGCTTGATTGAAGCGAAGAAGACAATACTCGCAACCACCAGGTTCAGACCTATCCCTACAATAATGGCTATCTTATCCTGTCTGGTCATGGCCTTCACCTCCTTGTCTTATATAACCTCTAACTTGATTCCCATTATATAGAATGAAGATTAAGGCAAGATGAAAGGAATTTTTTTATTAATTCGAGAGCATATACTTTAAAAAAAAGTGATGCAACGGCGGGGATTGGCTTTGATTGAGGTTCATGTTTTTGTTCGTAAATATTCGGCGGGGCTTCGCCTCTCTTGCAGAAAACTCCCGGCAAAAAAACAACGAACATGGCTGTAGATTTAAAGGAGAGGGCATGAAGGAAAAAGCATAAGGCGTCAGGAAGAGGCGCGAGGCCGCTCTGTGTATAATTTTTTCTGGATTTCTTTAACGCAACGAAAAAATTGAGTGGCAAGTGACGACGATGAAAAAATGGTGAGAGCCCGGGGTAATAAAAAAAAATTTATTACAGGACCTTAAAAAAATAATAGAAAAGCATATGCGGGATAGACTGTCTTAAGTTTTTTTACGCCCTCTCAGGCGGGCATCTTCAGGGCTTTTCGCCGGTAGCTCATGTTGACGGCAAAGCGACGGAGGATATCGTGAGGGCTCCTTAGGCTGCGCCTTAAGACGCCCTTCACTGAATAAAACTTATGATATATACCGTGGTAGCCATTAAGAAGTTCCTCGGGGGTCATACCCTTTGGCCTGAAGACCACCTCGCCCGTATGGTACCTGCCCCAGTCCCGATCAAAGATCCTGCCCTCTTCTTCGAGCTGTCTGTATGTCTTTGTGCCGGGTAGCGGCGTAAGGATATGAAATTGGGCGCTGCTGATATGGTTCTCCACGATAAAATCATATGTATTTTGAAAGACGCTCGCATCGTCTTCGTCAAGGCCGAATACAAAACTCGCAACCACATTTATCCCAGCCTTATGTATTTTTTTAATAGACTCCTTATAACTCTCGGCGGAGTTCCAGCCTTTGTTCATCCGGGCGAGGTTTTTTTGCGATAGCGACTCAAAGCCGATAAAGGCATAACGCCCCCCGCTTCGGGCGAAGAGCTCAAGGAGCTCCTTATTCTTCGCAAGCGTTATAGAGGCCTGACTGCCCCACTTGAGGTTCAGGGGGATGAGTTTTTCAAAGAGCTCTTTGGCAAAGGCCGGCCGACCAACGATATTATCGTCCATGAACATGAACTCTTTGGTCTTCAGCCCCTTTATCTCCTCAATAACCTCGCCGGAGGGCCTTACCCGGAATTTATTACCGAAAAAAGCCGTTACCGCGCAGTACTCGCAGGCAAAGGGACAGCCTCTCGTTGCCTGCAGGGTATTAAAGCCTGTGGCGTACATGGACCTGTCGAGGAGATCTCGCCTCGGCACGGCCATGTTTTTCATATCGCAGAGCTTTCCTTTGTATCTCTTTTTAAGGACGCCATTTCTGAAATCATCAAGTAGCCCGGCCCAGACCCTCTCGGCCTCGCCTATGACAACGGCGTCGCTATGCTCAAGGGCCTCTTCGGGCAAGGCCGAGACATGCACACCGCCCATGACCACCGTCACCCCGGCGGCCCTGAAGCCGTCGGCTATCTCGTATGAGCTCGGTATCTCCGAGGTAAGCCCCGTAACCCCCACAAGGTCAACATCAACTGCATAATTCATGGGCGTTACCCTCGCGTCAAGTATCTCCACCTCCCAATCGTCAGGTGTAAGGGCCGCAAGGGTAGTGAGGCCAAGGCGCGCGAATCCCGCCTTGCCGCTCTTTGAGACGCCGCCCCAGTGACTTCTGCCGCTTTTTGGCATTACGAGTAAGAGTTTCAAAAAAATTCTCCTCTTTTAGATGATGGTTCGCCACGGCGCGCCTCCTGCGTTTGCGCCCAAACACGATTATGCGAGGATGCACTCCTGCAGGTAAGCCGCGGTAAAGACCTTGCCCCTGACGCACGAAATCACGAAGTGTGTATAAGAAAGATATCAGACCATTCAGAAGGGTGAAAAAATGACCGGTGTACTTCTGAAAACAGAAACATTGGAGTGGTTTCTGATGGCCGCCCTTTATACTGTAATCACAGGAGCCAGCAAAAAGATACTAAGAGTATACACCACAGGGGTAATCAGCGCAAGGCAGGGGGTAAATAAAAAAACAACGGGTGCGCCGGCAATGGTGCGTAGAAAAATGCGCGGTCCTGCGGAGCAAAAAAGAGGCGGTCCCCCTTACCTGGCCACCCTGACAGCTCCGGTCATAATGGGGTGTATGGCACAGTAATAAGGATACTCTCCCACGTCATCAAAGGTTCTCTCAAAGCTTTCGCCCTGGCCGTAAGTCCCGGAGTGAAACCTGCCGTCGGGGTGGCGGCTCTTTTTAACCTGCCGCGCCTTTCGGCCGCTCACAACGCTACCGCTCGTCACATCGTGACTAAAGGGATCCTCGTTTATCCAGCGCACAGTCGTGCCCGGCCTTATGGTTATCTTCGCCGGAATAAAGGCAAGATTTTTTATCTTCACGATCACCAAACCCTCATCACCGCCGGCCCGGGCCACACCGCCCGTCATAGAGGCCGTGGCGATGAAGAGAGTCGATAAGAGTAATATGAATAAGGTCTTTTTAATCTTCATCTCTCTCACCCCTCTTATAATCAAAAAAAAGGGGAAGCTCTAAGCCCCCCCTCTCTTTATTCTCGAAGTGCCGGACCTACTCCCATATTACCTTTTCCCACATGAGATGCACGAACTTCGTATATGGCGGGAGATAGCCCTTTGTCTTTTTTCCCATGGGATGGGCAACATAATGAATCTGTATCCCGTGTTTATTGTAGACGCTTCCCGGGTATTCCATTACCTTTTTAGGTCCCTTGAAGTCTACTTTTCCAGTCGCGGGGTCGCGAACCTCTTCCGTGACCATAAGGTGCGCCGGACCCTTCCATGCGAGTTTGCCGTTATGATAGACTTTGGCAGGTCCCCAGGTGGCAACATAGGTCCACACCTGCGGTATGACGGGCGGACTCATCTTAACGGGGATATCTCCGCCCGTGGCGCCGTGGAGGTTAACATCTGTAGCTATCTTCTTGAATTTTTTCTGCACGATCTTCCACGTGCCGTCAGAACCCTTGAAGGTGGCGACTATCATACCGGAGTTAGCGCCCGGTTCAAGGTCGATGGTAATCTTGCCGGCGCCGTCTATCTTGCAACTGCCGTCATAACAGAATCTGTTGTGGCTATCGTATTTTCCTACCTGATAGGCCGGTTTGGTGCCTATCATCTTTACATGGTCTTTAGTGGCATAGGCCGTGCCTGCGGTAGCGGCAAGCAAAACGCCCGCCGCCATAAGGCCGACGGCTGCCAGAGTATATCTATCAGAACTCTTCATTACCTTGACCTCCTTTTGTGTGTCTAAACAAATCACTTAATTCAATTTTTTCTTTTTTCTCACACTCTTTAAGATCATTTTCAATAACCTTGAGACTCAATACCTCACCCTTTCTGAGAATAATGCAACCTCCTTTCTCTTGCTTTTCCTCCCTTTGCCCCGTAGTAAACGATTTTTTTTTCTTCTCCTTATTGTCCATACTTGAGTTATACAAGAGTTGAGCGCTATTTGATGTAAGGCGGCTTACATGGGGTAGGGGAAAGGGGACCCCGGGGCTCACTCTCGCGGGGGAACGATAAACTCCTTATCCTCAACGATAAGCTTTCCCTCTCTCTTGAGATTATTCAGCTCAAGCGTAACGGTCTCTCTTGTGGCTCCGATAAGGTTGGCTATTTCCTGATGGGATAGGTGAATGGTAATCTTTTTGCCTCCAGGTGTATCCTCGCCGTACTTCTCGCCAAGGTCGTTGAAGAGGGAGAGAAGCCGTGCGCGCACATCGTGAAAGATCAGATTCTCAAGACGGCTCTCCACCTTTCTGATGCGCGAGCCGAACCACTTTGTGATGCCCATGGAGACACCGGGGTTCTCGGCGATGAACCTCTCAAAATCATTCTTGCCCATGGCGCAGATAAAGGAGTCTTCAAGGGCTTCGGCGCTGGTCTCTCTCTCTGATTCACCTGCGATTACCATCTCTCCGAAGATGTCTCCCGGCTCCAGTATATCTATGGTAAGCTCCTTACCGTCCTCGGTAAGACGTGTTATCTTTATCCTGCCCTCTTTCAGGATATATATCTTCTCGGCGCTGTCTCCCATATTGTAGATAAAACTCTTCTTCTTTATATTGACGGGGCGCAGCATAGAGGCCATACCGGCACGCTTCTCTTCGGACAGGCCGCTAAAGAGTTTATTCGTATTTATATACCAGAGGGTGGTTTTATCCATTTTGTCCTTTTTTGTGTTTTTAAAGTATCTCAGAATTATCACTAAAAGACAACTTTTTTTCTTCTCTACTTCGTCACCCCGGGAAGAGACACAGCCCCCCACCGTTGCCTCAATAAGGCAGGCCTGGCGTGGATTACTCCCACAAGATATCAATACACATGAGGCGCAAAAGAATATACAGGATTAATAGATAAGGGCCGATAAAAATAGGCCATCACCCTTTATACCGGCGTAGGCAGAAGGAGAAAACCACCGGCGCCAGGGCGGGCGGTAAATAGAACCGGATTAATCACATATATGAGGAACTGCGCATCAGAGGGGGGCGTTCACAAACTCTATCTTTCCGTTGAAAAATATCACGCTGTTATTATCCATGCTCTGCGCCTTCAGGACGCTGGAATAAATCTCAATATTGCCGGAGGTGCCGGTGATGGACCCATTTACAAAGATCACATCGGGAGAAGCCAGGTACCCTCCTGTCATAAGCTCCGGGAGGGTATCAACGGTTGCTCCCGTATTATCGTTGAGGTAGGCCTGCGCCGCCACATAGACGTTCCGGGCGTCGCTATCAAGGGTGACCTTGTATCCACTGAGCTTGTATTTATAAAACATGGGTATGGATATCGCCGTGAGAACAGCGAGGATTGCGATAACAATGAGTAGCTCCACAAGGGTGAAAGCGCATGAGCCGCTGAGCCGAAATCTCCTTTTCAAACGCATATTTCATCTCCCCGAGAGTTATTGTACATACTGACATAAATAAAGGCGCATTGATATAACATGCGTCACATCTTTAAGGCCCCTCTCCATGAGAGTATACAGCCTGCGGGGGCTCTTCTCCATGATAGAGGCAGGTCACGGGCCGACTTACCGTCTTTGTGCCTCTATTGTTACAGTAACGGTCTTTTTCATGCCTTGCTTTAGCGAACCGCCCGGTAAATTTCTTTACAGGGGGGCCCACGCTCCGGGCCGAACTATCCATAGAGTTTAATAAGCACTTCTCGAAAGGCATAAAGCGCCTTGTAATGATCGATGAAAAACCCCCTTCAAGTTGGGACGCAAGGCGCTCTCGATATAAACGCGGACCCCGCCTTTATGCGCGTTATCCCTGCCTCCGTTATAAAAATCTTTAAAAAAATATTGAGTAAACATAAATATATGAGATACAATATATTTGTACGCCTTTGTTCCTTTAGCCTCTAAGGGCTTGCCCTTAATAAAAAGGTGAGGACCTGCGGCTTACTTGCAGGCTCTGGTGTCGAACCCCGGAAAGGCCGATTGCGGCCCCTGTGAATAAAGACCATTTGTGTAATAAAAAGTGAGGCCATTCCATTGAGACTTACTAAAAAACCCCTTTATCTTGCCATCCTATTCCTAACCCTTGCGCTCTCTACGGCATACGGGGCCGGGGAGAAGGAGCGGCTCATCGCCAGGGGCGACCAATTCTTCAAGATCCGTGGCGCCCATCACATCAAAGGCCGGCCCGTTAAGGCGAATATCAGTAACTCCATCTCGGCCTACCTTGAGGCATATGATGCCGGAGAGCCCTCGGCAGAGCTTATTGTAAAGATAATGCACGCCTCGTACTATTACATCACCTACGCGGAAAACAATAAGTCCCTACAGAAAAAGGCCGTCGATAAGGCCCTCAAGATAGGAGAGAAGGGGCTTAAGGCATACCCCGAAAGCGCCGGAATAAACTACTGGATGGCGGCGCTATGGGCCGGGTGGAGTAAAGCGAACGGAAGGATAGCCTCGTCAAGAAAAAACGTAGCCAAGAAGATAAAGGCTTACGCCGAGCGTACCATTGAGCTTGACCCCCTGTACTGTGAGGGAGGCGGGTACAGGACCCTTGGCAGGTTGCACTTCAAGACCCCTAGGATACCTTTTATATTGTCCTGGCCAAGAAAAAAGAAGGCACTGGCCTTACTGAAAAAGGCCGTGGAAGCTGGTCCCGAGAACCTTACAAACCACCTCTTCTACGCCGAGTCTCTCATTGAAAGGGGCAAAAGAAAAGAGGCAGAAAAAGAGGTTAAATTTATCCAGAAGGCAAAGATAGATAAAGAAAAGGTCGTGGAAGAGATGCGGATAAAAGGTGAGGCCGAGAGGCTATTTGCCATCTTGCATGACAAAGTAGATGTGAACTTCAATAGAAACACACGGGTAATAGGGATAAACTAACCGGCCTTTGCCCATAAAAAGCCCAATGGTTAAAAAAAGCGGGCGCCTCTCCCTCCGCACTACCCCAGGTACAAAACCACGGCCTCACCACTCAATCCACGCCGGGATGGCAGGATAGTAGAGACCTTTTCTTATCTCTTTTTCATTGTCCACCAAACCGAGCAGTCCGGCGTAGCCTTCTAACTGCGCTTTATACCGCTCTTTCTCCCTTTCAAGAAATCCTCCCAGGTCCCCGCCCCTGTGCTCGCCCGTCTTGTAATCAATTACCCAGCGCACACCCTTCTCATCTACAAAGGTCCTGTCTATAATCACCCGTCTTATCTCCCCGTCTACGAGGCCCGTCAAAGCGTACTCCGAGGCGCCCTCTCCATGGGGACTGAGTATCCACCTCCCCCGCTCATCGGTAAGGGCGTTAATGATTATCCGCAGACACCTTTTCGCCCCGGCCCGGGCATCGGCGTTGTTAAGCCCAAGGCCGCGAAGCATGGCCTCCATGCGCGCCCTCTCCCCGTCCACCCTCCCGGTCCCCCACTCTTGAAGCCCCTCTACGGCAATCCTCTGAAGATACCTGTGCGCCACCGTGCCGCTGTGACGGGCGCCGGCCCCGGCCCAGTCAAATACAGGTCGACCCATATGGGACCCAGCAGTCACAAGGCCCGGTCTTAGTAGAGCGCATGGCGGAGAAGGAGTGGGGAGGGTCCATGAAGGGGCAAGACGCTTAAGACGAATTTTGGATTGCTTTACCTCTTTACAGGGCTCTCCTTCCGCCCCGGCCGGCGCAACCATGGCCCCGGTAAGGACATGGCCGATAAGATGAAAAAAAGAGCGGCTATCCGATTTTATCTCCCCCCCGGAGCTCTCCTGTGTATGACCGAGCAGGTAGAGCTCTTTTTTTGCCCTCGTCGCGGCCACATAAAAGAGGCGAGTCCTCTCATGCTCTTCACGCTTCTTATAAACATCCTTCAAATACTGGTACACAAGGTTCGTGACCTTGGCCCCTTTCTTCTCCATGGGCGAGAGGATAAGGTCCGTGCCTCTCTCCATCCAGTAGAGTATCTCTTTATCAGAGTTTCTCGCGCGTTTACCGAGCCCCGGCAGGATTACATGATCGAACTCAAGGCCCTTGGCCCCGTGCATGGTCATTACCTGAACAGGGTTATCCGTCCTTGCGCTCCCCACGGCGTAGAGGTCCTCTACCCTTGAATTAAGCTCATGGGCCGTCATGGCCACGCCCCGGGTCTCCATCACCTCCACAATATCAAAAAACCGCTCAGCCTCTCTCATGGAGTCGTCATCCGCGTACAGGGCTCCGCCCCCGAGGGCCGTCCATAGCCCCTCAACAATGCGCCGCGCGCCCTCCCTGCCCCATAGCCCCATGGCCCTGCCCATGGTCTCACGAAAGGCCGTGATACGGACAGCGCCATCGCTACTCAGCGCCTCAAGGCGGGCCTCATCATTAATGAGCTCCCAGATTGGCGTCTCCCCGCCGCCAGGGCATATGGCGTGCAGATCTGTAAGGGTCAATCCGCACCAACCGGCCCTAAGCACGGCAAGCCAGGCCACCCTGTCCGCGGGGTCCATAAGGGCCCTTAGAAGGGCGAGAAGATCCGTTATGACGGGGCGTTCGCCGAGCCTCTCAAGGTCCTTTGCAACAAAATCAATGCCCCTGGCCCTGAGGCCCTCTACTATCAATTCAAGATGACTCCGTGAGCGGGCCAGCACGGCCACGCTCTCGCCGGGTTTTATATTTTTTATGATACTCAGCACCTCTGCCGCCTCTCTCCCATCATCGCCGCCCTTATAGAGAGTGATATTTACACGTGCCTCTGCGCGAGTTCCCTTCACGGCCAGGGCCTCTCCGTAGGGAACGGCGCCCGTTGTAATATCAGGGACCTGGGGAAAGACGGAACTAAAGGTCTTGTTCACCCACTTCACAAGATGGCCCTCTGAGCGGAAGTTGCTCTTCAGCCTCACATAACGAGGCCTTAGCCCCCCTATGCCCTCATATATGGCCCGTAAAAAGAGCCCCACATCGGCGTCGCGGAAGCGGTAGATGGACTGCATGGGGTCGCCTACAAGAAAGAGGGTCCTCCCGTCGCCGGGCTCCCAGCCGCAGGTAAGGGCCTGTATAAGGCTTACCTGCGTATTTGATGTGTCCTGATACTCGTCAACAAGGATATGGCTGAAGGTATTGTCAAGAAGGAGCATGAGGTCCGTGGGGCTCTGCTCGGAGCCAAGGGCCCGGAGTGCGGCAAGGGAGACAGCGGGAAAATCCAGGACCCCTTCCTCCCTGAAGACATCGATGAGACGCCACCTTGCAACGGGGAGAAGGCGAAGGAGCGCCAGGAGCGTCTTCCAATCTTCTTCATCATAACGCGCCCCGGGGAGACGTATCACCTCTTTAAGGTCTTGCAGGAGCTCGTCATTGGGCTCAAGCGCTCTGAGCAGGTCTTTAAAAGCATCCTTGGCCTCAAGGGCCTCTTCTGTCCTGTCACGGGGAAAACCAAGTCTTTTGTTAACCCCCCCGGGCTTTCTCCATGTGCCTGTTCCAGTGATTAGCAAAACGGCGATGGACTTCCAGAGGCCGAGGTTATTGGCCGTGGCAGGCGGCAGACCCTTTAATCCGCGAAGTTTTGCGATAGGGTTAAACTCGCCTGCATGGAGGGCGGCGTACCTCGCCGATGCCACAAGAGAATCTACAAGTTGGTCGGGAAAGGCCTCCATTGCCCTGACGAGACCCTCCTCTACGAGCCTTATGAGGGGCCCCTCAAGGGCCGCCCTTGCCGAGGCCTCATCGATATCGGTCTCACCAGGGATATGGCGGAGCCACTGGTCCCGTTTCGAGAGCATGAGGACAAGTTTTTTTTCAAGATTGGCGGCAAAGTTGTCGTTATAGCGAAGAAGCTGCATAATGGAGGCAGAGAGGGCCTTATCGCCTTCCATCATGGCAAGTGTGCGTCTTACGGCCTCCTCATAAAGCGGCCCGGGCCGCTCCGTAACCGCAGGCTCCATGCCGAGGCGCGATAACAGGGGCGTCTGCCGGGCAAGAACCGCGCAGAACGAATCTATGGTCTGAACGCGTAGCCTGCCGGGATTTTCAAGTATTTTCCACCCCTCTATCCTGTCACGCTCAAGGGCCAGTGCCGCAAGCTCAATCGTAGCGGCCTCGCAAGCATTTTCACCCTCAGCGCCAGAAGCGGCCTCCTGAAGGGCTTCCATGATTCTACCGTGCATCTCTCCGGCGGCCTTTCTCGTAAAGGTTATGGCAAGGATCTCTTCGGGCCTTCTCACCACGGCGAGGAGCCTTAAAAAGCGCTGTATGAGGAGCGTAGTCTTACCGGAGCCCGCAGGGGCCTGCACGATAAAAGATTGCGAGGGGTCCAGGGCCGCCTCTCTCTGCTTAATGTCCGGGGCATTACTCACAGGCTCGGCCCCTCCTCTTCTTCTTCATTCAAAAAACCGAGCTCACCCCTTCTGCAAAGTATTTCCAGCTCGCAGTACTTACAGGGCGAGTTACTCTCCCCAAGGGTCTTATTGGGGTCCACAGGTGCCTCGCCGCGAATAAACTCTTTGGCAAGTCCCTTAAGCGTCTCCTTCCACCTCTCGTTAAGGTCGGCCCAGTTTTGTACACCCTCTAAGTGGCCGCGCCATTTATCGTCGCTCTCTATGCCCTTTACCTTTGGAAGCATCCCGTCATCGCGGGCCACTCCCACAAAAGAAGGCCTCACGCCGTTGTCAAGGCTCGCGAAGGCAATGGCGTTAAAACCTCCATCAAAGGCATAGAGGAGCATCTGCGGCTCCTTTGGCCTACCGGGAAGCCAGTAGTCCTTGTTGCAGGGGCCCGTCTTATAATCTATGATTATCCTGCCACCTCCGGGGAGCTCATCCACGCGGTCGAGGCGGGCGTGTATTTTAAGGCCTTCTACCTCTATCTCCTGCTCTGACTCCCTCTCCACCACAACGAACTCTCCCCTCTTCAGCTCTACCTCCATCCACGCCTTAAGAAGACCCTGAAGACGCTCGGCCTCAAGGGCCAGTATCTTTTCCGATAGACCCGGCCGCTTAAAACCGGCAAGGGCCTCTTCTACTGCCTCCCCTATAATGGAGGTGAGCCTGCCCTGCTTATGGGCCTCGGCGAGCCCCTCCGAGTCTTTTGTCTTGCCCCAGAAGATATTCAAGGCCTCATGGGCCGTACTCCCCCTCTCCATGGCATCAAGACCTGGTAGAGGCACGCCAGGGGGACGCGCGCCGAGGCGGTATATGGCAAAGGCGCGAAAGGGACAGGCCGACTGCTCTTTTATAATGCCCGTGCCGCCCCGTAGCCCCTTGAGCTCTTCAGCGCCAAAAGGCACGCCTTCATCGTCAATAAGGGGCACCGCGGCGTATGAGGCATGCACGCTATCTGAAAATCTATGCCCCGGCAGGGGCGGGGGGTCCTTTAAAAAACTCCCCTCACCTGAAAATAAAGGGCTCACCTTGTGCTCCTTACCCTCCACTACACGGGGAAAACTGACCACCGCCAGAGGCGCGCTTTTCAGAACCCTTCCCAGGGCAACGCGGTCAAACTCAAGGGCCTGTTCAGGGGATACGCGGGGAAGACCCGCTTTTTTCTGCAGATATACGGGGATAAAGGGGTTGGGCGCGCATCTGGCCGGCAGAGCCGCCTCATGTGCGCCAAGTATCCAGATGGCGTCAAAACTCAGCCCCGAGGACTCAAGGAGGCCAAGGACCTCTACGGGACTCTCGGAGACGGTTTCTCCCTGATGTATCGCCTCGCCTGCCATGGCCCGTAGCTCCGCCGCGGCCCCCGCCCATGTGAGCCTGCCGAGAACATCGTCAAGACCGGCGAACTCGGAGAGTAGATTATGCCACGCGGTAAGGGCCTGAAACTCGCCGCTACCGAGGGTTACTCCCGAAGAGGGCCATGCGAGGGCCTTTAGAAATGCATCAAAAAAACCCGCCCAGAAGCCAGGTAATCTCTTTGCGCCTCTATTGTCTTCAAGGGCCTTTTCCCATACCCCCAACCTCTCCGAGAGACGGCCCAATGGGCCTGTATTTTCTCTATCCATGGCCCTTTTAAGCCCACGTAGCGTTATACCGCCGTAGTGTCTCTCACCAAATTGCCTTAAAAAAGAGGCCGTCGCCACGAACTCCTCCACGTCACTCATAAAGTAAGGCGAACTCAAGAGGGAGCCCATGGTCTGCACGGGGAGCTCACCTGAACCCACGGAAATAATCTCAATAGCCGAGCAAACAATGGGCTCTCTATCAAGGGGAAGACCCAGTGAAATATTAAAAGACTCTCTACGGGGCTCCCCGGGCAGGATTGAGGCGGGGTCGAGCTCGGCAAAAAACTCATTTATTATAATGGCCCTGTATCTATCGAGTTCGGGGACGATAATGCCGACTCTTTTATGGTCCTCTGCCTGCAGACGCGCCCATCTCGCGCATGAGCGCACCTCTTGAAGTTCATCACCGTACTCTCTTATCTCCGTCGCCGCCCTCTTGTCTCCAGCGGCCAGGCCCTTGGCCCCCGGCTCTTCGGGCCAAAAAAGGGCTTTACACCCGGCGCCCTTTAAAGAGGCCAACAGGGCCTCAACATCGGGGGTAATCTCATCAAAACCCGCTAAAATAACCTTTTCCGGCAAAGTCACTGTGCCTCCATCCATAAGGGCGCATACACGCTCCATGAGGCAGGGGTAATCAACAAAACCAAGGCGTTGGAGTTCGTTTTCGTATTGGCCGAGCCAGCCCTTGAAGGCCCGCGCCTCCTCTGTAAGATAGGTATCATCAGCGGGAAGCCTCAGCCTGTACCGGCGCACCAGCTCATATGCCTTATAGGCCTCGCGGGCCGCGCCCCGTGGAAAGAGCAGGCCCCTGGTACGCCTATCCCTTGAGACAATTTTTTTCCAGAGGGCAAGGGAACGTGTATCGGAGAGGAGCGAACCCTCGGGCCAACTCTCCTCCCAGAGCCCCTTTACCCAGGACAAAAGGGGCATTACAACGGGGCTCTTCCAGAGGTTTTGGCCAGCCTCTGCCATTGCCTTCTCATGAGAAGCGAGAAGGTAACGCTCCAGCCGCCTGTTCACCGTAAGCACGGGAACGCCCACTGAGAGCTCATCTATAATGGTCTTCAATCTATCCGCCACAAGAGTATCCGCCTTTTAAAAAAATAAGGGACAGGATAAGTGAATCGACTTCAGCATGATACGTTTATTATATAATAACATCAAATCGATATGGAATGATCTGGAAAAACATTCTTGTCTGAGCCGCAAAAAAATTTTAATATTCTTGTAATCCTGATATAATTATTTTTTTAATGCCGTTAGTGTATAAACAAAAGGGATGGTTAAAAAAAAGCCTATGGTGAAGGGTAAGGTATATCTTGTAGGGGCAGGTCCCGGGGACCCGGGACTTATTACGGTTAAGGGCGTGGAGGCCTTAAAGAAGGCCGGGTGCGTTGTATATGATTTTCTCGCGAGCTCACGGCTCCTCGCCTACGCCGGTGAGGGTGTGGAGACCATATATGTGGGGAAAAAAGGCTCTGAAAAGTCCATCACGCAATCTGAGATAAACGCCCTCATAATAGATAGGGCCCGAAGGGGCAGGACCGTTGTCCGGCTAAAGGGCGGCGACCCTTTTATCTTCGGACGCGGCGCCGAAGAGGCCGAGGCCCTTGTAACCGCAGGCATACCCTTTGAGATAGTGCCCGGCGTAACCTCTGCCATAGCCGCCCCGAGCTATGCCGGAATACCCCTTACGCACAGGGAGCTCTCAAGCTCCGTAACCTTTATAACAGGGCAGGAAAACCCCCTGAAGGAACGGAAAAATATCGCATGGGACAGGCTCTCCACGGGGCGCGGCACCCTCGTCTTTCTAATGGGCTGGAAGAACCTTTCCCTGATTACCAAAAAATTACTTAAAAACGGATGGCCTGCCCAAACCCCCGTGGCGCTTATACGCTGGGGCACACTTCCCGTACAAAAAGTGGTCACCGGAAGGCTCGACAATATCGTTGCCCTCTCAAAAAAAGCAGAGATAAAACCGCCCGTCATTACCGTCGTGGGCGATGTGGTAAAATTAAGAGAGACTTTTAACTGGTTCGAGACAAAGCCGCTCTTCGGACGTACCATCCTCGTGACACGGGCTACGGAGCAGGCCGGGGAGTTTATTGATTTACTTGAAACTCACGGCGCCATACCTCTGGCCTTTCCAACCATACGGACCGCGCCGCCAAAAAGCTGGAAGCCCCTTGACCTCGGCATAAAACGGCTCTCCACCTATGACTGGGCCATCTTTACGAGCGTAAACGGGGTAAAATATTTTTTCGAGAGACTCAGAAATATCGGTAAAGACCTCCGTGAACTCAAGGGGGTGCGGATATGCGCCATCGGCCCGCGCACGGCCCGCGCCATAAAGGAGCTTAATATACGGGTAGACCTTACACCAAAGGTCTTCCGTGCCGAGGCCATACTAAAGGCCCTTGGCGCTGACGGCATAAGCGGCAAAAAATTTGTTCTCCCAAGGGCCCTTAAGGCAAGGGAAGTTCTTCCTGATACGATTAGAGAGCTTGGCGGAAGAATAGACGTCCTCCCTGCCTACCGCACTGTGAAGCCGCGAAAAAGGGCGCAGGAGATAAAAGAAAGGCTCTTTAACGGGGAGATAGACGCCATTACCTTTACCTCCTCATCTACTGTTACGAACTTTATGAACTTTTTTAATAAAGATGAGGCCCAGGAGATAAACCGCGTAACGCGCGTAGCCTGCATAGGCCCCATTACAGCCGATACAGCGGAAAACTTCGGGCTTACAGTAGATATAATGCCGGAGAGCTATACGATACCAGCGCTGACAGAGGCCATTGCTTCGCGCTTTCTTTTGGAAAAAAGAAAGCCTGGCAAAGAAAACCAATAGGGGATAAGGCCGATTACATTGAACCAGGGCCATACGCCCCACAATATAACCACTAAAAAAAGTGAGGTCACAAACCATGGACTTTCCACGATACAGGCCGAGGCGACTTCGAAGCTCCAGGACCATGAGACACATGATACGGGAGACCCATATATCTCCTCTGGACTTTATACTGCCCCTCTTTATCAGTTACGGTAAGGGCATTAAAAACCCCATCTCTTCCATGCCGGGGCACTTTCAGCTCTCCGTTGATAACCTCGCCTCCGAGGCAAAAGAGATAAAGGCCCTTGGCATACCCGCCGTCATACTCTTTGGCATACCGGAGACAAAGGACGAGACCGGCTCATCGGCATGCGACCCGGTTGGGCCCGTACAAGAAGCCATCAAGGCCATTAAGGACGCCGAGCCCGAGCTACTTGTCATAACCGATGTCTGCATGTGCGAGTACACCTCTCACGGGCACT
>CAZSAY010000025.1:0-23555 GCA_964605225.1 uncultured Thermodesulfobacteriota bacterium | reverse complement strand
TTGTCGCCGAGGCCACGAGAAAAGGCTCGATGCCCATATTGAGAAGCCTGTTCACTGTGGAAGGGGCGTCGTTGGTATGGAGGGTGGAGAGGACGAGGTGCCCCGTAAGGGCCGCCTTGATGCCTATCTCGGCGGTCTCATAATCCCTTATCTCACCTACCATTATGATATCAGGGTCCTGGCGGAGAAAACTCCGAAGAGAGGCGGCAAAGTTCAGCCCTATCTCATCGTGCATCTGAACCTGGTTGATACCCGCGAGGTTGAACTCCACGGGGTCTTCCGCCGTTGATATATTATCTGATATCTTATTAAGGTCCGAGAGGGCGGAATAGAGGGTGGTGGTCTTTCCGCTCCCCGTAGGGCCTGTGACGAGCACCATGCCCCAGGGCTGATGTATGGCCCCGAGGAAGGCATCAAGGGCACCCTGCTCAAAACCGAGCTTTGTCATATCGAGCTGAAGGTTACTCTTATCAAGGAGCCGCATGACCACCTTCTCGCCATAAAGCGTAGGCAGGACCGATACACGGTAATCCATCTCACGGCTCTTTCCCAGTTTCAGTTTTATCCTTCCATCCTGCGGGAGCCTGCGCTCGGCGATATTCAACTGGCTCATTATCTTTATCCTTGAGGCGATGGCATTCTTGAGTTTAATTGGCGGTTTCATTACCTCGTGGAGAACACCGTCTATCCTGTATCTCACACGGAAAAGTTTTTCATAAGGCTCGATATGGATGTCACTGGCGCCCTTCTTGATGGCGTCTGTGAGTATGAAGTTGACAAGCCTTACAACGGGCGCCTCTTCAGTGGCCTTTTTAAGGTCCGAGACATCGATCTCGTCTTCTTCCTGAACTACGTCAATGTCCTCGTCCTCAAAATCTGTAAAGACCCCTTCAAGACCATAATCAGAGCTATCGTAATAATCGTCTATAGCCTTCTTAATAGCCTCGTCAGAGGCCACGAGAGGTTCGACATTGTAACCGGTGAGGAATTTAATATCGTCAATGGCGAAGATGTTTGAAGGATCGGCCATGGCGATAACAAGGGTAGAACCGGTCCTGCTTATAGGCATGACATGATATTTTCTCGCCACATCTTCAGGGATAAGTTTGATTATCTCTTCGTCTACCTCCTCTTCCTGAAGGTCTACCGTGGGTATGCCGTACTGGGTGCTTAGAAAATGGGTAAGCTCGGATTCGGTCACATATCCCAGAACGGTGAGATTATAGCCAAGCCTTCCTCCTCCCTCTTTCTGGGCCTCAATGGCCTTTGAGAGCTGTTCGGAAGATATGAGTTTTTCTCTGAGTAGGAGCTCGCCGAGCCTGTCTGTCATCATAATAAGCGCATAGGTGTGAACTGAGGTGTGACTTGATGTGCCAACATAGTTTATATAAACTAACCTTCTATGTCAAGGTATTAACCCACTCCAGGAGGGGAGCGCGGAGCCCCGCGACCGGGCAGGCTAAAGGCAGGGTTTTAAAGTTGATAAGCCCCGGCCCCTGACTCATGGAGGGTTAATAGGGCGATTTAATCCGGAATTTGCCCCCTCTCCTCCTCATCTTCCACGCGCACGGCCGCGTCCTTTTTTTCCCCTCCCTCACCAATGGCCGGAAGGAATACCCTGAAACACGCGCCCCCGCCTGCGAGGTTTTCCGCGCTAATCGCTCCGCCGTGTTCTTTAATAATGCTATCTGATATGGAGAGCCCCAGACCTATGTTCAGCCCTCCCCCTTTGTCTTTTGTAGAGAAAAATGGATCAAAGACCCTCTCAAGGACCCTGGCAGGGATTCCGGGGCCCCTGTCCCGTATCTCAACGGCTACACCTCTCACACCCCCCTGTTGTGCAGGAGAAGTTGATAGAGATATACTGCCCCTGCCATCAAGGGCGTCACGGGCGTTCTTTATTATATTAAAGATTACTTCCATGAGCTGACCTCTGGCGCCGGGGACCATTGGAAGAGAGCTCTGCAGGTCGCACCTTATCTCAAGGTCAGCGGCGTTTATCTCGGAGATAAATAATGAGAGAGTGGATCTTACCAGATCGTTCATGTCAATGGGCTCGCGCTCGTCCTTGAAGGGACGGGCGTAGCTCAGCATATCCATTATTATGTACTTTGAGCGTACAGCGGCGTCCTTTATCTTCAGAAGTAGCGCGTAGTTTCTGTCCTCACTATCAACGCGGCCAAGGAGGACCTCGACGATGGTCAGAATTCCGGCAAGTGGGCTGTTAAGTTCGTGCGCAATGCCGGCGCCCATCTCTCCCAATGAGATAAGTTTAGTGGACTGTATCATCTTCTGCTCCGATAACTTCAGCCTCTGCAGGGCATCCTCAAGCTCTTCCGTTCTCTCCCCTACACGCCTCTCAAGCACATCTATCTCCTGCCTCAACTTATCCTCAAGGTATTTTCTATCTGATATATCGCGCCATACCTCCAGCACAAAGGCCCTGCCCCCAAGCTCTAAAGCGGAGGCGGCTACCTCAACGGCAACTATGCCCTGATTTTTATCGCGTATACAACCATTTTGCATGAAGCCCTTTCCATCGTATACCCACCTTTTGAAAAACCCCCTGTATCTTGCACTTTCTTCATCGGGACCGTAGAGGGCCGGGGTGAGTGCCCCGAGCAGTTCACTTTCTCTATACCCTGTCAGATGGCAGGCGGCCCTGTTAGCCTCCCTCACCTTCATCTCCTTGCTCTCCACGAGGATGACGGCATCGCTCGTCGTCTCAAGGAGGGTGGAGTACTTGAGCATGGAGTCCTCAAGGTCTGAAGTGGTTTTATGAAACCTCTCTCTCATGAACCTGAAGGCCTCTCTTATACCCTCAAAGCCATCAAGGGGCACGGGACTTTGCCCCTCATCTCCCATGGCGGCGTTAACATCCCGAAGGTCCTCTCCAAGGACCTTTAAAGGCCTAAACACACTGCTATGAAAGAGTAAAAACACGGCTGTCGAGATGAAGGCAAAGATAACCATGGCGTAAAGGAGCATATATCTACCATGACCGGCAAGGATAGCCCCATATCCTTTGGAGGATAGCCCCGCGCCAAGCTCCACAAAGAGCCTTTTATTCTCAACATGTATTAGATAAGTGAAGCCAATAATGCCCAGGAGAAAAATAATGCCAATGTAAAGGTAAAATCGACGGGCAAGCTTCATATATAGAGGGATACTCTCAAAATGGCGCCCTCTCTCATGGAAGAGCAAGGGGCGCGGTCAAAAAACCGGGAAAATCGATGCCGTACAGGACGGCCGTAAGGTAAAAGGGAGTCGATGATGGTTGGTACAAGATGGGAAAGACTGTATTATTGTAACGCCTGATTAAGATAAGTCAATGTTTTTTACAGGCACAGCCGCCATCAGAGATGGCTTTTGTCCCCCGGGGAGACATTGGAGGAGAAGAACTTTACAAAATAATCCACCCCTGACCACATGGTAAGGATAAAGGCGGGGATAAGGGCAAAGGTGCCTATTGCGTGAAAATCTATACCATAGAAACGATAGTGGGCAAGAAGAGCGGCAACACAGATTATCTGAAAGACGGTCTTTATCTTTCCGAGCTTTCCTGCGGCCATGACGAGCCCCATGTCCGAGGCCACGGCGCGTAGCCCCGTAACGGCAATTTCACGCGCCACTATAAGGGCCACAACCCAGGCCGGGACACGGCCCGAGGGAATGAGCATGATAAAGGATGAGATGATAAGGAGTTTATCGGCAAGGGGGTCGAGAAACTTGCCAAGGGAGGTAACGAGCCCCCGCTTTCTCGCCACATATCCGTCAAGCCAATCGGTTATGCAGATAAGGAGAAAGAAAATAGCGGCAATGAGACTCAATACCCTCCCGGGGTAAATAAGCAAAAGGATGATAACCGGCACGGCCGCTACCCGGGCAAGAGAGAGCATATTGGGAAGGTTCAGGGCTTCGCCGCCGCCGCCCGTCCGCATCCTTCGAAGCGTCTCTCTCATCTTTCGCCTCAGCCTTTCAGTGTAATTGCCTATCATCTTACAAGTAATATCACCGGATTAAAGAATAAAAGGAATAAAGCTCTTCGCGAATCAAAAAAATCGCCCTTAAATCACCTTGAGGTATAATCATCATAGTACCTGAGGACCTTTTTCACATAATCCCTTGTCTCGGCAAAGGGCGGTATGGCCCCGTATTTCCTTACGGCCTGCTCTCCCGCGTTGTAGGCGGCAATGGCAAGGCTTTTATTCTGATCAAAAGTATTCAGAAGCCTGCCGAGGTACCGTACTCCTCCGTCGATATTCTCCGCCGGGTCCCTCCTGTCAGCCACTCCCATCTCATGGGCGGTCTCAGGCATGAGTTGCATGAGCCCCCATGCGCCGTCTTCTGACAGGGCAGAGGGCTTAAAATTGGACTCCACCTTTATAAGGGCCTTTACAAGGGCCGGGTCAACACCGTACTTCGTTGATTTGGACTTTATTATTCCATCATATGAGCCGGCTTTACCGGCCGCGGGTTTCACCTCTTTCGTCTCGCGCATTATTTTCACATAGCGCGTGCTCTTCGGTATATTGGAAATATGCATCTTCCCTGAGCTGTCTGTAAAGGCGTAAAAATCCGCCATGCAGAGGCCCTGAAAGGTAAAAACAAAGATAAGGGATAATAAAATAAAAAGTACGGGCTTTTTCATAATAAGAGACCTTGGTAAACCATACCTGTTGATTAAAGATAGCAGTTAAAAAGATAAAAATCAACCCCTTGGCCCTCATGAAAAATCTTTCACAGAGAGGGCGCAAAATAAAAAATTGACAGGTGAATTCATTTTTCCTATCCTTATACTGGTACATCAAATTTCCTTCATCCCCCTTTATTTACCCTATACGGAGTCTGTACATGGAGATAATCTCTGATTTTCTTGTTATAGGTAGCGGCATCTCAGGCCTTACCCTTGCCCTGAAGGTCGCGGAGGCCGGGAGCGTCTCCCTCGTTACCAAACGCAATATTGAGGAATCGGCCACATACTATGCCCAGGGTGGCATAGCCGGCGTCATTTCCCCTGACGATACCTTTTCTTCTCACATCAGGGACACGCTGACGGCAGGCGCCGGGCTCTGCCGCGAGGACGCCGTAAAGACCATAGTAGAGGAGGGCCCCGCGCTTATAGAAGAGTTACGGGACCTTGGCGTAAGTTTTTCCGATAACCCTTCCGGTGAACTTGACCTTGGAAAAGAAGGCGGACACTCAAAAAGGAGAATCGTACACGCAGGGGATTTTACGGGGAGCGTAATTGAAAAAGCCCTTGTAAAGGCCGTAAGCCAAAAAGAAAACATATCCGTCTATACAGAGCATATCGCCGTTAATCTTATTAAAGACGAGGGTAGCGGCGATGGTGACACCGGGCTTGTCCGCGGCGCCTATGTGCTTGATAAAAAGGCCGCCCTTGTGCATACATTCATCGCCCGGGCCACGGTGCTCGCAACAGGCGGGGCCGGAAAGGTCTACCTTTATACGAGCAACCCCGACGTTGCCACGGGAGACGGCATAGCCATGGCGGCAAGGGCCGGGGCCGTAATCTCCAATATGGAGTTCGTTCAATTTCACCCCACCTGCCTCTATCATCAGCAGGCAAAGAATTTTCTTATCTCCGAGGCCGTAAGAGGAGAAGGGGCCGTCTTGAGGCTCGGCGACGGGACACCCTTTATGAGAGACCGTCACCCCATGGCAGACCTCGCGCCAAGGGACATAGTGGCAAGAGCCATTGACTTTGAACTTAAAAAAAGCGGCGACGAGTGTGTCTACCTCGACATAACAGAGAGGCCGGCAGGCTTCATAAAAGACCGCTTTCCAAACATCTACGAGAGGTGCCTCTCCTTTGGCTTTGACATGACAACGGAACCAATACCCGTTGTGCCCGCCGCGCACTATACCTGCGGCGGCGTCAAGACCGATCTAAAGGCAAGGACTAATATCAGGGGGCTTTACGCCATAGGCGAGAACGCCTGCACGGGGCTTCACGGGGCCAACCGCCTTGCCTCGAACTCTCTGCTTGAGGGCCTTGTCCTCGCCCAAAGGGCCTCGAAGGACCTTATGCGATTTATCGCGGAGGATAAGAATCCGAAGCTTCCGCCCGTCTCTGCCTGGCAACCGGGCTCCGCATCGCCAAGCGACGAGGCCGTGCTCATAACGCAGAACTGGGAAGAGATACGCCGTTTCATGTGGAACTACGTGGGCATAGTACGCTCCAACAAGAGGCTTGAGAGGGCGAGACGCAGGATAGATCTTCTTCAGAAGGAGATAGAGGAGTATTACTGGGACTTTACCATTACAAGCGATCTTGTGGAACTTAGAAACATAGCCACGGTTTCCGGGCTCATCATAAGGTCCGCTATCTTAAGAAAAGAATCACGGGGCCTGCATTATAATATCGACTACCCCGATAGAGACGATAAGGGCTTTGGAAGGGATACGGAGATTATCCTTTAAAGAAAAAATGGAAACTTCTTTTTCTCACATCTTAACAAAATTATAGCCATTAAAAATAAGGGCACTTCCCTCTCTCGACCGAAGGTCCCGGACAAAACCTTTATCCGTCCTCCTCTGCCCCTTCTTCATCGTCCTTTGCCGGGACGGTCTCAAGGGATATGCTCATTACCGTGCCAACGTCCCTCTCACTACGTACGCTAATCTCTCCGCTGTGGTCCGATATTATCCTGTGCGCCATGGTAAGGCCAAGTCCCGCGCCCTCGATGCGTGAGGTCTGAAAGGGGGAAAAAATCTTTTTCTGCTCATCAGGGTCAATGCCCGGTCCGTTGTCCTTTATCTCCACAACGACCCTGGCGCCCTCAAGTTTTGTCTCAATCTCAAGGAGCCCGTTCTGGCCCATGGCCTCCACGGAGTTCTCTATTATGTTGCATATGGCTGTCTTCAAGTTGATGTAATCCATATTAACGACAGGTGACGGGCGTGTGAAGGAAACTTTTCTCTTTATATCTATCCCCTCAAAAAGAAACTCCGCGTCAGTGAGGGCGTCCTCTACAACGCGGTTAATCTCAATGGGCCTTGGTTTGGAGATAAGGATGCGTTTGTAATCATCGACCCTGACTATCATCTTCTCAAGTCTCTCAACGCACTTGATGATGGCCTCGGCGTATCCCTTGCACTTCTCATCGGCATTGTGCTCATGTAGGCGCCTTGCCATGCCGCCTATCACCATGAGGGGATTTCTGATTTCATGGGCGATCCCGTCAACCATGGAGCCAAGGGCCGCCATCTTATCCGTATCCCTGATACGTTTTTGAAGGGCGCGCACCCGCAGTAGCGACCTTACCCTGGCGGATACCTCCCGGAGGCTGAAGGGTTTTGTTATATAGTCCTCTGCCCCAACGTCAAAACCCTGCACCTTGTTCTCAACCTCGCCAAGACCGGTGAGCATGATTACGGGGATATACCTGGTCTTCTCGTCATCTTTGAGAACCTTCAAAACCTCGTATCCGTTCATGCGCGGCATCATCACGTCCATGAGTATGACATCGGGGTGAAAGGTTCGCACCCGTTCAAGGGCGTCTACGCCGTTATTGACGCTGGCCACCTCATAGCCTTCGCGTTCCATCTTGACGGTTAGAAGGATTACGTTCCTCTCATCATCATCTACTATAAGTATGCTTGGTTTCATTATATTACCTTCTCATCTCATATCGGTAAGAACGGCCTCTCTCATGTTACGGTAATAGCGCTCACTTTTCTTATCCCCCAAAGCGAGATAAACTTCAACAAGTTTATCAAGATTCCTTATGGCCTCGTCAAGAAGACCATACTTCCTGTAAAGGAGATAGGATTTTTTTAACTGAATTATGGCCTCGTTATAGCGCCCCGAATCAATGAGTACCACGGCGGCGCTCCAGAGGTCGAGTGCCATCTTTTTCTCATCTCCAGCCCCGGCGTCAAGGGCGTATGCCCTGTCAAAATAGGACATCGCCTCGGAGATATCCCCCTCTTTCGAGAGTATCCTGGCCTTTAACCTGTATGTATTGGAGAGTGCCGTTGACGAAGGTGAGGAGTCCGGGGTGGCGGCCTTGATGGCGCTCTCAATCATTGCCCCGGCCTCGTCGAGTCTTCCCGTCGTGAGGTAGATGAGGGCCGCAAGGTTATAGAGCTCCACGGATTCCCGGCCGCCGGCCCTGGCGAGGCTTATGGCGTCGTTGACATTTCCAAGGGCAGGGCCGTATCGATGCGACTTCAGATAACTCTCCGCAAGGGCCGCATAAGCCATGGAAAGCCCTTTATCGTCCCTTTCGGAAAATGCCTTCTTTACGGCCTTTGTAAGATACCGGTTCGCAGGCTCCCATTTTCCAAGTCCGGTGTATGACCTGCCCATGCCGATAAGGTCGGATACCTCACCGTCCGGGAGTAAAATCCGCCTGTCAATTTCAAGGGCTTTCCTGAACATCAAGAGGGCCCCCTGATAATCGCCTTCGCCATAGGCCAGGTCCGCGCGCTCTCTTACAGACCGTGCCCTCTGCTGAACAAAGGTATTATCAGGAGGGGGCTTTTCCACGGAGGCGCAACCGTAAAAAAAGAGGGCCGTGAGAAGAAAAAATAGGTAGCGCCTTGCCTGTTCGTGACAGGGTCCCGCTCGATCGGGGACATACCTGTATTCCATCAAGTCTGAACCAAAGTTAAATGGTAGAAAAACAATGTAACGCGGCCATATACAAAAAAACCTGTAAGAGCGGCCTATCCTGAGGCCTTGTCTTACGGGCTCTTATACTCTGAAGATGGAACCTCAGATTTAAGTTAACACAAAAGGCCTCAACGCAAAAGCGTAATAAGGCCTTAATTTTATAAAAATAAGCGCTCTACTATCTTGATTGGGCTAAAAATCAGCCTTCAATGTGACAAAGGGGCCCCGCAATGTGACGTTGCCCACATCGCCGTCCCTGTCAACATGAAACTTCAGGTACCTGTACCCTGCTGAGATGCTTACAAAGGGCACGGGCTTGAAACCGATATCAGCCTCTCCGTCAAGGACATAGGCCAGTGTGCCAAGGGTCATGCCAGTAACCTCGGCCTCCAGTTTGGCAAGAAATGGGATGGAGAGCTGACCCCCTATGCCTACGGCCGGCATAGGTATCTGAAGTCTGGTGGACTCGTCAAGGCCAAGTGCCGCGTCCTTCAGGTTAACCCTGCCGTCAAAATACTTTACCTCGCCTATTATTCCAAGATGATTTTTGAGTTTATTATATAAATCATAGCGGTAGCTGAAACGATGGTAGTCTATCTGCAGATCCGTGGTGACATTGGTTGAGGCCGAGAATGTCCTCCCGGCAAAGGTAACACTCTCTGTTACTACACGGTCTCCGCTCCAGGAAAGTGGTATATAGGAATAACGGATACTGTGATGCCCCTTCTCCAGGGTGATTCTCCCCTCAAGGAAGTTTTCATGGTCATCTATGCCGAGGTCATTCACAATATCGATATTAGTCCCTATGATAGTGCCGCTGTTGGCCTCAATGTTTGAATCAAGATTGGTGAACCAGTATCTCGCCTCAACATCCACGAGGGCGTAAGCGTTGGCACCGACAAGAAAAAGGGAGATAAAGACTGATACTGCTATTACAAGTCTACGCACCGATGGCCTCCTTCTTACTTATCCAATGAAAAGATAACTACCTTCATCCTACAGCCTGATTATATAAAAAAAGGGCCGGGCATTGGTGTGACAAGGGTCACCGGGGAGGCGTCAACAACGTATTTTATTCAAAAAAGCTCAATTAAAAAAGGATGTTAAGAGATTTTACAGTATTAATAAATTGTAAAAAAATGAGCGTCTCAGGTATGCGGAGATAGGGGTTACTCGATGGGTCAACGTTGCTCAAGTATTCTCTTCAAGGCCAGTACCGCGCTGAAGGCGTCCGGGCCGTCAAGCACCTCATCGGGGCCAAAGAATGTGCCTCTAAGAGGGCTCATAAGATTAGACCGCGTAACCGCCATTACGGCATTATGCCAGGGCTCGCCGGCTGGCACGTCGGAGTAAACACCCTCGTCATAAGGCCCGGATTCGTCTACAAAGACCGGCGTAAGGGACGATAATTTCTTAAGTATATCGTCCATTATTATGGCGAAGTCTTTTCTGGAAACCATCTTATGGGGATTAAAAAAATAAGAAGAGGATTTTGGCGAATAAGTAGGCTCAAGCCCCTTTATGCCCAACCTTATTACCTTTAGTATCTTGCCCCTGAAGGGACTCTTCGTAATATCCCCGGGTACAGGGGTCATCTTTTCTCTCATACCAATCCCTATCTCACGAATGCCGAGACGTTCATCAAGCCTCAGCTCTCCTACGAGGATGGCGGCCAGATCTTCCCTTGTAATATCTCTGTGAAAGACAAGAACGACGACATCCGACCCGGCCTCGGACGTTTCTATATGGCTTAATATGAGGGCGCTCCTCTTGAAGGCCTTTTCGGAGAGCTTACCCCACTTGCCTTTCCGGTCCGCCTTTGAGAGGGCCTCGTACTCGGCCATGGCGCTCTCGATATGTCCTGCGTCAAAGTAGGCCCTGCCCATGAAAAAAGCGGCGGCGTCGCTACCGCCGTAATAGGGAAGTTTACGTGGCTCTACCCGTGTCTTCATTGCGAGCCTGTACTCGTTCTGTACCACCATGAACCAACCGGGGGACTTGTATATGTTCCTGGCACGCATAGCCGCTATATGGCGTATGAAGTCGTCCTCTTTGCCTGAGGAATATTTCCGCGCCATCTTAATGGCCACTAAAGAGGCCAATATCGTCTTATCGTTTGGGTTGATACCGGCGGCGGCTATCTGCGCATAGCTTATGGCAAGTCCGCTGTAGGCCGGGGAAAAACCCTTGTTGCAGGCGAGTATGCTTTTGAAGGCGCCCGCCCCGAGCATGGCTTCTTCATTCTCAAGATAATTCATGCCGTAAAGATAGGCCTCTCCTATCCTATCATCGGATAAGAGACACTTCGAGGACGGAGCGCCGCATCCGAAAAGGCCTATGGAGACAAGAAGAGCAAGGCAGACAGAGAGCCCCAAACGGCTCTTTCTCCGTCTTAAAGGGCGGCCCTTTAGATTTCCCTGCTTCAACCCGCGGCCCCCGATGAGGTCTTCACAACGTCTCCGGCCTTGAAGCCGCCACCGCTCTTTATAATTGCTCTGGATATGCTATCGTCCTGATGCGAACTTAATACGGCCTCGCCTATCTTTGACTCTACCCTGCCGATTACCCTGCCCGTATCGGGGTCTACAAGCTCCTTACCGCGCCGGTAGATTGAAAAAACAGTGCCTGTGCTTAACCTGCTCTTTGTCCCGGCCCTGATGTAGATGGTATTACCCTCTACGGAAAGGACACGCCCCCTGAAAGGCAGGGCATTAAGTTTCGCCGCCATCCTTGTCATGGCCTTTGTAAGGGCGTCTCGAAGCGCACCGTCACGGAGGCTCATATCAAAGGTGGATTTTGAACCGAGGCCGAGGAATCCGCCTGTCTTTTTTTTGTATACGCCAAGCCCGGAATCCGCTACAAGGCTCTTTCCCGTCTCTACGTCCACGAGGGCGTAATCGACCTGCACCCTTGAGATGACCGTCTTTGATTGCGCAAGGAGTACGTTTGTGCTCTCCTCAACGGCCGAGTACGAAGTCACGGCTCCTGATATCCGAAAATCCACGGAGTCGTAACCTGCGAGGGTGTTTTTTTTGCCCTTTTTAAGGACCCCTGTCTCCTGAAAGGCCGATAGGCTACCCTGCTCACGGAGATCTTGCTCTGTAAGGACGATGGGCTCAAGACCTGCGTGTTTTACAATGGTCCGCAGTATCTCCGTAGCCGCCCTCGCTACTCCAAGGGCCTTGCCGGGGGTCTTGTCCCTGAATGCGATTATGGCCACGTTATATGAAGGGCCTCTGTAATCAAGCCCCTCGGCCTCGAGCCTGCCCGACTCTCCGGTTCTGCTTACATCCTCCTTTACGGAACCCTTTATGGTGGGTCCGCAACCGGAGAATAAAAGAAATGAACAAATGACCAACAAAATAGGGGCATAAAGCCCCCTGAACCTCTTGAGTGAAATATTAGCCATAGTTAAATCTCCCTTTAAAATCGAATTATCCCGCCTCGCAGCTTCGCGCGGCTCAGCCGCTGGCGGGGGTCAATTGCCCGGGACCTGCGGGCATATTCTCAAGGACTCTCCTTAAAAGAGCGTTTGTCTCAAGCTTCAGGTGCGCCCTGAATACGCTCGTCAATATTTCCTCTCCAAAGGATAGTACGGCCGCGTCTTCAATTTTTTTAAGATATATCACACGTATTACATGCCAGTCCCCAAGGCCGGGGATATCGGATAAACCCTTAATAAAAGAGGGCACCTCGTTACCGGACCCAATTTCTTTGAGTAACGTCACGGCTATGCCGGTTTTTCCAGCTACATAAAAACTCTTCACGCCGCCGCCGTTTGCCCATACAACTGCGCCTGACTTACCATCAATAAGCTTAAAACCCGCCCTCACCTCTTTCACATTATATACCCCGGTGGTGATATCGTCAAAATTAAGAAGATACCCGTAGACAAGGCCGTCCACGCCAAGGGCCTTGGCCACGGCCTGCGCGTTTGTATACTCAAGCTGACCGCCAAGGGTTATGCCCATCTTTTCCCTCAGCATTCGGTCAGAGTCCTCCAGGGGCAAGACGCTGTAATGCCTGTAGACAAACTCCTTGTATATCTGCTTTCTCACCATCTCGGCCCCGCCTACATCGTTGGTGACGTTGTATATGGGTAGTATTGCGATAGTGCGCACGGGAGAAAAGGGATTTGGCGCGATGTAATAAGGCCCATGCGTTGCGCCGCATCCGGAGAGCAGGAACAGCGAAAGGAGTATTAAGAATGAAAAGCGGTAAGTATTACGCATCATGACCCATAGACCACTTTTTTTAAAAAGAGAAGTTTTGTAGTAAAGGGACATGGGAAGAAACCGGCATAAAATGACGGCTCCAACCCCAAACCCCTGACTGTAACCTCAACGGCCATCCCGGACAAACCATTTATCTCCATCATATAACAAAAAAAGAAGATTTATAGAAAAAAAAGGGGAAGACCATACCTGAGGGACCGCTCCACTGATGGTATGACAAAAGGCCCCTCGAAGAGGGGCCTTTTGTATGAGAACATCTGTGAGTCTTCTTTATTCAGCGGGCTTCATGGCCTCAATAAGTATCTTTGCCACCTCGGGCCTTGAGAACTCGGGAGGCGGGCATGTGCCTTCTCGCAGCATCTCCCTTACCTTTGTGCCTGAGAGGGTAATATGCTCCGATGAATCGTGGGGGCATGTCTTGTAGGAGGCCATGCCGCCGCAGGACTTACAGTGAAAGGTGTAGTCAAAGAACATTGGCGCTATGCCGATGGCCTCTGGCTCGAACTGGTCGAAGATAAGATGGGCGTCAAAGGTACCGTAATATCCGCCCACCCCGGCGTGGTCACGGCCCACGATAAAGTGCGTGCATCCGTAGTTCTTGCGTATAAGGGCGTGAAATACGGCCTCACGGGGCCCTGCGTAGCGCATGGCCGCAGGGTATACGGAGAGCACAACCCTGTCCGCGGGATAATACTTCTCCATAAGCGTGGTATAGCAGGTCATACGCACGTCGGCAGGTATGTCGTCGGCCTTTGTCTCGCCCACAAGGGGGTGTATCATAAGGCCGTCAACGGTCTCAAGCGCGCATTTTTGTATATACTCATGTGCCCTGTGTATGGGGTTCCTCGTCTGAAAACCAACTACACGCCTCCAGCCGTTTTTCTTAAAGAGTTTTCTCGTCTCAATGGGGTCCCTGCGGCATTCATTGAACTTATCGTATTCCGTGCGTTTGAGCATGGATATCTTGCCGCCAAGAAGCTTTTCACCCATGGCGTAGACGTTTTTCACACCCGGATGGGCCTCTTCGGCGGTGCCGTAGACTCTAAGGGCCTCTTTTTCCGGGTCGTGGTTGAAAATTTCCTCAAGATGGAGGACGGCAAGAAGCTCGCCATTCTCGTTATTGAGGGCCACATCAGTGCCCTCTTTCAGCGTGGCCGCCTCGGTGGCAGTAACGGAGAGGGTTACAGGTATGGTCCATGGAAGACCGTTAATGAGCGTCATCGTGTCCATGACGGAGTGGTAATCGTCATGGCACATGAAACCCTCGATGGGGCTGAATCCCCCCGTTGCTATCATCTCAAGGTCTGAGATTTCCCTGTCATTAAGTACGATTGACTCCATCTGAAGAGAGGCCTTTTCCATATCCATACGGGCCTTTCCTTCAATAACCCTGTTTATAAGCACGCCGCCATGGGGCGGTATCAATGACTCCACTTTTAAAAAACCTCCTTATAGATGTCAGTTAAAAAACCTTTATTAATCAAGATATTACGGTCATAACATCCTAACGGTTAAGACATTACTTGTCGTGCAGTCCGCACTCCGTCTTCTTGAAACCAGCCCATCTTCCGGCCCTGGGGTCCTCGCCGGGTTTTACCTCATTGGTGCATGGCTCGCACCCGATGGAGGGATAATTTTTGTCATGGAGCTCGTTATAGGGCACGTCATTGGCGCGGATATAGGCCCAGACATCCTCGCTCGTCCATTTTACGAGGGGATTGATCTTCACGAGGTTAAACATGGCGTCCCATGTCACCACAGGGGCATTGGCCCGGGCCGGTGCCTGATCCCTTCTTATACCCGTTATCCAGGCGCTGAGCCCGGAGAGGGCCTCTTTCAGGGGTGTAATTTTCCTGATATCACAGCACTGCTTCGGGTCCTTTGCCCAGAGCTCGTCTCCGAACTCCGCGGCCTGCTGCTCAAGGCTCATCTTTGAAGTGTATTTTTCAGGGTTGATATTATACTTCTCCTTAAGGCGCTCCATTACATCAACGGTCTCCTTAAAGAGCTTATTCGTATCGAGATAAAAAATCCTCGCGTCGGGCTTTATCTTCACGAGCATATCCACGAGGGCTACGTCCTCGGCGCCGAAGCTACAGGCAAGGCTGAGCTCCTGTGTATCGAAATTTTCAACAGCCCACTTAATGGCCTCCTGGGGCCCCTTGTCCTCAAGCTCGGCGGCTACTGCCTTAAGTTCATCTTCAGACCACTTCTTTACAGCCATCTTAAATCCTCCCTTTTATCCTCTGTGATTTTATATTACTCTACTATGACAACCTCACATGAAGCCGCCTCTTTCACCTCTATAGCAAGCCCCTTTTTAAAGTACTTCAGTAGAGACTTTTCCCTGCGCTTCTGTATCACCACAAGCCCTATATCATAGGCGCTAATGGTGTCAAGTATGGTAGAGACATAAGGCCCCTCTTCAAGAAGGGGCTCAAAGGCCACTCCTTCTTCCATGGCCCGTACCTGTGCGTGGCCAAGTGCCTCATATCCCCTCTGCCGGTACTCGCGCATAAGAGACTCCGAAAGGGTGGCAGAAGGCCTGTCGCCTGTAAAACCTATGTCCGAGAACCTCTCAGAGGCCTCTCTCGCAAGCTCCGACTCAAGAAGAAAACATACCACAAGCACAGAGCCCTCTTTTGCGGCCCTTGTAACGGCATACTCAATGGCCTTATCGGAGTCAGAATGAGTTGAGAGGACAAGTAGTATCTTATTACTCATTATCTTAACCTAAATAAAGTTCAAGGTAAACAATAATGGCGGATTTATCGTTTTTTTTGCCATAAATCCGCCATTTCACGCGCCGCACCTACCTTAGCCCTATTATTGGCCAGTAAAAATGGGCCATGAGGTTAAATGTGACCCATGAGGTAATAAACATTATCACCCCGCCTTTCGCCATATCAGAGACGGATATATAGTCACTGGATACGGCGATGGCGTTTGCCGGGGTGCTCATTGGGAGCATGAATGCCAGACCCGCGGGTATGGCAACGGCATAGGTCAATACCTCTGGGCTCATATTAGTCCTTCCCGCCATGCCGATGCTGACGGGCAGGAGCACGGCGATAACAGCGGCGTTGCTCATGGACTCCGTAAGAAGAATCGCCAGCAGTGAAAAGAGCGCCAGTACCGTTACAGGCGTCTCGGCCCACTGGGTCATAATGGCGTCCACCATCCACTTTGCCGCCCCGCTCCTGTCAAGGGCCGTGCCAAGTATTATGGCCCCGCCGTACATGAGGATTATTCCCCAGTTAACATACTCCTCAATCTCACGCCACTTTACGAGCCTTAAGACAAAGAGGGCCATTACCGAAATCATGGCTATGGCGGCGAGGCCCACGGTCTTTCCGATTGTAACCCAGAAAAGGATGGTAATAAACAGTATGGCGCCGACGGCGTACTCCCTTGGGCGCACCTTTCCAAGGGCGCGGGCGCGCCTCACAATGACCTCGTGCGCCTTTTCCACGCCATCTATGTCAATGGGGAAAAACCTTGTAAGTACGATATATCCCACGATAAGAAGCACCACTACAAGGGGCGCAACGGCCACGGTATAATCGAGAAAACCTATGGTAGAGCCCGTGGTCTCTTTTAGGATACCCATGGCAAGGGGCACTCGCGCCCCGCCGAGAAAGGTCCCCACACCGCCTATTACGGAGCCCCATGCAAGGGCGAAAAACAGGAGCTTTCCGTAGTTTGACTTGCCGGGACGGAGCTTCAGGCTCTTTGATATCTCCAGTACTATGGGAAAGAGCATGGCCGCAACGGCGTGCTCGCTCATCACGAATGAGAGGGCCGCGGCAAGGAGAAAGATGCTTATGACAAGCCTCTTCGGAGAGCCGCCGTATCTTTGCATAAGACGCAGGGCCACCCTGTTCGAGAGCCCGGACTGCATCACGGCCCCGGAAAGAATAAAGGCGCCGAGTATGAAAAAAACTGCCTCATTACCGAAGAGGGAGTATGTAGCGCCCCTTGGAAGTATCCCGAGAAGCGGCACAAGGACTATGGCGAAGAGCCCGGTAATGGCAACGGGCACGGTGTTGGATACCCAGAGCACAAGGCATAGAAGAAAAACAGCGATGGCCTTCATGCCGCCGCTTCCAAGGCCCTCTGGTACGGGAAGGGAGAGGAAAAAGAAAAACCCCGCGGTGAGGAGAAGGAAAAAAAGGGGCCTCAGCGCCTTATAGGCTATAATTATCCATATGGGCCTCCTGTCTATCTCAACTCTCACTGCAATACTCCCTTTACTTCTCTTCAGTGCCCCCGGAGGGGTCTTCATTGGCCGGTTTTTTTACCCGGAGACGCCGCCTTAAGGCGGATAACCCCCAGGCCGTCTTAAGGCCGAGCTTTGAGCCGTAAAAATTATCAAATAACGGAGCCGAATCCTTTTCTTTTTTACCAAGGAGAAACCTTCCCTCCGCAGGTGTTGTCACCATGCTTATATCACGGACCCAGTTGAAGTTTATGCGCTTTTTTTTCAAAGTCCTGTAGAGATGCCGATAAACGGGTATAATCACCTCGGCAGATAGGTCCGTCACATCAAGGGGCCTCTCTTTTGATGGGCGAAATATCGGCAGTATGGGTACTACGCCGATATCCGTGAGAAAATCAATGCCCATAATGGTCGAGCCCGGGGGCTCAAGCCCTACTATGAGGTGTGAGGCCACGGTGCCGTTGGGGAAGATACCGGCGGCGTATCTCAGGGCCTCAAGTGTTCTCTTTCTTCCTATAAGACCGGCCCTGCCCGGGCATATGACTGAAAAAAGCTCTTTATCAAAGATATCAAGGTTATAGAGCAGGGAATCAACTCCGCAGGCATATGTCCTGTCTATCCACTCATTTCGCGCGGGCGGCAGGGCCTCCACTGCCACAAGGCAGTTAAAGTGCCCTTTAATGGCCCTTACATAAGGCTCAAGAAACTTTATCCCCCCGTCATCACCCTCGGCAAAACCAATGGAGAGGTAGATTATCCCCGAGGCCTTCTCTTTGAATACGGCCCGGACGGTCTCTAAAACCTCATCAACGGTATAGACGCGCGTCCCGGGGCCATCGGAATCGGAGCGAAAGTTTCCCGCGCAGTAACGGCACTGGGCGCTTGATTTAAAAAAGGCGCACCGCTGATCCGGCGTTATAACGGTGTAACTGCCGTGAGTGGTGGCGATTTCACCGAGCCTTACACCGGACCTTGTCTTCTGGTCATAGAACTCCGGCAACGGAACTATGGTGACGGGCACCTCGGCCTTACCGTTTGTAAGGATATACCCCTTCTCTGTTTTTTTTATCACATAGGGGGAACGCACGGTAAACCAGTCTTCGCAGGGGATGTTTACGATGGTCTTTTTAGGCAGGAGTATATCAACGCCCGAGGCGCCGCAGGCCCTTGCCCTGGCAACGGGGTCTTCAATGGCCGCTCCCCTCAGCATAAGGTCTATCTTAAGGGCGCCGGGGTTTTTAAAGTAATCCTGGCTTTTCAAAATAAATCAACCGCCCGAGGTGTGAGTGTGCCCGTATCCGAGAATAACTCCGCCGCCGGAAAGCATGGGCCGTGGCTCTGAACCCGGGTACAACGCATGCACCGATTTCAGGTGCGAAGCTCGCAGGGCGCCTGCTCATAGAGTGAGAGATCCTTTATAGTGGCGTTCTCGCCGCAAAGGGCGCACTCGGGATCCGTCCGCACCTTGACTTTTCGAAAATTCATCCCGAGGGCGTCGAAAATAAGGAGTTCTCCGGCAAGGGTCTTGCCTATGGAGAGTATCTCCTTTATGGCCTCTACTGCCTGCAGTACGCCTATTACCCCGGCCAAAGCGCCGAGCACCCCCGCCTCCTGACAACTCGGGACCATGCCCTTTGGCGGCGGCTCGGGATAGAGGCACCTGTAGCAGGGAAAACCATCTTGCGGTTTAAAGACAGATACCTGGCCGTCAAACCTGAACATACTGCCGGAGACAAGGGTCTTACCCTCAAAAAAGGCGGCGTCGTTCATGAGATAACGGGTGGGAAAATTATCTGAGCCGTCAAGGACTACGTCATAGTCTCTGAGGACCTCACGGATATTTTCCGTATCAAGCCTTCCGTTAAAGGTATTTACCACCACATCGGGGTTAAGGGCCTCAATGGATTTACGGGCGCTCTCCACCTTTGCCATGCCCACGGTGTTGTTGTCGTGAATAATCTGACGCTGGAGGTTACTTACATCCACGACATCGCCGTCGGCGATGCCTATGGTTCCAACACCGGCCGCGGCAAGGTACAAGAGCGCCGGGGAGCCGAGCCCTCCCGCGCCGAGGACAAAGACCTTTGATTCAAGGAGCTTTGCCTGACCTTTTCCGCCAACCTCGGGTAGTATGATATGCCTTGAGTAACGCTCTATCTGCTCATCTGTAAAGTCCATCTTATCTCTTAAAACCCCCTTTATGGGAAAGTTTATTGTACAACTCTTTAGAAGTGCGCTGCCATCAGGAGGATGTCTATATGGACATCCTCTTTATTCCCTGTATATGGATAAAAAAAATTTATTTCGGTATATCCATGGGCTCTTCCTTGAAGGGATCATCCTCTTCTTCAAATGTCCACGACTTCACGGAGACCTCCGTGCCTCCCTTTACGGAGACTATTATATAGGAATATCCCGGTTGGGCCATCTCCCTGTCGTACTCCGAGGGTCTGTCGGGGTGGTCGGGATGGGAGTGGTAAAAACCCATGAGTTCAAGGCTTTGCGCACGGGCGCCCTTGTCGGCAAGGTTTATCTCAGCCGGGTCCATAAGATACCTGTTATGTGGAGTATCACGGTTCACGTTTGTGCATCTTTCGGCATAAAATATCTTTCTGCCCATCATGGCGTTACCTATGAGAACGCCGCAACACTCGTGGGGATACTCCTCCCTCGCGTGTGCAGTGATGAGACTGTAAACGTCTTCAGGCACCCTTAATTTTGTCTTTTTCTTAAACTTTGAGAGTAGACCCATGACTTACCCCTTAATTTTATTGGTTAAGGGCCATGTTGCCGCCCATGCCCGCGATATGTACCATTTTATGTTTTATAAAAAAAACCGGAAGGTCGAAATTGATTTTTTAAAAACCCGCTACGTAAACTCCGCCCTTTTTGCGCCCTTTCTCCCTACCCACTTTTACGCCCACAAGCCTCGCCACTGCTCCATTATCCCTTTCGCGCCAAATAACCCGGCCCCGTTACAGCCCCCCCGGGAGACTTTAGTCCCAGAGGCTTGTCGAGAGATATTTATCTCCGCCGTCGGGAAAGATTGTTACGACAAGGCCCTCTTTTAGCCCCTTTGCCACTTCAAGGGCCCCGAGCATGGCCGCCCCTGATGACTGGCCAACAAGGAGGCCTTCTTCACGCGCCAGACGCTTTGCCATCTCGTAAGAGAGCTCAGTAGAGGCCCCTATCTTTCTATCGAGGGATTCCTCGTGATATATTCCAGGCACTATGGATGAGGCCATGTGCTTTAACCCCTCAAGGCCGTGCATGGGGTTATCGGGTTCAACGGCGACGACCTCGATATTGGAATTAAACTCCTTTAACCTGCGCATATTACCCATGATTGTGCCGCCCGTGCCTATGGTGGTGACAAAGTGCGTAATGCGGCCACCTGTCTGCTCTATTATCTCAACCCCGGTGCCATGGTAATGGGCAAGGGGATTGGAGGGGTTATTGTACTGGTCGAGCTTACAGTATTTTTCAGGGTCGTCCACATAAAGCTTCCAGGCAAGACGTATTGCGCCGTCCGAACCCTCGAATGGGCTTGAGAAGATGACCTTGGCCCCGAAGGCGTCGAGTATTTTTTTTCTCTCGCCGCTTACGTTTTCCGGGACTACGAGCTCTACGCGGTGTCCCTTTACGGCGCCTATCCAGGCATAGGCGATGCCCGTGTTGCCTGATGTGGAATCGAGTATTATCTTATCTTTCGTAAGCCGTCCGCTCCTCTCGGCGTCCTCAATCATACGAAGCGCCGGCCTGTCCTTAACGGAACCGCCGGGGTTGGCGGACTCGAGCTTGGCGTATACCTCGACGCCGGGCGCAAGACCTCTGGTAATGCTGTTTATCTTTACAAGGGGCGTATTGCCGACAAGATCAAGGGCGGAAGACCTCGCCTTCGGGATGGCAGACCCGTTCTCGGCATCGAAACTCTTCATGGCATGGCTACTCATTCAAGGCCTCTTGGAATTATGTTAAGCATTTTAGAGGTAGAAGTTAAAACCACTCTTTTTATAAGGTTTTTTTTATTACCTTACTAAATAAATCAAGTTTATAAATTATAATACCTTAGCGCTTTTGTCAAGAATAATATGCAATGATTTCAAGGAAAAAAACTTCCGGAAAGTAAGGAGGAAAGGCTCCCCGCCCCATTGGGAGGGACGGGGAGAAGGTTTGAAAAGCTACTCTATGATATCAAGCTCAATGGGTTCGACCTTGACGCCATTTTCCGTAAAAAAAGCCATGGCTTTTTCTATTTCGTCGTATTCGCCCTCCAACTCAAGGGCCACTATGCCTATTTTATCCGTAACAGAGGCCTGCCTTACGTTGGTGACGACCTTGAATTTACGGACGCACTGACAGAGAAGAGGCTCCCTTACCCTCTCGGGAGGATATGTTAGATAGACCTTTTTTTTCAAACTCCACCCCCTCCGGCGATGGCCGGGATTATGGATAGCTCATCGTTATCCTTCAAGGCCGTCTTGAGGTTATCCTTGAAGCGGATGTCCTCGTCATTGAGGTAAAGATTAACAAAACGGCGCAGATTCCCATCGGCCTCGCATATCCTCTCTTTTATCCCGGGATAATTCTTATCCAGGTCCTCTATTACCTCGGAGACAGTAGCCCCATCGGCAAATACCTCATCACTATCTTTTGTAATTTTGCGAAGCGGGGTTGGTATCCTCACCTTTACTGACATACAGACCTCCTTTACTGCTAAATTAGGGGCTACTCAGAGACCTCTATGAGAATCCTGAAGGAGCCGTCATCTTTAGTTACCTTTACTATCTTGTGTCCCTCTTCCTTGACGCTTTTGGGCACATTGGCTATGGGCTCGCCGCTATCGAGAACGACCTCGAGGATCTCACCGGGGTTCATGTTCTCAAGCTTGAGCTTGGTTTTAACAAAGTTTGTGGGACATAAGACGCCCCGAAGATCAATGCTGTCTTTTGCCTTTAGATCGCTCATATCTATATTACCGCCTATTATGATTTAGTATGTATTTTAAGAGTAGCCGCTAATTAAAGGCTACCCCAACTCACCCCTCTCAGCCCCTTAATCACGCCCCCTTAATACCCATAACCCTTCTCCCCCCCTTAATCTCCCCGATATAACGCCCCCCAAATCCCCCACCAGAACACTCCCCCGAATCTCCCCAATATCCGCCCCTCTATCTCCCCCAATATCCCCCCCTTATCTGCCCCTTATCTGGCCCTTATCTGGCCCTTTATCTGGCCCCTTATCAGGCCCCTTCGGGTTTGTTGATTAGCGGACGGTCCGTGGGTGGATGGGGTGGTGTAACGGCGTAATCACCGAAGATTGGTGCCATGTGAGCGAGGTAATCATCCATGCCAAGCCTCTGCAGAGTATGACCGATCCTCTCGAAGCTCTTGCCGTTTGCCTTGTACCACTTTACGGTCATATCTATGGCATCGCTTACCTTTTCCTCAGGTAGGAAACGGCATATCTCGACGCCCTCAAGGGGATGACGTCCATGTTTACCGCCGATACGTACGAGAAAGCCGTGTTTACCGGGCTTCCAGGCCTCTGTAGGGCAGGCGCGGATGCAGTCGGCGCAGTAGAGGCATTTTTTTACATCGAAGATCGGTTCCCCTGTATCGGGATGGGCCTCGATTGCCCCTTCCTTACATGCCTCGGAGCATATGGTGCAACCCGTGCAGAGCTCCTGCTCCCACTCTGGGTCCACAACGCCCTGAAAACCAAGGTCCATCTCAACGGTCCTTGAGCAATCTATGGGACAGCCCGAAAAAGAGGTCTTGAACTTATGGGGCGTATTTGTCCCGAAAAATTTTCCGTCTACCATACGGGCCATCTTCTGCGCGTCTATAAGCCCGTTGGGGTTATACTCACAGCCGCCGCAGGCGGTAGGCACCCTTACACGGGGTCCGCATGAGGCCACCTTCTGACCAAGGGCTTCAAGCTCTCCCACGAGGGCGTGAAAGTCTTTATAATCCACATACAGTATCTCAAGGGATTGACGGTAGCTGAAATGCACCACTCCCTCTTTACTGTATTTCTTCGCAAGCTTTGATATCTCCACAAGCTTATCTGTACTCATCCTTCCGCCGGGACAGCGGAGCCTTACGGTAAAGAGGTCTTTTTGCCTCTGCTTTATGAACCCCCCGGATTTGAGGTCGCCAAAATTAACCTTGCCGCTAAGGTCCTCAAGATCAAGGTCAACGCGGTGACTCTTATCCTCTATAAAATGATCTGTCATGAAAAGCCTCCTTAGAAAAACCGTCCCTCGTTGAGGGGATTTTTTATATTTGCTGTGCCTTTATAATAAAATAAAAAGGCCGGCTTTACAAGCCGGAGCTCTCAGCTATCTTCAAGCGGCCCCTGCGCTTAGATTACAGCTCGTCTATATGATACCCCTGCCCGTTCTATTAACCCTAATCTCAACCCCCCCGTCTCTTATCCCCAGCCTCTCTTATCCCCC
>CAZSAY010000024.1:0-23849 GCA_964605225.1 uncultured Thermodesulfobacteriota bacterium | reverse complement strand
CGGGCTACGCCTTTCCGGCAAGGCGGATTACCGTAAACCTCGCGCCTGCGGATATTAAAAAAGAGGGCACAAGCTTTGATCTCCCCCTTGCCGTTGGCGTGCTCCTGGCCGAGGGTTTTATTAAGCGCGATAACCTCGATGAGTTCCTCCTTGTAGGAGAGCTATCCCTTGATGGAAGCATCAGGCCGGTGCGCGGGGCCATTAGTATCTCCATGTGCGCAAGGGCCGAGAAAAAGTCGTTAATCCTTCCCGTGGAGAACGCGAGAGAGGCCGCCGTGGTCACTGGCGTGGATGTATACGGGGTTCGGACTTTATCGGAGCTTGTGGAGTTTTTTAACAGCGGTGAGGGCCTTAAGAGAACTGAGTCATCACCAGAGGATTGGTTCAGCAGGGATAGCGATGACCTTGTAGACCTATCCGATGTAAAGGGTCAGGAGCACACCAAGAGGGCCCTCGAGGTCTCAGCCGCCGGTGGGCATAACATGGTTATGATAGGGCCGCCGGGCTCGGGAAAGACCATGTTATCGAAGAGGCTCCCTACAATACTCCCTGATATGAGCCTTGAAGAGGCCCTTGAGGCCACAAAGGTCCATAGCGTCGCAGGTACGCTTGGCGCAAAAAAGGCCCTTATCACAAGGCGTCCCTTCAGGTCTCCTCACCATACCATCAGCGACGTGGGGCTAATCGGCGGCGGCAGGCTTCCAAGGCCCGGCGAGGTGAGCCTTGCCCATAACGGCGTATTATTCCTTGACGAGATGCCAGAGTTTGGAAAAAACGTCCTTGAGGCCATGCGCCAGCCCCTTGAGGACGGTTATGTAAATATCGTGCGCGCCGCCATGAGTATCACCTATCCCGCCTCATTCATGCTTGTTGGGGCCATGAACCCCTGTCCCTGCGGTTATCTCGGCGATCCGGGAAAAAACTGCAACTGCTCTCCCGCTCAGATACAAAAATACAGGGGCCGCATCTCAGGACCCTTACTTGACCGCATAGACATACACTGTGATGTGCCTGCCGTCAGGTTTAGAGAGCTTACGGATATAAGCGTGGGGGAGTCTTCCGCTGATGTAAAGGCGAGAGTGAACGCGGCGAGGTCAATTCAGGCGGAGCGGTTCAGGAGAAAAAAAAGAAAGGCCATATTTTCAAACAGCGCAATGAGCACAAGGGATATAAAGGCTTACTGCGAGGTGAGTACCGATTCAAAGCGCCTCCTTGAGACCGCCGTAGAGCGCCTCGGCCTCTCGGCGCGCGCATACACAAGGGTACTGAAGGTGGCAAGGACCATAGCCGACCTTGATGGCGAGCAGCGCCTGAAGACCAGCCATATCTCCGAGGCCATTCAGTACCGGACCCTTGATAGACCCGTTTATTAAGGGTAAGGTTGAGGGGTATAGATGCGTCTTTTTAATAATATCGAGTCTGCCACTTTTTTATCACGGCCTAACCGCTTTGTCGTTGAATGCCGTAAGGATGGGGAGGTCATAGCGGCCTATCTACCCAACCCCGGCAGACTTAGCGAGCTTTTTTTACCCGGCGTTACCCTGTACCTTGAAAAAAGCCCCAATAAGGGCAGAAAACTCCCATATACAGCAGTCGCCGTCATAAGAGACAATTATCCCGTGCTGTTACATACGCACAGGACTAACGATGTTGCCGAGTTTCTCCTTGAAGGGGGCTTTGTGCCCGGCCTTGAGAAGGCCCGAATAATAAAGAGAGAGAAGACTGTTGGCAGGAGCAGGTTTGATTTTTTTCTATCCCGTGGGAACAAAAAGATACTCCTTGAGGTAAAATCCTGCACCCTCTTTACAGAAAGGGTTGCCATGTTCCCCGATGCCGTTACGGCTCGCGGCAGGCGTCATGTGGAGGAGCTTGCCGGGCTAAAAGGCAAGGGCATGGAGGGGCTTGTGCTCTTTATCATAAACCATCCGGGTATGGAGTTTTTTATCCCTGATTTTCACACGGATCCGGCCTTTGCCGCGGCCCTTTTGAAGGCAAAGGATAGTATCACCATAACGCCCCTTGCCTGTAGCGTTGATAGTGAGTTTCGGATAAAAAAAGAGCTCCGAGTCCTTCCCATCAGGTGGGATGTTGTAGAAGAGCATAACAGGGACGGCGGGGCCTATCTCTGCATCCTTTGCCTTTCTGAAGATAAGAGGGTAAGGGTAGGGGCCATCGGAGAGGTTGATTTTCCAAAGGGGTATTATACCTATGTTGGCTCGGCCCTTAAAAACCTCGATAAGCGGATGAAAAGGCATAAAAAGAGGGGTGAAAAGCTCTTTTGGCATATTGATTATCTTCGCGAGGAGGCCGAGTGCGTGGCGGTGCTTCCCATAAGGACAAGTGACGATATAGAGTGTGAGCTGGCAAAAAGTATGAAGGGACTTTGCTCTTGGAGCGTAAAAGGTTTTGGCGCCTCGGACTGCGCCTGCAAGACCCATCTATTCGCCTCACGGACAAATCCCATGGAGTTAAGGGCCTTTCATGATATGCTATATTATTTCAGGGCCGATAGGTTTATTGAGGGGTAGGGGGAGTGTGAATTTTTAGGAGGCTGTAAGCTTCATCCCCTATTGGTTTTTTGTTTTTTATAAAATGTTTCATAGGGCAAAAGACCTTTGCAAGAAGGCATTAGAGTTTATCCCCTCTTGGTTTTCTTTTTTTTTAAAGGAGTATCGCGGGGCACGTGGCGCATGGTAAGCGGCAACAATCTCCACCCCCTATTGGTTTTCTTTGCCAAGCTTTCTTTTTTCCAAAAGAAAGCGGAGGGTTTTCTTTGCCGGGCTTTATTTTTTCTAAAAGGAAGCGGAAGGTTTTACGATGATATATCTTGATAACGCGGCTACGAGCTTTCCAAAGCCCGAGTCGGTTTACCGTACAGTGGACCATGTCCTTCGTGATGTAGGCGGCAACGCGGGTAGAGGCGGGCACCGCCTTGCCCTTGAGGCCGCGCGGGTTATCTTCGAGGCCAGGGAGCGTCTCGCGGAGCTCATAGGCGTCTCTGATTCAGCGCGTATTGTTTTTACAAAGAACGCCACAGAGGCCATAAACCTTGGGGTAAAGGGTCTTGGGTTAAAGCCGTCGGCACATGCGATCTCAACGAGTTTTGAGCATAACTCCCTTGCCAAGGCCATAAGGGGCCTTGGCGGAGATGGTCTTGCAGTTACCTTGCTGGACCCTGACGCCGAAGGTTTTGTATCTCTTCAATCGGTAAGAGAGGCCATTACAGGAGATACGGCCCTTGTCGCCATCTCTCACGCCTCAAACGTATTCGGGGCCATTCAGGATATAGCTGCCATAGGAGAGTTATGCAGGGAAAAAAACGTCCTTTTCATGGTTGACGCGGCGCAGACAACAGGGGCGTTGCCCGTTGACGTATCTGCCATGAATATAGATATACTCGCTTCCACGGGGCATAAATCCCTTTTTGGGCCGCAGGGCACGGGCTTTTTGTATGTGCGTGAGGGTATTGAACTAACCCCTCTTCTTGAGGGCGGCACAGGGGACGCCGCGTCTGTCCTTGAGATGCCCGAGAGGCTTGAGGCCGGAACCCTTAACACACCGGGCATCGGCGGGCTGAAGGCGGGGCTGGATTTTATCCTCTCAACGGGTATAGATAAGATAAGGGCCCATGAGGTAGCCCTTATGGAAGGGCTTCTAAAGGGTCTCAATACCATTAAAGGTGTCTCAATCATAGGTACCGAAAAGGCAGACGAGAGGGTCTCTCTTCTGACCTTTAATATTAAGGGCCTTTATCCCGTCTCCGTAGGTATAAACCTGGACCAGAAGTACTCCATCATGGTGAGGTGCGGCACGCATTGTGCTCCGCAGGCCCATGAGGCGGCGGGCACTCTTCCCGAGGGAGGCATAAGGGTGAGTCCGGGGTTTTTTACGAAACGCGCCGATATACAAGAGTTTTTACGAGCCATAAAAGAGGTCGCGAGACAGAGATGTTAGTCCTTGGCATAGAGAGCTCCTGCGATGATACGGCCTCTGCCGTAGTGGAGGATGGCCGCCTTATATTGTCGTCCGTCGTGGCCTCGCAGGACTCCATACACTCAAAATACGGGGGCGTAGTCCCGGAGCTGGCCTCAAGGCGCCATATCGAGGCCATTATCCCAGTTGTGGAAGAGGCCCTTGGAGAGGCGGGGCTTACCCTTGACGAGATTGACGGCATAGCCGTAACAAAGGGGCCCGGGCTCGTTGGCTCCATCCTCATCGGCCTAACCTTTGCCAAGGCCGTTGCCTGCGCAAGAAAAATCCCCCTTACGGCGATAAATCATATCCCCGCGCATCCCTATGCCGCCTTTCTCTCGAAGAATGGGGCTGAGGGTGAGAAAGGGGCAGTAGGCGCAGGAGCGGAGCCTCTCTTTCCCGCCGTAGCCCTTGTTGTCTCCGGCGGTCACACCACGCTTTTACGGATGGATGGATTTCTTGAGTACGAGGTCATTGGCAGAACCCTTGACGACGCGGCTGGCGAGGCCTTTGATAAGTCGGCGAAGATACTGGGGCTGGGGTATCCCGGGGGCCGGGCCATTGACAGGCTCGCAAAAGAGGGCGCGAGAGAGGCAGTAAGGTTTACGAGGCCCTATCTATCGAAGGAGAGCCTTGATTTCAGCTTCAGCGGCCTTAAGACGGCCTTATTAAGGCATGTTAACGCTCAAAAAGAAGCGGGTGGGATAAATGATAAGTCCCTGCGCGATATCTGCGCATCATTTCAGGAGGCCGTTGTTGACGTGCTTGTAAAAAAAGCCCTCCGTGCCCTTGACCTATGCGATACGCCCAACCTTATCCTCGCGGGAGGGGTGGGCTGTAACTCACGGCTACGTGAGAGGCTCCGTGAGGTGGCCCTGGAGAAAGGCCTTAACCTCGCTATCCCGGCTAAAGAGCTCTGCACGGATAACGCCGCCTTTGTAGCGGGAATGGGGTACTGGCAGTTGAAAAAAGGACTTACCGAGGGCCTTGACCTTAACGCCATCCCTACATTTTTCTGATTTTTTAACTGGTAAAGTCAATCTCTTACGGGAGGACCGCAGGCGGCGTGAAGGCGAATTACAGGGGTAGGGCAAAGAAGCGCTTTGGTCAGCATTTTTTACGAGACCGAGTAATTCTCAGCCGCATCATTGAGACGGCCGGGGTTCGTACCGGCGAGAGGGTCCTTGAGGTTGGTCCGGGGCCGGGGTATCTGACTGAGGAGCTTTTGCGTTCTGGCGCTCGCGTTACGGCCGTGGAGTTTGACCGGGATATCTGCGCATATTTAAAAGAGGAGTTTTCAGGGGAGGCTAACTTTGAGCTAATAGAGGCCGATGCCATGAAGGTAGATTACCTGGCCCTCTCAGTTGAAAAGGGCGAGAGGTTAAAGGTAGTCTCGAACCCGCCTTATAATATTACAGGTCCCCTTGTAGCGAAGATAATACGGGAGCGGGCCGCCTTTGGCAAGATTGTCCTCATGCTACAAAAAGAGGTGGCAAAGAGGCTTACGGCTGGCCCTGCCTCAAGGGCAACGGGGGCTCTGACGATTTTTTTGTGGTTATATTACGATGTTAGTGCCGCATTTGCCGTGCCTGCCGGTTCTTTTTCACCTCCGCCCGAGGTTGATTCCACAGTTGTTGTAATGGACCCCATTGGCAAGGCGAGGGTGACAATCCCTGATGAGGTTTTTTTTGCAAAAGTCGTTAAAGAGGCCTTCAGTACGAGACGTAAGACTCTGGCGAACGCCTTGAAGAAGATGTCCATGGATAAGGATGCGCTTTTAGCGGCCTTTAACGAGGCCGCAATAGACCCCGGCAGGCGCGCCGAGACCCTTACCATAGAAGAGTTCAGCGTTCTTTCGAGTGCCCTTGCAAGGCGTCAATGAGGGTGTTTATCATAAGTTTCGTGGGGCAGGGGGCGTATATTCAGGGTGCTAAAGTTCACCCCCTATTGGTTTTCTTTGCCAGGCTTTCTTTTTTTTAGAAGAAAGCGAAAGGTTTTTTTTATTATGGTTTCGTGGGGCGCCGGGCGTATTTTAGAGGTTAAAAGCATCACCCCCTATTGGTTTTCTTTGTCCTACTTTCTTTTTTTCAAAAGAAAGTAGGGGGGTCTTGACTTTTTGCCACTCATAAGTTAGAAATAACTATCCATGGAAAACATTCGTTACATTGCCATAGAGGGGCCCATAGGTGTTGGCAAGACGAGCCTCGCGGCTCTCCTTGCCGAGCAATTCGGCGGCGTCACCATGATAGAAGAGGTGGAGGCCAATCCATTTTTGCCCAAATTTTACAGCAATGTAAAAAAGCACGCCTTTCAGACCCAGGTATTTTTCCTCTTAAGCCGTTATCAACAGCAAAAAGAGCTTGTACAGCAGGACCTTTTCGGCGAAACCGTGGTCTCTGATTATCTTTTTGCCAAGGACAGGATTTTTGCCTACCTGAACCTTGACGAGAACGAACTTACCCTTTACGAGCAGGTATACCGCCTCCTTGATACCTCTATACCAAAGCCTGACCTTGTCCTGTATCTACAGGCCTCGACAGAGGTCCTCCTTGAGCGGATAGACAAGCGGGCCCTGGAGTTTGAGAGCGGTATCAGCGAGGCTTATCTTGAGAGGCTCGTTGACGCCTACAACAAATATTTTTTTCACTATACTGATACACCTTTATTAACGGTAAATACATCGGGAATAGACTTTGTGGAGAACCCGTCGGACCTTGAGGACCTTATTAAAGAGATTAAGGCCATGAAGGGCGGCTCTCAGCATTATATCCCCATAGTCTCGCGCGGCGGGGAGTAAAAGGGGGGGTATGAAAGAGATTACCGTGCCTCGTATTAAGGCCATGAAGGTCCGCGGCGAGAAGATTCCCGTGCTTACGGCCTATGATTTTACCATGGCCTCCATACTCTCGGCGGCAGGCGTGCCCGTGCTCATGGTAGGGGACTCGGCGGGCATGGTATCGGCGGGTTTTGATACCACGCTTCCCGTATCCATGGGGGATATGCTCTACCACACAAAGAGTGTGGCGCGCGGCGCGGGCCCTTGCCTTGTGGTTGCTGATATGCCCTTTGGTTCATATCAGGGCGGGCCTTCGGTAGCCTTGAAAAACGCCGTAAGGTTCATAAAGGCCGGTGCCGGTGCGGTAAAGCTTGAGGGCGGGGTTAGATCCGCCCATATTATAAAGGCCATAACAGATATGGATATCCCTGTTATGGGTCATATCGGGCTTACGCCCCAATCGGTGCATAAGTTTGGAGGTTTCAAGGTTCAGGGCAGGGTCGATGAGGCCGGAAAGGCCATACTCGCGGACGCACGCGCCGTTGCCAGGGCCGGGGCCTTTGCCCTTGTGATAGAGGCCGTGCCTGCGGAGCTTGCCCGTGAGATTACGGACGCTATTACCATACCGACCATCGGCATAGGGGCCGGGCCCTCCTGTGACGGGCAGGTCCTTGTGATTAACGATATGCTTGGCCTTACGGCAGGCGAAAGGGTCCCTGCCTTTGTGAAGCAATACGCGAACCTGAAGGAAGAGGTTTTAAGGGCCGCCCGGTCTTTCATGGATGAGGTCTCTCATGGAACCTTCCCCGGCAAGGAGCATACATATTAGGCGGCATAAGGGGGCGGCTTGGAGGTCTTAAGCGGTATAGAGGCTACGAGGGGGTATGTTGATGCGCTACGGGCCGAGGGCAGGACCATCGCCCTGGTGCCTACCATGGGGGCCCTGCACAGAGGGCATCTTACCCTTGTGAAAGAGGCCCGAAGGCTCGCCGATACAGTGGTCCTTACAATTTTTGTAAACCCCACTCAGTTTTCTCCAAATGAAGACCTTGATTCCTATCCGCGAGCCCTTTGCGAAGACCTTGAAAAGGCCCGCGAAGCAGGCGTGGACCTTGTCTTTACACCAGGCCCCGGGACCATGTATCCCGAGGGGTTTAAGACGGGCGTACATGTGACGGACCTTGAAGAAAAACTCTGCGGTCTCTCAAGACCCGGCCACTTTGCAGGTGTAGCCACTGTGGTTTTGAAGCTCTTTAATATAACGCGCCCCCATATAGCCGTCTTTGGCGAAAAAGACTATCAGCAACTACTTATAATCAGGCGGATGGTCTGCGACCTTGACCTTGATATAGAGATAATAGGGGTTAAAACCGTAAGAGAAGCCGACGGGCTTGCCATGAGTTCAAGAAATACCTATCTTACCGTTGAGGAGAGAGATGCGGCTGTGGCGCTCCCAAATTCTCTTGGCAGGGCCAAAAGTCTCTTTAACAATGGCGAGAACTCGGCAGAGGCCATAATCAAAGCGGTTCAAGGTGTATTAGCGGGAGAAAAACTTATTGAGATCGAGTACATAAAGGCCGTGGACGCCCAGACCCTTCTGGACCAAACCATTATTGGCGGCGACACCGGAGCAACCCTTTTTCAGGTCGCTGTGAAGATAGGGCGCGCGAGGCTTATAGACCACATACTCCTATAAATTCTTTATTGTCCAAAGGCCGTCTTTGATGTTATAATCAACTGTCATTACATCACAGTATAAATTTGGAGGAAGAGAGTAATGCAACGCATCATGTTGAAGGGTAAGATTCACAGGGCCCTTGTAACGGAATCCAACCCTGATTACGAGGGCTCCGTGGCCATAGACGCCGCCCTTTTGGAGGCATCTGGCATATATCCCTTTGAGCAGGTCCATATATATAACATAACCAACGGCAGGCGTCTCACAACCTATGCCATTGAGGCCCCCCGTGGTAGTGGGACCATCTCCGTCAACGGGGCCGCGGCCCATCTGGCCTCACGTGCAGACATGGTGATAATCGCCTGTTATGCCTGTATGGAAGATAACGAGGCCGCCGGACACGCCCCTGCCCTTGTATATGTAGACGAGTCCAATAATATCAAGAGCATAAGCGGCGTATTCGCCGATAAGGTATGAAGGCGCTTAAAAAGTATTTTTTTACGGGGCTCCTTGTACTGGTGCCCCTATATATTACGATATACATCTTTGCCATTGTCGTAAGGGCCATGGATAATGTCCTGAATTTTCTTCCATGGTTTCTTAATCCCCGCAACCTGATGCCATTTAACCTGCCGGGTATGGGGGTTGTTTTTACCGTTGCAGGCGTGCTTATAGTTGGCGTTATTACTCAGAATTTTTTCGGGAAGAAGCTCGTGGAGTTCGGCGAGGGCATACTCTCGAAGATACCCTTTTTACGTATAATCTACAACGCCTCAAAGCAGTTCCTTGAGACCTTTCTCTCATGGCATCAGGATGAGTACAGCAATGTAGTGATTGTTCAATATCCGAGAAAGGGCGTTTACACCATGGGTTTTGTCACGGGTAACACAAGGGGCGAGCTCAAGGACAAGTTATCAGCCCCCTCAAAGAGTATTTTTATTCCCACCACCCCGAACCCCACATCAGGCTTTTACCTCATGGTCCCCGAGGCCGACCTCATACCCCTTGATATGACCGTAGAGGACGCATTCAAGGTGATTATGACGGGAGGAATAGTCATGCCCGATGTAAGGAAGGATACAGAAGAAAAAAAGACTCTGAAGTAGCCTTTACTTCAGGCCATCATAAATTTTAGAAGGAGCCCGCATAATATGCCGAGTAATGCCTCTACCCAATATGATGCCAGCGCACTTGATGAGCTTTGTATAAATACCCTTCGTTTTCTTGCCGTTGACGGCGTTCAGAAGGCGGCCTCCGGGCATCCGGGCATGCCCATGGGAGACGCTCCCATGGCCCATGTGCTCTGGTCGCGCCACTTGAGGTTTAATCCGGCAGACCCCCTCTGGCCGGCCCGTGACAGGTTTGTCCTCTCGGCGGGGCACGGCTCCATGCTCCTTTACTCATTACTGCATTTATCGGGTTATCCCCTTACTATCAATGACCTTATGAGTTTCAGGCAATGGGGAAGCCATACGGCAGGGCATCCAGAGTATAACCCCTCCCATGGCATAGAGACTACCACAGGCCCCCTTGGGCAGGGTTTTGCCAACGGCGTGGGCATGGCCATGGCCGCGCGTTACCTCTCCGGCAGGTACAACAGGCCGGGTTTTGAGCTCTTTAACTATAATATCTACGCCATATGCGGCGATGGCGATATGATGGAGGGCGTTACCAACGAGGCCGCCTCCATGGCCGGGCACCTTGGCCTGGGAAACCTCGTATACCTTTACTCCGATAACAAGATTACCATCGAGGGCTCAACGGATATCGCCTTTACAGAAGACGTGGCCGCAAGGTTCAGGGCACTTGAGTGGCATGTGCAGAGGGTAGACGGGAATAACCTTTCCGAGGTTGACGAGGCCATTAAAAATGCAAAGGCAGAGAAGGCGAGGCCCTCTCTCATAGTGGCGAGGACGCATATCGGTTTTGGCAGTCCCGCCAAAGAGGACAGCGCCTCGGCCCATGGCGCGCCCCTTGGCGTTGACGAGGTTATTAAAACAAAAGAACACCTTGGCTGGCCTCTTGAGCCCGACTTTTTTGTTCCCGCCGAGGTTGCCGGAGAGTATGGCAGGTTAGGTGCAAAAGGTAGTGTGCTTGAGGATGAGTGGAATAAGACCTTTAACGCCTATGGTGAAAAATACCCAGAGCTTGCCGGGGAACTCTCTGCTCTATTAAAGGGTGAGTTTTCATCTGAGTGGGAGGGTGATATCCCGGCCTTTACCCCCGGGGACGGCCCCATGGCAACAAGAAAGGCCTCTGGCGCCGTACTTAACGCCATAGCGGAAAAGACTCCCTTCCTTATCGGTGGCTCTGCCGACCTGTCACCATCGACAAATACCATCCTCAAGGGTTTTGATGACTTTACCGCCGATAGGGCTGGAAGAAACCTCCATTTCGGCGTACGTGAGCACGCCATGGGGGCCGTGCTTAACGGCATGGCCACGAGCATGGCGCTAATCCCATATGGCGCGACCTTTCTTGTCTTTTCCGATTATATGCGTCCCGCCATAAGGCTATCAGCCCTTATGGGACTCCACCTTGTATATGTATTTACCCACGATTCCGTGGGCCTTGGTGAAGACGGTCCCACTCATCAGCCTGTGGAGCATCTCGCGGCCCTTCGGGCCATACCCGGTCTTTCCGTCATAAGGCCCGCAGACGCCACGGAGACGGCCGAGGCATGGCGCGTGGCCTTAAAAGGCAAAGATGGTCCCACAGCCATTATCCTCACAAGGCAGGGGCTTCCTGTAATAGATAGAAAAGCCTGCGCCCCGGCAGAAGGCCTTGGACGGGGCGGTTACGTATTAAAAGATCCCGAAGAGGGGACGCCTCATATTATCCTCATGGCAACGGGCTCTGAGGTATCCCTTGTCCTTAGTGCCGCTGATGTGCTTGCGGAAAAAGGCGTTAAGGCCCGGGTGGTAAGTCTGCCGAGCTGGGAGCTATTTGAGGCCCAGGACGAGGTCTACAGGCAATCGGTCCTGCCGGATTCGATAAAGGCGCGCCTTGCCGTAGAGGCGGGTGTCTCGCAGGGCTGGGACCGCTACGTTGGCGCCGGGGGCGGTGTCATAGCCATAGACCGCTTCGGCGCCTCGGCGCCGGGTAAAGAGGTCTTAACCCAATTTGGCTTTACAGTAGAAAATGTCGTCTCAAAGGCGCTGGCCTTTATAGGGGGTAAATAAAAAAACTTCAGAGGGTTAAGGGGCCGGGAGTCGCCCTTACCCTTTTGCTTGCTTTGCCTTTTATATACGGTTTAATGGTTTTTTTCATCACAGGTCACTTTCATCTTCCACCCAAAACTCAAGGAGTTTGCCTGGTATGAATCCTCTAAAAGAACTAAATCACTTCGGTCAATCAATCTGGTTCGATAATATCAGCAGGTCTCTTGTCACCTCGGGCGAGCTTGAGAGGATGATGGATGAGTATGCTGTTACTGGCATTACATCCAACCCCTCTATATTTCAAAAAGCCATCTCCTCGGGCAATGATTATGATAATGATATAAGAGACGGTGTTGCCGGCGGTCTTGATGGCGCCGGGCTTCTTTCCTCCCTCTTCGTAAAGGATATAAAAAAGGCCGCCCGAGCCCTTGTTCCCGTATATGAGAAAACATCGGGCAGGGACGGTTTTGTCTCCATTGAGGTAAGCCCCCTTCTCGCAAGAGACGCCGGGGGTACGATTAAAGAGGCCCATGAGCTTCACGCCATGATTGATATGCCAAATATCCTCATAAAGGTCCCGGCTACTGTAGAGGGAGTAGAGGCCGTGGAAGAGCTCCTCTATGACGGGTTGAACATAAACATAACCCTCCTCTTCTCCGTCGATAGATACGTCGAGGTGGCCCGTGCCTATGTCCGCGCCCTGGAGCGCAGGTTCAAAGACGGCAGGGATATTAAGCGTATCTTCAGCGTGGCGAGTTTCTTTGTGAGCCGCGTTGACAACCTCTTTGACTCTGTGATTGAAGAAAAGGCGGAGGCCACGCCTGCGGGAGAGACAAAAGAGGCGTTGAAGGCCCTTATCTCAAAGGTTGCCGTTGCAAACGCAAAGCTCGCCTATGTGAAAGGAGAAGAAATATTCTCGGAAGAAAATTTTGAGACCCTTAAGAAAGCCGGCGCTGGTGAGCAGAAACTCCTCTGGGCCTCTACGAGTACGAAGAACAAGGCCTATAGCGATATAAAATACGTCGAGGATCTCATTGGAAAAGATACCATCAACACCATCCCGTTAAACACCATGCTTGCCTTCAAGGACCACGGAACCGTAGGTCCCACGCTGGCCTCCGAGCTCTCGGATGCCGGTGAGGTCATGGGGGCGCTCGCAGGCCTTGGGATAGATTACAGGGCCCTTACGGGAAAACTTGAGGCCGATGGCGTAAAGGCCTTTGCCGATTCTTACGAGGACCTTCTTGCCGGTGTAATGGCAAAAAAGGATGCTCTTATCACTGGAAAGTAAAGAGGGGAAGGTAGAATGATGGAGAATGACAGCTTTCATATGATGGGGCTTATCGGGGCATTTGAAAAGGCCCTTGCCGAGGCCGAGTCGGATTGTTTTTTTGATAGGCTCATGGCACGTGACGCCACGTTATGGAAAGAGGGAGCCGAAGAAGTTGCCCTTATAAACAACGCCCTTGGCTGGCTCTCCCTTCCATCTTTTATGGCGGAAAAAGCAGGTGAGATTACGGACTTTGCCGCTGAGGTTAGAGACGCCGGTTTTACAGAGGTCGTCCTCCTCGGTATGGGCGGCTCAAGCCTTGCCCCCCTTGTTATGGGAGGTCTATTCGGCGGAAGATTAAACAAAAAAACAGACTGGCCGAGGCTCACTGTCCTTGATTCCACAGACCCCGTGGCAATCGGCGAGGTTGGGGGCCGTCTTACGGCAAAGACCCTCTTCGTCGTATCGAGTAAATCAGGCTCCACGGTGGAGCCCAATACGCTGTTCAAGTTTTTTTATAATGTGATTAAAGGGCTTCCTGTAGACAATCCAGGTGATAACTTTATCGCCGTTACAGATCCGGGCTCGCAATTAGAGGCCCTTGGCAGGGAAAATCAATTCAGACATGTTTTTTTGAATCCCCCTGATGTGGGCGGGCGTTTTTCCGCCCTCTCGTACTTTGGCCTTGTGCCTGCGGCCCTTGCTGGTGTTGATATAAAAAGACTCCTCAATGGAGCAAGAAAAGCCCTTGAGCAAGGGGCCCCTGCAGGGGTAAGGCTTGGCGCGGCCCTTGGCGCGGCGGGGCTTGCCGGCCGCGATAAGGTAACCATCTCTGTATCAAAAAAACTTCCCGCCTTCGGTCTATGGGTAGAACAACTCGTTGCCGAGAGCACCGGCAAGGAGGGCAGGGGGCTAATCCCCGTAGCGGGTGAGCCCATGGGAGCGCCCGGTGATTACGGCCTTGACAGGATCTTCGTTGATGTACGGCTAACGAAGGACCATGACGCTGATGATAAACTGGGGGCCCTTGCAAAGGCGGGCCATCCCGTTATAAAGCTTTGCCTCGAAAACTCATATGACCTTGGTTTTGAGTTCATGCGCTGGGAGATAGCCACTGCTCTGGCGGGGCGTATGCTCGGCATAAATCCCTTTGACCAGCCTGACGTGGAATCCGCAAAGGTCCTTGCCTGCCAGCGGCTGAATGATAAATCCGCAAAGGCCCCGGGCTCTCTTTTTGAGATGGATGGGCTCAAGGCCTACTTTGGCCCAAGGGTTATAGGCTCCATCGCTCTACGCTCAACCTCTGCCGATGTCGTTACCTCGACACTTCTAAAGGCACTCTTTTCCAATATGGAGGAAGGGGCGTATGTCGCCCTTCTCGCTTATTACTCCACCTTTGATACCGCCGTAGCGGATATGTTCAAGGGCCTGCAGGGCCTCCTTATGGAGCGGACAAAAGGCGCCGTTCAAAGTGGCTTCGGTCCGAGATATCTGCATTCCACGGGGCAGATTCATAAGGGCGGCCCCAATAGCGGCATATATCTTATCTTTACCCACACACCAACTCAAGACGAGTCCATACCGGATACGGATTTCACCTTCTCCGAGCTTGAACTCTCACAGGCATACGGCGACATGGAGGCCCTTAACGCAAAGGGTAGACGCGTTATACTCTTTGAGTCGTCTTCCAAAGAGGGGCTTGGAAAGGCCCTTAATATGATTGAGGAGTCCATCTCCTAAGATGGGCCTTATTAAAATTGGAGACCAGTCAGCTCATCCTCGCAGGGGATATAGGCGGCACAAAGACCTATCTCGGGCTTTTTAACCCCGAGGGCCTGTCCTTTCGTCCCATCCTTCTTAAAAGGCTCGTTAATACTGATTTCGAGTCCATAGAGGCCCTTCTCTTAGCTTTTATCGAGGAGGCAGGCGGCAGGAAAGGGCTTTCCATTACCTCTGCCGCTTTTGGTGTGGCCTGTCCTATTGAGGGTAACCAATGCAGCCTTACGAATACCCCATGGGTCATTGACGGAGACGAGTTAGCAAAGATATTAGGGCTAAAGAAGGTGGGACTTATTAACGATCTCGCCGCCACGGGATGGGGCATTGACGCCCTTGGTCCCGATGATATCCAGACCATAAACAAGGGTGTAATAAGAGAAGGCAACGGGGCCCTCATAGCCGCTGGAACGGGCCTTGGCGAGACCATACTTTTTAATGTCAACGGAGTTAGAAGGCCGTCGGCATCTGAGGGCGGACATACGGACTTTGCCCCCCGGTCCATACTTGAGATAGAGCTTCTCACACACCTTATGGAAAAATTCGGCCACGTGAGCTACGAGAGGCTCCTCTCCGGCGACGGCCTTGGTAATATCTATTCTTTTTTAATGGAAAAAGAAGGACTTGCACTCTCCGAAGAAGATAAAGAGGCCTTTGATAACCACGGCGGAGGGGAGATAGTCTTTAATGAAGCGCGTTCAGGCGTAAACCACAGGGCCCTTACAGCCCTCAACACCTTTGTCTCCATCTACGGCGCCGAGGCCGGAAACCTTGCCCTTAAAAGCATGTCCACGGGAGGGCTATATATCGGCGGAGGTATCGCCCCTAAGATATTCGGCGAAGAGGAGGTGAAAATCTTTATGGAGTCCTTTGTTAAAAAGGGACGCTTTAGAGAACTACTTATGGATATGCCCGTGTATCTCATAAAAAACGATAAGGCCGGGCTCATCGGCGCCGCGTCTTACGCCTCCCGCTTTCTTTTGGAAAAAAGAAAGCTTGGCAAAGAAAACCAATAGGGAATCAATGAAGCCACTAACATCACCTGTGGCCACCCTTGGATACTGCCTTGCCCTGACAAAAAGCCTGGCAAAGAAAACCAATAAGGGGAGGGGGCAACTCTTCAAAACTTACCCTTATCGTCCCGGGGGCTTGTTGCATTACCTGTAAAAAAAATTACCCACAAAAAAACGGCCCTGAAAGGCCGTTTTTTTGTGTATGAAAAATCCTCTGTAAGGAGTTATTTTTTTCTGTGGCATTTATTGCATTCGTAGAGGGGAAAGGTCTTTTTGCTGTTGTGGCAATTTGCGGAACCGCAGAATTGGCCCTCCATGTTGGCCTTCATATTTATGGAGTTCGCGCCTATTTTTTTCTTGAAGATCTTCGGGTGACAGGCATTGCATTTGTAGCGTCTTACATGCTTGCCATGGGGAAAATCAACGGGGCCTATGCCCGCTACTTTTGACTTACTCGCCTTCTGCCTGTCAATAACTATATTGCCGAGCCCGCCTATTGAAACGGCGGGCACGGCAAGGATGATTAGTGTGATTAGGGCGGGACCAATGGTTTTTTTTATCATTAAGCCGACCCGCTATTTGCTTGAGGCTTTCTTTTTTGGCACCGTATGACACCTGGTGCAGTTTGAGAGCGGGAAGGCCACCTTGTTGTGACACCTGCCGCACCATTTACCCTGAACGATACCGCGCATGGTTATGTTGTTCTGTCCGGCGGCGGGTATGAAGATCTTCGGGTGACAAACCTCGCATTTGAGCCACCATGTGTGTATCTCATGGGGATAGCGAACGTCATTTACGTAGTCGCTCTTTGTATGTATGATTACGTCCATCTGCAGTGGAGGAAACTCGTCCTCATTAGGGCTAAGGGAGTGCTTGGGCTTGATGAGTCCTTCGCGGACTATCTTTGCCCAGTCGATAAGGCCGAACTTGTCCTTTGGTAGCCCCACCGACTCAAGGGCCTGCGGATGCCATGCGCGGCCTTTCTGATACCCTATGCCCGCAGGTTTATCGGGGTCGCCCTTACCGGCATGCTGTCCGTGCGTGCCAAGGTAAATGGGACTGTTAGGGTCATCGGGGTTGATTTTTTGAACCTTCTTAGCTCTCTTCGTGCTTCGCCTGTTGGCGGCCTCGGCCTTCGTTGCGGTGAGACTAAAGGAGAAGGCGAGGATCACAAGGAGAGAGCAGAGGATGATCAATCTATTGCTCATTGAAGACATCTTCATTATATCCTCCTTAAGGATTTCTTTCACAATCAGTTCTCGTTAGTCGGTGCGTTAGGCTTGCTGCCTGTGTAGGAGTGACACCTCTCACAGTAGAGCGGAGCCCAGGCGGTCATTCCGTTGTGGCACTTGCCGCAGTACTGACCACTCATGATCTTTTCCATATTGATGTCGTTCGCGCCTTTTTTGATGATGAAAATGTCCTCATGGCATACCTTGCATTTGAATCTAATCCTGTGAAACCAGTGGGGGAATACCACGGGTTTGACACCTGCCTTTTTCATGCTCTTTTCCTTGCTGAAGAGGACAATGTCCCCCCATTCCGCGTTTACAGTCCTCGAGTAGAGGAGAGATGCGGATATGCCCAGACAAGTCATAAGAAGAATCACGAAGATCTTCTTCTTCATCAGATGGCCTCCTTCGTAATAGTGGTATAAAGCTTTTTGGTTTGGGGTGATAATAGTGCTACTATATCTATGTGCGTGGAAAGTGTCAAGGCAAAAATTAAGATTTTTTAACTAAACTTTTATTTTGAAAAGACGCCGGCTCTATGTTATAAAACGTGGTCCCATGGACGTTGACCTTAGGAGGAATATTTTGTCTGACAAATTGTTTTCATGGAAGAGAACCTCGACCTGCGTTGAGGTAACAAAGGCCTCTGTAGGAAAGACCGTAACCCTTTCCGGATGGGTACAGAAAAGAAGAGACCACGGCGGGGTTATCTTCGTTGATCTGCGCGATAGAGAAGGCCTGGTGCAGGTGGTCTTTAACCCTGACGCGGGCCGCGACGTCTTCGGCCGCGCCCATGATCTTCGTAGCGAGTTCGTTATCACCGTACACGGCACCGTGGGGTTTCGTCCCGAGGGTACGGAAAACCCCGCCCTGAAGACCGGCGAGGTTGAGATCGTGGCAGAGAGGCTAAAGGTGCTTAGCGCATCGGCGCCTCTGCCATTTGTCATAGAAGACGATACGGATGTAAGCGAGGAGCTGAGGCTCAAATACCGCTATCTTGACCTTAGAAGGCCCAGTCTACGGGCAAATCTTGTACTTCGTCACAAGGTCTCCATGGCCGCGAGGAATTTTCTATCCAAAGAGGGTTTTATCGAGGTGGAGACGCCTGTGCTTACAAAGAGCACGCCCGAGGGCGCAAGGGATTTTCTTGTTCCAAGCAGGCTTAACAGCGGCGAGTTTTACGCCCTGCCGCAGAGCCCTCAGCTCTTCAAGCAGATACTCATGATAGCCGGGCTTGAGAAGTATTTTCAGATAGTACGGTGCTTTCGCGACGAAGACCTTCGGGCCGACCGTCAGCCCGAGTTTACGCAGATAGACGCCGAGATGAGCTTTGTTGAGGCCGATGATGTAATGGCCGTAATGGAGTCTCTTATCGAGCGCCTCTTCGGCGAGGCAGGCATTAGTGCAAAGGCCCCCTTTAAGAGGATTACATATGACGAGGCCATGGCAAGGTTCGGTCTCGACGCCCCTGATATGCGTTTTGGTCTTGAGCTTGTGGATATAACCCCACTTGTCTGCTCCTGCGGCTTTAAGGTATTTAGCTCCGTGGCCGCGGGCGGCGGCGTAGTAAAGGCCCTGTGCCTGCCAGGAGGAGCCTCGCTATCGAGAAAAGAAATAGACGACCTTACAGGTGTCGCCGCTACATACGGTGCAAAGGGGCTCGCCTGGGTGAAGGTTAATGCCGATGGCTGGCAGTCGCCTATTGCGAAGTTCTTAAGCGATGATGAAAAGAAAAAGATTACCGAAGCCGCCGGAGCTGTTGAAGGCGACCTTCTCCTCTTTGTAGCCGATTCCTTTTCCGTGGCCAATGCCGCCCTTGGGAGGCTCAGGCTCTTTCTTGGGAAAAAACAGGGGCTTATCCCTGAAGGAGATTTTAATTTTGTATGGGTGACGGAGTTTCCCATGTTTCTTTATGATGATACGGCAAAGAGGCATACGGCCGTTCACCATCCCTTTACCGCTCCCATGGACGAGGACGTGGCGCTCCTTACGACCGAGCCTCTTAAGGTGCGCTCCAAGGCATACGACCTGGTGCTGAACGGCTCTGAGATAGGCGGAGGGAGTATAAGGATACACGATAGCGCCGTTCAATCGACTATCTTTTCTCTTCTCGGTATCTCCGATGAGGAGGCAGAGAGCCGTTTCGGATTTTTCCTTGAGGCCCTAAAATACGGCACCCCGCCTCACGGCGGCATCGCCTTTGGTCTTGACAGAATCCTCGCCGTTATGACAGGAGCCGAGTCCATACGCGATGTTATCGCCTTCCCAAAGACTCAGAAGGCCGTCTGCCTGATGACAGACGCGCCATCAGACGTTGATAACGTACAGATGCAGGAACTCTCGCTAAGGGTACTTAAAAAAAGGGAAGAGTAGCCACGACGCGTGGGGCGATTAGCCCCTATTGGTTTTCTTTGCCAGGCTTTTTGCCAGAGTAGCGGCAGTATCCAAGGGTGGCCACGGTTGATGTTAGCTGCCCAATCGACCCCCAATTGGTTTTCTTTGCCAAGCTTTCTTTTTTCTAAAAGAAAGCGGAAATCTTTTTGTTGTATTCTTTCTGAAATCCTTTTGTAATCTCCCCAATTTTCCCGTCTCCTATGCCCCTTGAATCCACCCTTATGACAGGCACAACTCCGCTTATGGAGTTTGTAATAAAGACCTCTTCCGCGGCCATGATATCTGCCACGGTAAACCAGCACTCCTTTGTCAGCACCTTCATTTTTTTCGCCTGCTCCAAAACAAATTGCCTTACAACGCCGGCGAGAACCCCGGGCCCTTCAATCTCCGTGGCCGCCGGGGTTGAAAGAAGACGGCCCTCTGTAAAGATAAAAATATTTGAAGAGGTCCCCTCAAGGACGGTCCTTGTATCCGGGGCGAGGAAAAATCCTTCTTCTGCGCCGGCGTTTTTTGCCCGGGCGGCGCCAAGGATATTTGGCATGAAGTTAAGGGACTTCACACCCGGCAGGGCGGGACGAAGGCCCTTAATGGTTATAGCCGCGATGCCGAGGGTTACCTTGCGCTCTATTTTTTTTATATCAACGGGGCTTGTCGAGATTATAACGGTAGGGCTGGCGTCACTCGAAGGGGCAAGCCCCCCGGAGCCCGTGCCGCGTGAGATGGTTATGCGGATTCTTGCTTGTTTTTTAGAGAGGCCGTTTTTTTTTATTAGCCTGGTGATAACGCCGTCTTTTATGTCCTTAAAAAGCCTCTGCGTCGAGGAGGGTTCAAATAAGATGGCCGTGAGGCCTTTTTTAAGCCTTGTAAGATGCGACTCCAAAAAGAGCGGCACCCCTTCAACGGCCAGGATGGTCTCGAAGAGGCCATCGCCCAATAAAAACCCTCTATCAGATGGAGAGATATATGCATCTTTATCGGGTACGATATTTCCATTTATATAAAAATAATTTTTCATAGAAGTACCTCGGGGCTCATCTTAAGTAGCGATAAAAAATCCATTGCCTTGAGTATTGTCTCGTCGTACTCGGCCTTTGGGTCTGAATCAGCAACAATGCCGCCCCCTACATGGAGGTACAGCCGTCCCTCTTTTGTTATGGCCGTACGTATCAAAATGGAGAGGTCCATGTCCCCTGAGTAGTCTATAAAACCCGCGCCCCCTGTGTATGCCTCTCTCGGCACAGACTCAAGTTCTTCTATTATCTCCATGGCTCGAATCTTGGGCGCACCTGTTATGGAGCCTCCGGGGAAGATATTTTTTAATACTAAAAAAGGGTCTGTACCGGCCGGGGCCTCGCCTTTTACGGTGCTCACCATGTGGTGAAGTTTACTGAAAGATTTTATTTCCTCAAAATTTTCAACGGATACGGTGCCCGGGAGTGCGACCCTGCCCAGATCGCTACGTTCAAGGTCTACTATCATGACGTGCTCGGCGCGCTCTTTTATATTGGAGGCAAGTTTTTTTATGAGTTCTCTGTCTTCTTCATCTGTAGCCCCGCGTGGCCGGGTGCCTTTTATGGGGCACGTCTCCATGATCCGGCCCGTTACCTTAAGGAGGCGTTCGGGGCTGTTGGAGATAAGTTGAAACTCGCCAAAGTCAAAGAAAGACGAGAAGGGCGTGGGGTTTTCCTCCATAAGTCCTGCGTAGAGCTCGAAGGGGCGGCAGGCAAGGTGCGTGGTGAGGCGCTGGGAGAGATTTATCTGATAGATGTCGCCGCTTGCGATATATTCCTTTGCCGTGGAGAGGTCGTGGATATATTTTTCCTTTGTGGTGTTTGAGGTAAGGCCCGGGAACATGTTCTCATGTATGGGTTTGTCTCTGCCCTGTCCTACCGTAGCGCCCTCGATAAGGAGTTTAAACTCTTCTGCCCTCTCGGCCTCAGGAGAACGTGAGATTATATAACCTTTGGTCTCCTTATGGTCGTATATGTAGAGATTATCATAAAACCCAAGGTATATGAGGGGTAGGCCGAGGCCTTTTTTTTGTTTTTCAGCCCCTGCAGGCGGAAGGTTGAAGAGTTTTTTATCAAGGTCGTAGGAGAAAAAACCGGCCGCCCCGCCGTTAAATGGAAAGGGGCCTTTTGAGGCATCTTCGTTCAAGGTCTTTAAGATTCCCGAGAGGGCCGTGAGAGGATTGGTGCCCTCGTGTTTTTTCAGTAAATCAACGACCCATGGCGGTGCGTTTTTGAGTTTATATCCCGTTGCCCCGAGGGGAAGGCAAAGTGTCATGAAGGGGGCCGCCCCTGTTACGCTGTACCGGTGCCCGGGGCAGGGCGTCCCGCCGAGGATAAAGGGAAGTTCCATATGAGAGACGGCCCTGAAGGCTGTAAGGGGCGAGGGGGTTGTCGCCGAGGCCCTGACATATATAGGTCTTTCTTGCGTCATTTTAGCTCTGTGATTATGCTCTGCCATTGGCTCAGGATATATCCTTTTCAAGGGACGGTCAAGGATTGAGGGGAAAATTGCGAGCCTCTCTAAGGCTCTATAGGAAAAGATAAGGGTTTAAAAAAAAAGAGGAGTCTATAAGATGGCGAGAGTCCTTGCCGTAGAAAAAAACTTAATCTGAATCACCTTTTTTATTTAATATAAAGTTACGGGCCGCGCGTTCCTTACCGTTTACTATAATGGCGAGCCCGTGAACTCCGGCATAATATCTTCGAGTTGAGATAACCTTGAATGAGTGTATCTTTGAAATATTTTTTGCTTTAACGGCCCAGTCACCTTCGCATACCTTGAAAATTTTTCTTGATAATTTACCGGTGCTTTTTTTAAAATCCACGGCATACTCAAGGCGCACCCTGCCAAGTTTTTTTCCATTTGTTTTTAAGAAAAAAGAGAAGCTCAGGGAATCACCTATGGTGACCGCTTCATCAGCTTTCAGCTCTTCAACCCTTACATGGGCGGCCCTTGTGAGGCCGAATATTTTTAAGGCCCTGGGGTTCCCGCTTTTTAAGAGTGAACGGCATGCGTGTTTTAAGAAACGGTCTCGTTTCTTTTTTTTACCTATCCATTTTTTCGCGAGATTTATTACAATAAGGGGGTTGTCTTTAGATATATCGTTGAGGTTGTTTGCCGCGCTTCGCCGTACGTACTCACTCTCGTCGTCTTTTAATTTTTTTATTATTTTAAGAACCGGGGCCGGGTTTTTTTTGAACTCCGGCAGGGCCATCGCCCAGGGCAGGCGCGGCCGGCACCCTTCAGAGGCGAGTCTTCGAAGATGTTCATTTTCAGATTCCGCCCAGGTTTCCATCTGTGCCATGGTTCTGGAGGGGTATTTTTTTATAAAAGCTCTTACGGCAAACTCTGAGCTTGAGTATTTTGTGAAATGTTCCAGGGCCTTCATGGAGAGCTCGAAGTCATCAATTCCGTATAGCTCAACAAAATCTGGAAAAAACATATATTCAAAACCGATAAAAGCCCTTGATGCAGGGATTAGGATACTGATTGCATCCTCGTACTCATCGGGTAGAAAATCCGACAAAGTGCGGGCTATGAACCTCATCCTTTCTTTAAGTTCTTTTTTCTCCCAGCCTTCAGAAAAAATGGTCCTCTGAAAACCCACGCAATCAAAATTATTATAGACCCCTTTAATCTCAGCGGAGAGCGAGAAAATGAGTTCATTATTGTAGAGGTTTTTTAAGGGTTCAACCATAGCGTTTGTTTCGTAAGGCCACATCAGTTAAGGTTCAAAAAATGGCCGGGTATTATTTAAAATTTGTTATGAAAGGGAGAGAATGAAATATCTGGGAAGCGCATGAGACTATTTTTTGAAGGCCCTCTCTAAGCGATTAAACTGGATGAGCTCGGAGATTTCATCTGCGAATTTTTTTGAGCTTAATTTTGCAAGTAAAATAAAGGCGGCTTCGTAACTGACAGGGCCTCCGTTGGAGGTAATTACGTTTTTATCTACAACCACATTCCTGTCAAACTGAACCTTGACATCGGGATAGGCTTTCTGGAGCCCGCCTTCTCCTCCGGCCCAGGTCGTTGCACTTTTACCCTTTAGCACTCCGGCCTCGGCAAGCAAAAAGGCGCCGGAGCAGTTGCTTGCCATCCACGATGCCGATGTGTTCTGAGTCCTGATAAATTCTATAAGTTTTTTGTTTTTTAAAAAAGGCCTCATATCATAGGCGCTTGGTACAATCAGGACATCAAGTGTGAGGCTATCATATATGGTCTTGTCTGCGAATACTCGAAGGCCCTCTTCGGAGATAACTTCTTTATCTTTCGTGGCGGAGATAATCAGAACCTCGTACGACGAGAACCACGCTTTTTTTGAGGCCGCTCCAAAAACCTCTATCGGGGCGGTAACATCGCTTGTGAGAAAACCCGGAAAGACGAGAATCCCAATCTTTGACTTTGCCGCGTATGCCCTCTCTGAGATGATCAGGGTTGAGATGAAGAATAGGAACATTAAGGATAACCGTAACCTTCTCATATTCAGAATCCTTTCTTGAAGTCTTTTACTAAGGAAGCTCTGATTTATTCTCTTTAGCCCCCATGGTATAATTTTTCTATCA
>CAZSAY010000023.1:0-24968 GCA_964605225.1 uncultured Thermodesulfobacteriota bacterium | reverse complement strand
ACTGACAGGGCTTAACCGGAAGACAAACTGTCAACACAAATACTGACTACTGCACTTTATGCAATCCGCATTAACGGGTAAAAACATGAACAGCGACTATCTTTCAGGAAGCACGGCACTAAGGTATCCAATGAATCCATTGTCGCGAAACCAAAGAAATCCAGATAGTTGCGTAGGGTGGGCACTGCCCACCAAAAGATACTTACGGAACCAGATAAATCCGTACCGTTACAGGGCTAAAATAAGTCCTTAATCCCCTCCCCGCTACCATAAAAATCAATGGGCTACGGCGTTTGCCGTGACATTTATTTTGTGCTCCAGTCACTACATTTAAAAAGGCGGGAGCCCCGGGAGCGTGGCCGAGGCCAGGCGTTCTCTTGAGATATACTTCCACTTTTACACTACCGGTAGGATTCATGAGTCTCTCGGATACCAGACTCTTCAGGAGGTCTATTACAAGGATAGGAGGCTTAGGAAAACTCTCCAGCAACTAAACCAGGGCCGGCACCTTTACACCAAATTCAACCCTCTTTTCTGTCTTGACAATGAGAAGGGGCTTAAGGTACGATACAATATAATCTACTTGAAGCCCGCATGAATCGCCCATGGACGTTGAGTTCAACAACATAAAGACTATTGATACCAACTGCACCGGTTGGCTTCTCCGGGTATAGCGACTGGATGAGGCCTAATGTCTCGGATATGGCCAGCCTCAGAGACCTGCAAAAGACGCCCTGTTGAAAGGGCTGTCCGTTAAGTGGATGAACCATAAAGCGAAGGATTCAAGTAGATTGAACAAGCCGATAAGCGAGGGGCGCACCTTTTCAATCCTTGCAGGCGAGACCGGAAGGTTTCGCATATAGTTCTCCATAGTTCTCCGAGGATACATTCCTCCCCGAGGAAAAGACCAGGGGTTTTTGACTCGAAAACGGCGGCGACTTCGTAATATGGGGCGGCGGCCGGTATCATCGTTGTTTTTTTTGACAAGGACAGCTCGATACTCACCGTTCGGTGGATACCGTTCGAAACAAAGGGAAACCTATATGCCTGCACGCCTTAAAACAGTATTTACCTTAATCTCCTCCATATGCGCTATCCTTCTGTGCTCCGTTCCTGCAAACTCCGGAGGCCTTACGGTATTTGCGATGGGGGCCGGCCCACCGGTCCAAAAGGTCTCGGGCTCAAAGCCCAACCCCCTTAGGATCAGGAGAGATTTAAAGAGGCTTCAAAAGGAGGCGCGAAAGCTCAAGGTTTCCGGAAAGGACCCTATCCCGGTCATAATTATCATGAAGCAGGTCCCCCCGCTCATGAAGCAGAAGAAGGTCGAGGAGGCGGACAGGCTTATTAAGGAGGCCTTTCGTACGCTGGAGAGCATAAAAAGCGGAAAGTGGGGGGCTGAAAAAAGCAAAGGCGTGATAGCGTCGCCGCCCGCCGGCCCATATGAGAAGATTAAAATAATAAAGGGTAAGGTCAAGACGGGAGGCTTCGGCGACCCCGCCATGGAGTACGGTCCCGATGGGGTCGGGTGGCTTGTGTATACGTCCGTAGACGTTAAAAACAGCCTCATGACGACTAACCTCGCAAAGTCCGTCGACAATGGCAAGACATGGAAGTTCGTCAAAGTAATCAACCCTGCCTTGCCGGATACCGTCGACAGGGTCAAGGGTAACTGGGTTCACGAGACCAGCACCATCGTCTATGACCCCGGCGACAAGGGAAGGGAATGGAAGGTATTCTGGTTTAAATATTTCAGAGCCAAGGGCCCGATATCAAAAAACAAAAAGCATACGTGGGTCAATTCGTGGATAGCGTATAAATATGCCTCTGATCCGCAAGGAAAATGGTCCGAGGAGATCCCCGTATTCGGTATGGGAAACTTCAGGGACAAGGGAGTGGACCTGGCCAGCCTGAATCCCGACCTGAAAAACTTCGTCTTTTTCTATGAGCTGGGCTCCCTTTACAAGGACGGGACTCTATATCTGAGCCTGGAAGGAAACGCAACGCCTTCGGGCCGTGGAAAATGGAATGAAAAAAAGATAGTCCTGTTGTCTTCCGGTGATCATGGAAGGACGTGGAGGTATGTCGGGACATTGCTCGATAGCAAAGACGCAAAGCATTTCGGTTACCTGACCTTTACGGCCTCGAGCCTGGTAAGGGAAAAGGGCAGGATATTCCTGTTCGCAAGCCCTTCCGGCAGATTGTCGAATCTGCGCGATCCGGAGGGGCATCACGACGGTATACATATATTTGAATTCGAGGATATTACGAAGGGAGTACTAAAGAGGGACAAAAAGGGGCACCTCATCCTGGTCAAGCATATCGACGATAACCTTGAGAAGGGCGGACAGGGTGATTACGATGAGCAAAACACCTACGGCGGAATCGTAATACCGCAGGAGGACTTGAAGTATTATCCCGAGCTATTCCAGCTTTTCAGCACGAGGGAAAGAATAGTCGATTGATCTCCGGCGCACCAGCCCTTTCTCCGAATATGTTAAAGTTCGGTCCGAGCCGGCCGATAAGTTGGAAATAGTATTGCATCGCCCTGTTTTTTTCGTTAGAATAAAAGAAGCGGATTATCTTAACCGTATAAGCCTATTATCATCCCTATGCAAGGCCATGGGCTTCCTCGCTCTATAACTACACAACCATTCCAAGGGTGATATTGAATTTACCTGGGGCCGTTGCGATGCCTCGCGACTGGTCAGGTAAGAGATAAGCTATTGTATACTGCGAAATATGACTGTCACAACACGGAAGTTAACCACTATTTGGAGGTATGAGGTATGACGAAGGAGAATCGCCACAAGAGCGTACTGATAACCGGTTGCGGGGGGATGCTTGGCAACTATACCTATCCGTTCGCAAAGGAGAAGTACCCTGCGGTATACGCCAGCGACAAGGAGTTGACAGAACCATGGCTGGAGCATCTCGACGTGCGCGACAGCGACCGGCTCTCCACAGTCTTCAAGGAGGTCAAACCCGATCTTGTGCTGCACCTCGCCGCCGAGACCGACTGCGAGGTCTGCGAGTCCGAACCTTACCATTCATGGGAGACAAACACGCGGGCTACCCGAGATATATCCCTCCTGGCAAAGGAACATGACGCCACTATGGTCTTTATCAGCACAGCGGCAGTCTTCCACGGGGAGACCAAGGAGCCCTATACGGAGGCTTCTCTGACGAGCCCGACCATGTCCTACGGCCATCACAAGCTCGAGGCGGAGCACCACGTCAGAACGACCTGTGAAAAACACTTCATATTCCGTGCGGGTTGGATGATGGGCGCGGGACCCAAGAAGGACAAGAAGTACACGGCCAAGATCCTCCACCAGATACTCGATAACAGGGAAGTGATCTACGCGGTCACGGACAAACAGGGGGTTCCGGGCTACACTCGCGACTTCGCCAGAAACATGCTCGCAATGGCGGACACGACGCACTACGGGACATACCACATGGTATGCAGCGGAGGCGTGGGGACCCGCTACGACGTGGCCAAAGAGATCCTCCAGGTCTGCAACCGCACCGACATCCGGCTCGAAGCGACGGATTCGAAGATGTTCGATGAAGAGTACTTCGCGCCGCGTCCGGCATCGGAGGCCATGATCAACGTAAAGCTGAACGCGCTCGGAATGAACATGCAACAGAGGTGGCAGGACGTATTGCGCGAGTATATCCCCAGGGAGTGGCCGCACGCTATCCGCCCATAGGGAAAGGTCAGGCGATGCCCATAGGCCAACCAGGCACTGCCTTTACAACCGACACTTCAGACATGCGATCCCCCGGCACAGGGGGGGCATGTCTCGGGAGGGGCAAAACAATCGTGTTTGTCAAACGGATAGGGGCAGAAATACAGGGTGAAGGGTTTTTTCATGTGTCCCTTTCGATCATTACGATCACCGGGCTCCAGGAACCATCATGGCGGCCCTCAAGAAATCGGAATTCGCCCGAAGCAGGACACACTTCATCACCAATTACACGCCGTCGCCCTTGAAAGTCACATTGAAAATCATTCACAGCTCATATAAATCACTGCTCAAGTCTCTGTATCCATTAAGCGGCGGAAGGTTTAACTTTTGGGGTTTTCTTGTGGCTACGGGGGTAAAGCTCTGAATCTTTCAGTGGGGCGGGAAGGATCTCGCCGTAGAGCTCTTTCGTGAGAGGAACGCAGTATTTCTTTCCCTTTCATCGGCCGGACCGGAGTGCGTCACGAGGCATGTCTTCCTTGAACCCGGCCGCGCCTTCACTCCCATTCAACGCAGGTAATCAGTCCATATAGCCAAGGTTCTTAAGGGATTCTTCTATAATTTTGGCCTCCTCATCGCTTAAGGCGTTTGCCTCCGAGTGCTTTGCATCTACGGCCTTTTCAAATCTTATCTCGTTTTTTCTGACGAACTCATCATCCAATATTTCGGTTAAGACCCGTCCGTCCGTGTCCTCGGGGATTGCCGCCCCCATAAGATATAGTATGGTCGGCATGATATCGTAAATTTCGGCATCAAGGCGCTCCCTCTTGATGATATTCCCGTAAGCCGCGAACATTCCGTTTATATTATGGTCCCCGGATACCTTTCTGCTTTCGAGCATGTTCTCATCCGCAAGCAGGCCCTGGCCGAGTCTTATGTTGATAGAATAGCCGTCGTTCATTACAACCAAAAAATCCGGCATGTCGTCGTAACTATTCGATAAATACAATTGGTCGCCTCTTAAGACCTCCTTGATGATGCCCTTGCCGGTATCGTCGTCCTTTATCAAGAGGAGCTCTTTTTTGAGCTGCTCGAACAACTCGGGCACGTCTTCCCTCTCGACAATTCCTTTCGGCTCCCTTCCTTTCATGTTAACGGCTATGCTCCCGTAAGGGGCCATGGCGAAGGCCTTTGTCTTTTCCCAGTCGACATTCTCTTCAAGGACCTGTTTTAAGGGCAGAATGCGCTTGATGTAATTCACCAGCGGGCCGGGAAGATTTTTTTTGACATCTAAGAACTTGGAAAACCTGAGGGCTCGCGAGACGACTAAACCCAAGAGATTCGCCTTGTGAGATGCATCGTTGACCCCGCCCCTGCGAAAATGCAGCAGTCCTATTTGACTGAGAAAGTTATTGATGTGAAATGCCTTCTTTACACCCGCAAAGCCGTGGTCGGACGCGATCAGCAATACGGTCTCGTCATCCATCCTCTTCAGCATGTCGCCTAAACTGTCATCCAGCATCTTGTATATTTCAACGCACCCCGGATGCATCGCTACTATCTCGTCCCACCAGAAGTGCTGCAGTACGTCACTTCCCGTAAAGGTGATGAAAGAGACCTCCCAGTCGTCCTTGTTCATGAAGTGATTCATAAGGGTCCTGGTATCTTCCGTAATCTTTGTCACCTGCTTCAATAACGAGTCCTTGTCCTGCGAATACAAGGTGAGCTTTTCGTCCACATTTACCCGGTAGTCGGGGATCAGTCCGAGTATCTCCTCCTTGACCTGGGGAGGAGAGGTAAACGCCGAGTCCGTGCCCGGCGTCATCAGCCCGGAGTAGATGATGCCGTTGATGTTGTCTGGAGGGTAAGTGAAGGGCACGTTCGCAATGAGCATCCTCTTTCCTTCTTTGCTGAGGATATTCCAGAAGGGTTCGGCCCCTGGAGAAGCACTCCTTGTCAAGAGCTCCTTCTTGTAGCCGTTCCTCCTGAAGAACTCGAAGACGCCGTGTCTGCCGGGGTTCTTTCCGGTGAACATTGACGTCCAGCCCGGTCCCGTAATCGGAGGGATCGTAGAGCGCAATATTCCGTAGGAACCTTCTTCAAGCACCTTAGCGAAGTTAGGCATTACACCGGCCTTTATATAAGGCTTGAGGATGTTCAGAGTCATACCGTCAAAGCCGAGTAAGATTACTTTCATGTGCCTACGTTATCTCCTGTTAGAGCCAGTCGGCGCACCTCCCCTGCAGGCCGGCCGATGAGTTCACCTCGACAGAGGGTCATTATTTCGAGACTGGGATTTCTTAAACATATTCAAAATCAGGAGCAGGGCCGCCCTTGCGGTCAGCATCAACGCGGAAAAGAGGCTGCGAGGGTCCCATGCCCCTAACGTGTAGTGCAGACGGTAAAACCGGTATGCGCCGGCATGAAACAACTTAATCCTGTACGGACTCTTCTTAAGATATCGGCTATTTCTCTCGTTATGTACTATTATCGCCCTGGGGACGCAGTAAATATGCTCACCCGCTTTGTAAATCCGTATACACCAGTCGGCATCGTTCCAGTATCCGACAAAACCTTCGTCCCATTCCCCTATGAGCTTGATAATGGATCTACGGAACAGCATGCAGGCGGAAGACACATGTTCAGCCGGGAAAGGTGTCGTCATGTCGTGGGTATCGAGCGCAAGGTAGCGTTGAGAGATAGAATTGTTAGGGAAGAGCCTGGTGAGCAGGCTCTGGCGGCCGAATATGCCGTTTAGCATCGAAGGGAATTTTCTGGTGGTCTCCTGAATGGTCCCGTCGGAGTTGAGGATCCTCGGCGCCGCCATGCATACCTCTGGATTTTTATCGAGAAAATCTACCATGACCGCAATGGCATCGCTCCTTAAATCGGTATCCGCATCAAGCAGCAGGATGTACTCGCCCGACAAGAGCCTCAATCCCTGGTTCACGGCCCGGGTGTGCCCGATGTTGTCGTCGTTCTCCACCAATCGGACCTCAGGATACGCCGCCCGGAGCTTCTCCGGTGTTTCGTCCACAGAGGCGTTATCAACTACCAGTATCTCTCCGGTGTTATGGCCTGAGGTCAGCACAGAACGCAGGCATACATCCAGTAAATCCCAGGAGTTGAAGCTGACGATAAGTACCGATACCTTTGATTCGTTCATGACGATATCTTCCCTACAAATACCCTAAATCCTTGAGCCTTCCGACGATCTTCTCTTCTTCCTTTTTATCCATACGGTCGCCGTCGGTATGCGACCAGTCGTATCTCTTTATCGTCTCCGTATATGAGGACTTTAACGCCTCCTGCTTCACGGTGCCGTCGAAAGTATCGCTCAGCGGGATCCCCAGTGCCGCAAAGGTCGTGGGGATCGCGTCCGTAATATGCATCTTCTCGATCTTGTGCCCTTCCCTGAAATGCGGCCCGTGCCCGAGGAATATTCCCCAGTGGGAATGCCAGAAATTGTTCTCATCCGGACAGTACGGGCTTGCTCCTACCCCCCTCTTGAAGCGTACGTTTTCGGAATACAGAACGATGGGCGGGATGCTCTCTATACACTTTCTTCCCCTGAAGGCGTCCCTCGACGACATGGCCTTGACAGGAAGGCCAAGCCCGTTGATTTCTTCTATGATCCTTGCCGCAAGCCCCTCGGCTTCTTGTTGAGGCATCCGCCCCTGAGTGCGGAGATGGATCATCATCTCCGCCGAAGAAGGCATGAATGCGACGGTCTTGTCCAAGTCGATAACGTCACTGTAATCGACGGAGATAAGGTTAGTGAGAAAACGGGAGTAGACCCATTTCACCAAATTAAAGATTTTGGGTTGCTTTCTAAGGAGCGAAATAAGGCGCCCGACGTTGAGGTTGGCCTTTGGCCCCTGGGCGTCCTTAATGGGCTTGCCGGTGCTTGAAAATGCGAGGTAATCCATCTTTTCAAGCCACTGGTTCGTGTAAAATGCACCCTTAAAGTTCTGAAAGCCGTGGTCACTCATCAATACAATATTACCGTTGAACCCCTGATCGAAGAGCCAGCCGATAAAATCATCGATAACCTTAAGGACCTGTGCCATTGCGCTCCTGCCATGGCTGTGGCCGGCGCCGTTGATGATGTCCGGATAGGCGGCATGCTGAAGGACGTCCGTTTCGCCTACGAGGCAGAAAACAGCGTCATAGTCCTTCTTGCTTATAGCCTCCTTGAGGAGGTCAAACCTTCCCCTGGCTATTTCAACAAACTGTTTGAAAAATTTTTCCTTGTGCTCCGGAGCAAGCTTGGGGATGTTGAAATGGTTCTTTAAGTTCTCAAGCTCGTCATATAGAGAGGGCGGATGGACCATCTCGCGTGGGTCGGCCTTGTAGACGAGCCAGCTGTGAATGACGTCCCCGGCTATACGGGCCGGATTGGAATAGGGCAGATTGAATATCAGCTGTTTGTAGCCGACCTTTTCGAGTATTTCATAGTAGGTGATGCTGTTTAAGGTCCTGCCGTCTCTTATGATGGGATTGAATTTATCATCGTAGGCCTCAAAGGACGTAAAGCCGTGATTGCCTATGTCCTGCGCCGTCTGAAAGCTGACCCAGGCGGGCGCGGTAACGGGAGGGTTGACGGTCTTAAGGTTTGCCCAGGCCCCGGACTCCTTAAGCTTGCTAAGATTCGGCAGGTCCTTGATAAATTCATTCAGTACGTGCCAGCTTAGGCCGTCGAGGCCCAGGATAATAAGTTTCATGTCCATCTTGATATCATTCGCCTTCGATAAAGCGCTACCAAGGCGGCCAAAGGGTCTTCGTATCGGCCAAACCTCCATTCGAGCCGGATACGAATCATCGGTCCGGCCCTCGGCACCAGCTTTCTATTTTATCAAAATTAAGCCCCTTTGGAAAGCTCTTAATAACCTCCCTGAGTGCCTGTGCAGAGTCCTCCGTCCGCGGCCGGGCATAAGGGGGCGGCGAGGCAGAGCCGTGAGGCGATGGTTTTTATTATACCAGTGCTTTCGCTGAACAGACGCCGGCCATCCGGCATAAGGGCAGACCACGAACCATCTGTAAAATACGAAAATCCCGTCAAAAACACCCTGAGACGCTCTTGGCATGGGCCTTTCCGATCCTTTACGGCCAGATGAGCGGAGATTAAGGCAGGGATGTCAAAGGGCAGAAGATTTCCGGAATCTACCTTTGAAGACGCTTAAGACATATCTGTCTTCATCGTCGATACCCCAAGCGTATATCATCGATACAAAGACGGCCAGGAACAATGGTGTAACGATCAGCAACTTGGCCCTGATATCAATATCGCCCAGCATGTTGATAATGAACAACAGCACCCCGTAGGCAATTATGCCGATCACGCTTGGTTTGATAAACTTCTTGCTGTGTGGGTGAATCCCGAATATCAGATAGACCTCCAGGAGCATCACGATATTCAGGGCGACGGTGGATATACCGGTCGCCAGGGCCGCGCCGGTGATGCCGTAGATGGGGATCAGAAACCAATTTAGCGAAATGTTCAGGATGGAGATGGCGGCGGTGTTATACATCATGATGTTCTGCTTGCCGGACATAACGAGGATTACCCCAACGGGGCCCACGCCTGCATTTACAAGCTGTGCCAGGGCGAGTATTATGAGCGGGGTCCGGCCTGCACCGAAGTCGTGTCCGAACAACAACATTAATTCATTTGATAGTAGCAAGAGCAGGAGGAACACGGGGAAGCTTGCCGAATAAATCCACTTGGTAACAACCTTATACAACTTTTCTAATTTTTCCATCTCCCCCTTGTTGTACAGATCCGAAAGCACTGGAGCGAAGATAGAATTAAAAGAGACAAGGATTATGCTAGTCTGCATGGCCGTCTTCATGGCCGCGTTATATATTCCTACATCCTTTGATAGCGCAAAAAAGCCCAACATCAATGTGTCGGTCCATAGCATTGCGAAATTCATAAAAAGTACAAATAACAAAGGGAGAGAAAACCTGAATAGCGCGGAGTTTTCCGAGATGGCCTTTGTGCTCCTTATGTCCGAGAAGGTCTTAAAGAGAAAATATAACGATAGTATGGCTGCGAAGACGACGGTTATTATATAAGCTACCACGGCGCCGTAGAGCCTGAAGCCGAGGAAGAAAAAGATTGTCATTAAAAGCAGGTTGGATACAGGCCAGAGAAGATTGCGGCTGTATACCGTGTACTTCATTATCTTGAATCCTTGTGTAGAGGCCAGGGCTATCATCATTATCGTAAAGAAGGGTATGGAGATCGAAAAGGCCTGTATTATACCTTCGAGTCCGGGCTTGTGAAAAAGCCTTGTCGACAGAGGCCCTGCCGCAAAAAACAGAACTGCGGCCATGACAACGCTCGCGATAAATGAGTACTTAAAGGACTGAATGATAGTACCCTTGATCCGCCCCCTGTCTCCTTCTCCTTCATAGAGGGGAATAAACCTTATCACCCCGTTCTCCAGGCCAAGCCTGCCTATGATACCGGTAAAGTTGATAATCGCCGTGCCCAGCATGAACAGCCCGAAGGTCTTGACCCCCAATATTCTTGCGATTACTATTATGTAGATATACTGAAGCGCACCGCCCAGGATCTTTCCGGCAAAGATCACACCGGCCCCATGAGCCACTCTGACGAGCTCTTGTTCGTGCCCTTCGTTGTTATTGGGTCCCTCTGTCGAAGCATCCCTTGGCATAACCATGGCCTCTATTTTTCTCTCTTTGCTGCCTTTCGGCGGCCCCTGAAGCGGCATTACCTGCCCACGGCACGAGAACCCCTGCCAGCACCGTCAAATGTGCCCTTTATGGCAAAGGGGGCACCGGCTGGAACTGTTTAGAAGCAAGTGGAGCGTTTGAAATTCATAGGTAAGTACTATCAGGCTTCTTTTTATAGTCCCTGAGCCCTCTTTGAAAGTTATAAGAAGAAATCTTGGCGATAAGAAAAGGCATCATAAACTCAATAAAAGAGAGGTGCTCGGCGGCCTTTGCAAGAGAGTTCAATAAATAGGAGATTGTTATATGATTTAGAAGAACCCTCTGGAGCACTTTTTTGACAAGCGCCTTTATGTACAGCCCTTTCCCGTCGGATAACCTTATATTTCCAGATTTGGAACGAATCCAGAGATCGGGGACGTTTTCTTCGAAGTAATGCCAATTAAAGCCGTGCATATACGCCCGGGCCGAGATAGACGCGATGTCTTCCTCATGGTGATGGTATCCCAATGCCTCTGGGTTCTTAACGAGCTTCATACCATTCTGCATAAGCCGGTAGCGAAGCTCCAGGTCCTCATGGGACCCCGCCGGCCATTCGCGGAACATCCCCTCTGAGATCATGAAGTCCTTTTTGAATGACAGGTTGCTGACCAGGAAATCAGGGCATCCCATCTTCTTCAGATTTCCCGCAAACAATGTATTGATGACTACATTCCAGCCCCGTTGAAAGGCTGTCTTTGTAAGCTCCGGGGACTGCCTTAACGCCCCGACGACCACAACCCGCGAGTCGGGGTTTTCCTCATGGCTGCGCATATGCTCTTCGAGGAGCCGAGGCTCGGCCAGTATGTCGTTAGCCAGCATCAGAACTATCTCGCCTCTGGCCTCTTTTATGCCGAGGTTATGCGTTACGCCGATATTTCTCTTGTTATGTCTAAAATAACGGATGGCATAGGGCATGGACTTCTTCATCGCTGCGACCATCTCAGTCGTGTCATCCGTCGACCCGTCATCGGATATGAGAACCTCGAATTGCCCGAAGGGGTAGGTCTGCCGGGCCAGCCTTTCAAGCACGGACCGGAGCATTTCCCTTCTGTTGTACGTGGAAATTTCAACACTCACTCTCACCGAAGGGCCTCTTTTCCACGCTCTTGTGTTCTTGGTGATTTCTTGCGGTCGGCGGATACCGTCTTGAAGAAATAATATGCGATGACACCGCGGTAGATCTCCCTGTGCATCATGTGCTCTGCTACCGGATTGTCTTCGGCCTTGTCCATGAGGGGACGCCAGAGATAAGGCACCGTTATAGCGTTGAACAGAAGCGCAAATACCGCATGGTGCAATAAGAGCAAGGCCGGGTGCCTCTCGGAGCCGATAAGGTTGTTGGGGTGGGTGAAAGTATAAACATAATCCTTCAGGGTATGGATAGAGAGGACTTTGTACCTGACCGTGATCTCCGGCTCGTTTACGTAGCTTCGAAACTTCGCCCAAGTGTGCCCCCGCTGGTGGGCCTTCTCGATGATCTGTTCAAGCGTCTGAAGGTGATAATGCTCGGCACACGCGTCTTTGTTATAAAGAATACGAAGCCCATTCTTTGAGAGACGATAACCGAGCTCCACATCCTCGTGGGCATTCCCGCCGCCCGTTACAAGGGTTTCGCTGAACATCCCGTTCTCAATCATGAAATTTCTCTTGAATGAGATATTGCAGGCCCAGAACATATAATATGGTAGCTCAGCATAGTTCTTCAGCTGCCTGAATTTGAAGGGGTCCCATTTTCTCAGAAAGACGGAGACCCCGGCGAGTTCCGAAGATTGCATGACCCTGCCGAGTATGGCGACGTTGGGCTCCGGGTTTCGCCTGTGAGACTCGAGGTGCGCCTCGAGCGCGCCGCGCGACAGGAAGATATCGTCGGCAATCAGGCACACAACGGGGGCGCGGGCGGCTCTGATGCCCCGGTTTTGAGTGTAACAGATGCCCTTATTAGGGTGCCTGAGATACTTAAGGCGGTACTGGGCCTTCTCCTGTAAAGACTGAACGACCTTTTCCGTGCCGTCCGTGGAGCCGTCATCTACCATGATCACCTCGAAATCAGAGGGTGCCAGTGATTGTTCGGACAGATGTCTAAGCGTAATCGGTATTATATCCGCACGGTTGAACGTCGCTATTACGATGCTGATTTTTAAATTTTTATTCATGATTGGGATTCACCGCAGGGCAAAAAATTCATTCTTGAACGAGTGGCTCTGGCTCATTTTCGTGCTCCTGCAACATGCGCTTAAACGACATGCTGAGCGAAATATATATCCATAGCATATAATATGGAACAAGCTCCCGCCCAAGAGGGCTGCTGAACCCGTCGATGAGATACCCGATAAAAGCCGTCAGTATTGCAAGGGCAAGCCCCCTTATCAGCAGGTCATCGCATTTAAGCATCTTCAAGCAGCGGAGTATGGCTACGGCGATGATACTGTAGTACGCGATTAAGCCGAAGACGCCGATCTCTGATGCTATAAAAAGAGGCAGGACATGCACCGGCAGGCCGGAGTCCTCATAACGTGTCACGTCCGAGTTGTCCATGCAGCTCACATAATTGCCGGCTCCGCATCCGAACAGGAAATTATGGCGCCATACGCTTAAGCCGGTCATGGCCATCTCGTAACGCCTAGACATTATCTCGGAAGGGGCACCGGAAAAACGTTCGTAGACCTTAGTATATGCCTGCGGGTATGCGAGGCTCACGACTATTACAACCATAACGATATATAAGATGGTTCGCCCCCTCTTCCATGAAAAAATTATGACCCACAAAGCAAAGGCCGATGAAATAGCAAAGGCGAGCCAGCCGGCTCGTGTGAACGTGAGCAGGAGCGCCAAAAGCCCCACAATCAACGCGCCATAAAAGGCCAGCTTGGGGCCCGGTTTTAAATACCTCATCAGCGACAGGACAAAGGGCACGGGCAAGAGCATGACCAGATACAGCCCCAGGGCATGGGCGTCTTTTGTCGTCCCCTCGGCCCTTATCGTACCTTCGAGCCCGGGCACGTCATATTGATTCGCAAAATTGACATCTTCGACATTCCCCTTGGAGTGGCCTATGCCTACGTTGCCGGTCAACCTTTCGTATGAGGCGATGGAGCCCTCTATCATGATTGCGGACAAGAGGATGATGACTATCCATTTGAGGTGCTTGCGCTTGAGCTTGTTGACAAGATAAAAATAGATCAGCACATGTTTGACGTTGTATATGATGTCATAGACGCCCACTATCTTTATGTTGGCCGGGATCAATGATATTACCTGAGTAATCAGCAAAAGGACTATGAAGTAATCGGGGTTTTTCAATCTGGGGAGAGGTTCCTTCCTTGTAATGAAAATCTGAGCGAACCAGACCATATAGGCGCTTATGATAAAGAGCTCCGTGAGCCCCATACTCACCCCTGGAACTACGACCAATACGTCCGTATAAGAACCCAACCATTTTCCGAACCGGGCAAATGGTACGTTGAAGATCAGTCCGTAAATAAGGATGTCCTCTATTCTGCTTATCAACGCCATGCATGCGGAGATCACGATGAGTCCGCCGACAACGGCGAGGCCGTAACGAAATTCCAGCTTCAGTATTCTCCAAACCACAAGAGAAACCAATGAACCTGAAAAGGCGACGATGCTGTATTTGATAAGAAATGACGGTTTTAATCCCCTGATAACGCTCATAACACCTGCTCGAATTTGTCTGAATTTGTAACTCTTATAAAGTCAAGGAGTATGGCTGGCATGAACCTGTTTCCCCTTCTCTGCTCCGGAGGTTCCAGACCAGCCATAAAAAGAGATGATGGATTAAAGTGAAGCGTCAGGGCAAATAGAACGCCGGCCAATCCGCCTTTGTCCGTGAGATCAGGCACGGGCATCAACGAGGGCTCACCGGGCCGCTTCATATACATCATATGCAAGGGGTCTTCCGCCGAGAGTGCATCTGAGCCCTTTTCCTGCATCCCCCCGGGCTTTCCTGCCGGTTCACTCATTATTCGCTTGAAGTATCGCTTTTGAGTATGCTCCCGTTCTTCAATGCCCGCGGCAGGTCAAAAAAAGAGACCTTAAGCCCCTTCATCAGAATCCTGAAGAAATTCATAAGCCCCCTTGATATCCTGTCCTCCCTCAGGTAGCCGCAGAGCGAATCGTTTAAGAGAAGCGTGTGCCTTGCGGCGGCGACATTGTATATATACGGGGTATACACCGGGGATACGATAAGGTCCCTTCTCTTGAAAAAGGTCAATAGATAAAAGAGCAATCTCGGTAGATGATATAGTATATACTCACTATAATCACTTAACAGATCCGCATCACCGCTATTTTTCTTCACCGGTATCTCTTCCCATCTGATCCTCTCGAAGTATTTTTGAAAGACCTCCTTGATCTCCTCCTTCCCGAGCGCCCCATCTACCTGATTAAGGATGATACGCGGGTTGTCCGGTATCTTTCCCTTGAGTGCCCGGCAGATATCGTCAATTTTATCTAATTTTGAGATATCAAACCATGAAGAAAAGTCCTTTTCCAGAAAAAATCCCCTCAAAAAGTCATTAACCCCCTCTTCATTGGCGCGTATGTAATTAGGACGCAGTGTTAAATTTTCAAAGGCGGCCTTTACGTAGCTCTTCAAGATCATGTTGCGTACACCGGCGGCGGAATGCTTTCGGCCATAAAGAAGGGTAAAGAGCAGTGCGCTTCGAACACGGTCGTGGAGGATAAAAGGAAAGTAAAAATCTGCTTTGACGGTAGCCCAATTCCGATGCCACGCCCTGGACCTGCCCACGCAGCAGACCCTGTAGCCACTCTTTTTAGACCGCGCGCACCATTCCGTGTCTCCCCAGTACAGCCAGAACCTTTCATCCCAGAGGCCTATCTTTTTATACACCTCAGCTCTTGTAAGGGCCGAGCATGCCGGGATAAGGTCCACGTCGAACGAACCTTCCCGGTCATCTCCCCGGGGCCTGTTGTAGGTTACGTTCGCCTTTTCCCACCTTACATACAGCCCGGCGGTTACCAGTTTATCTCGTTGAGTCGGATCATATACCGCAGAGCCGGCTACCGCGATGTCAGTCTCGCTTTCGGACTTTTCAACCAGGGGCATCAGGGTATCCCTGTCTACCTCTACATCGCTGTCCAGGAGCCAGATGTATTTAAATTCCCTTTCGGAGTTCAGCGCCTCCTTGATCCCGGCGTTAAATCCGGCCGCAATTCCCAGGTTATTTTTGGCTATGGTCAGGTGGACTTCGGGAAAGTCTTTTTTGACCCTTTCCACGGTACCGTCCGTGGAGGCGCCGTCGAGCAAGAAGATCTCGATCAACTCCCCGGGATAGTCCAAATCCCTGATCTGAGAAAGTAAGCGCAACAACGGGCCACGCCTGTTATGAGTAACCGATACAATGGCTACGGAAGGAAGTATTTTTAAAGAATCGGACGAAACTGGCAAGTTCAGCGGTCTCCCTCTCCTTATCGGCGAAGCACGAGGCATGTTTGGCACTGCATTGTGAGTGAGTTATTACAAGCAGGCGTGATAATTTGGTTCATGACGGGGGCTACCAGCCTCGTCTGTCACCGGTTTTCCATCAATATGCCAACTCCCTTTTAAACCCCCATAAAGGAGGTCTGTGCCTGAGCGGCCCGTCTCCGTCGCCCCGCACAGATGGTGAATAGCAAGGTCCGGGATTTATGCTCTCAGTAGCAGGCGGCCTGTTGGCCTTACGTTTTGCAATCGGTCTTATTCAGGCACCGTCATCCGGTCCGTGCCGCCCTGTCTGGGGCATAATAAGGCCTTTAAAAGACCAGATAGGTTAGAATACACGCAAGTTGATCAAAGTTCTTAAATTTCGGCGCATACGCTCTCCTGCCAGGCAAGCCCTCGGCTGGCTCAGGATTTTAGGTTGAAGAACGCATCATACATATGGCAACCGCCTTTCTCAGGCCCGGGAGAACGCCACCTCGCCCGGGATGCACAGGTGTATAAAGGTAGTGAAACAAGGCTTGAACATTCCTATCTCCTTGTTTATTTTACATATTCTAATACAGGTCCTTGCTCAAAGTCAAGTTTTTACACATACATACATTGCTTTCGAAATGCACTATCTCAACGCCTGAGTATTCCGGGCGCCTCCATGCAACCGTTAATCCATGGCAAATCTTTCCGGCTCATCGCCATGGGTGAGGGCCCCCCATGCCGGCCGCTTTTTCATATCCCATAATGGCGTTCCCCTTTGAGTGAATAACTTTACGGTTGTAATTTTGACTTTTTTATGGCAAAATATTGCAATTTATATATGCAATGACAGGCATATATGATATGTTGATAAAATTTGTTGTAGATTGAATGAGGTACATGGTCACCCCAAGACGACATAGTACATGATATAATCCATGATATAGTTACTGATCTGCAAGTATTGGGGTTATAAGAATTGACGATGGGCATTGACTATAACATGAGACATATGAGCGGGGCGTGCCTGTACGCACCGTTAGCTTGAGTAAGACAGCAGGCCAGCCGTACATAGATGATTTGCTCTCAGCGCCATGTTTTATCCCGGACCATGGGCAGGCTCAAAAACTCTTAATTCTTAATAAGGAGAACTCAATAATTTGAATAAAATAGTGACTGCCTTACATGGCAACACGTTAAAGACATTTATTCTGAGTGTTTTTGCGATAGCCGTATTATTCGGGTGTGCGCTAAAAGAGGGGCCAGGACCGCTTCAGGCTGACGAGGTCATGGCCCTAAACAGCAAGAGCGAAAATATGGCCACCGCATATGTCCTGGGGGTGGGAGACGAAATTGCCGTTACGTTCTTTTACAAGGACAGGTTAAACGATGAAGTCACGATAAGGCCCGATGGAAAGATCTCACTGCAACTGATAGGGGATGTTAAGGCGGCCGGCCTCACGCCGAAGGAACTCGAGTCTGAACTTGTCCGTAAATATAATGCTAAAATAGAGTCACCCGAGCTGGTGGTGATAGTTAAAGGGTTCGCGGCCGAGAAGGTCTACATCGGAGGAGAGGTCGCCAGGCCGGGCCTTATTAACAAGATAGGGATGCTGAGGGCTCTTGATGCTGTAATCAGGGCCGGCGGCGCATTGGACTCGGCCAAACTCGAGAATGTAGTCCTCTTAAGGTACAATGGTTCTCATAAGCCGGATGTATATTCCCTCAACCTTAACAAGGTAATCAATGGGGAACTGCCCGACATCACCCTGAGGCCCTACGACATTATATATGTTTCCAAGACAACGATTGCTAAAATGGACGACTTTGTTGATCAGTATATATACCAGTTGCTGCCGATTCAGCTTATATTGTCGTTCCCGTACAACCTGAACTCTCAGGTAGATGTTATACAGCGCTGAGCATCTACTGCCCTGTGAAGAACTGAAAAAAAGGCATTGTCCTATGTGAAGCGAGAATGGCCTAATACGTTCTACACCCGGATATAAGCGTGCAGGAGACACCTGGTGAAAGTTGTTTTCTTACAGCATGATTCTTTTATAAAAGTCGGCACGGAACTTCTATCCGCAGTGCTTAAGGAAAAAGGGCATGAGTGTGACCTTTTCATTGAAAGTGGGGAGAAGTATTGTTTAGACGCGGCCATTAAAAGTCGCCCGGACCTGTTGGCCTTTTCATGTACCACCGGGTCCGAAGACTGGGTCCTGAAGACAGCGACGCAGTTGAAGAAGAAAACCGATACTCCAATCATCGTAGGTGGGCCGCACGCCACCTTTTTCCCACAGATAATCGAAAACCCAAACATCGACTATATCTGCAGAGGAGAGGGCGAATTCGCACTCGTCGAACTGCTCGAAGCCCTGGGCAAAAATCGCAAGAGCATCAAAGGGATAAAAAACATATGGTCTAAGGATGCATCAGGGGTGATATATGAGACGCAGGTAAGGCACTTCATCGACGATCTGGACCAGTTGCCGTTCTCGGATTTTGAGATATATGCCAAATACAAGTATATGGTCCCCTACTATAGAGATATGTATCCGGTTATTACCGGGCGGGGGTGCCCGCGCAACTGTAGCTATTGCTTCAACCACACATACAAGGACCTTTACAAAAACAAGGGCAAGTACTTAAGGAGGAGGAGCCCTGAGAACGTAATCGAAGAGCTTCTTTACGCCAAAAAGGTCCATGGCGTGCGTAAGCTCAACTTCCTGGACGATGCGTTCTTTACCTACCCGCAGTGGCTGAGAGAGTTTTCGGAACTCTACAAAAGACAGATCGCCTTGCCGTTTATCATTAATACCGAGGCGGCCCAGGTAACCGAAGAGTTGGTCAGGCTGATAAAAGAGATGGGTTGTATCTGTGTAAGGATGGGGATAGAAAGCGGGAATGAGAGCCTGCGCAAGGAAGTGCTACAGAAAAATGTTACGAACAGGCAGATCAGAGAGGCTTCGGCCTACATAAAGAAGTACGCCATGAAGTTGTCGACTTACAATATCCTGGGTATTCCTGGCGAGTCCCTGGAGAACGCATTGGAGACCCTTCTCATAAATAAGGAAATCGGCGCCGATTTTGCGCAGTGTTCGATATTGCAGACCTATCCGGGCACGAAAATAGACGAATATGTTAAAGAGGCCGGCCTGCTGAAGCCCTCCGCCGAGGGGGCCTTTGCTCACGAGTCCTTCTTTGTCTCAGGAAAAGTTAAACTCAAAAAGGAGAAGGAGATACTGAACCTGCAGAAACTGATGCAACTCTTTCTCGACCTTCACATGCCCTTGTTTCTGATCAGGCTTATGCTAAAAGTGCCAACTAACGGCTTGTTCCATCTTATCTTTAAGTGTACCTACGCATACAAGAAGATTAAAATCAATAAGGCCAAGCTGGTGCCGACTATCAAAATGGGGTTGCATTCCTTGTCTTACATGAAAAACAAGTAACGCGAGCATATGCCGGGGAGACTTCGGCCCCGAGCGCACAGACTGAGTGCAACAAGAATTTTCTACTTTTTTGCGGCTCCTGATCAAGGGGGGCAAGGATTGAGATGAGCGAGAACAAAATAACAGGGGTAATCTTGGCGGCAGGCAAGGGGACAAGAATGGAGCCCTTCAGCACCCGTTATCCCAAGCCCATACTGCCGGTCTGCAACAAGCCTTTGCTGCAGTATCAAGTGGAGATGATGAAGGAGATCGGCATAGATGAGATTATCATCGTAATAGGGCACCTTGGTTATGAGATTGCCCAGAAGATCGGAGATGGTAAAGGACTGGGGGTAAAGATCCGGTACATCGAACAGAACGAGACCCTGGGCCTTGCCCACGCCGTCGGCAAGCTCGAACCCTACATATCCTCGCCTATACTTTTAGCCCTTGGGGATATCTTCTTCGTCTACGAAGGCATGGATAAGATGAAAGATGTGATGGCCGAGTTCGGTGCAAGTGCGGTGCTTGCCGTAAAACATGAGGAAGACCCAGAGGCGATCAAGCGAAACTTTACCGTCACTCTTGACTCCGATAACGGCGTAAGAAGGGTAATTGAGAAGCCGCGGCATATAACGACCAAGCTGAAGGGGTGTGGCCTATACCTCTTCGACCAGAGCGTTTTTGATGCCATAAGGCGCACGCCGAGAACGGCCATGAGAGATGAATATGAGATTACGGATACTATTCAGATACTGGTAAACGACGGCCTGCCAGTGAGGGTCTCGGAGGTCGTCAAATGGGATATGAACGTCTCCTATCCGGCAGACGTCCTCGAGTGCAATCTCCATCAGCTGAGAAGGACCTGCACTGATACTGTCATCGGTAACGGTGCGGAGATCCACCCGGAGGCGAAGATTATGAACTCAGTGCTGGGTGAGGGTGTGGTGGTGCGGCATCCTATTTCAATCACGAACACCGTTATCTTTCCCAATACGGACGTAGACTCAAACGACGATATCGACCGTTTTATCGTTACACCGAACTACCAGGTCGATTGCAGAAAATTCACTGGAAACAAGGCGGGCGGTGCACATGTATAAAAAGGCGCTTGTGACAGGCGGCGCGGGGTTTATTGGTTCACGTATCGCGCGAGCCCTCCTTAACGAAGGGTTGGAGGTGCATGTCCTGGACGACCTCTCCATGGGGAAAAGAGAAAACGTCCCCCATGGTGCCGGGTTCTTCCAGGGAGATGTCTGCTCCAGGGGCGACGTCGAGGCGGCGCTCGAAGGTGCAGACATAGTCTTTCATGAGGCCGCCCGTGTAAGCATAAGGTCCTCCATTGAGAACTTCTACGAAGACGTACAGACCAATCTCATGGGGACCGTCAATCTCCTGAGGTGTTGTGTCGGAAGCGGTGTTAAAAAGTTTGTATTTGCTTCGTCAATGGCCGTTTATGCCGACTGCGACTCGCCGGTCAGGGTCTCCGAGGATTATGCGAAAAGGCCGATATCGCCATACGGCATCTCCAAGCTCGCAAGCGAAAAATATTGCCTTCAAACGTCAGAAAACCACGGTTTGGATTGTCATGTGCTCCGATATTTTAACACCTATGGAATCGGACAGACCTTTACCCCATATGTCGGGGTTATAACCATTTTTATCAACCGACTCCTCGATGGGAAAGAGCCGATGATTTATGGCGACGGTGAACAACGCCGTGACTTCATACACGTAGACGATATCGTCTCGGCTAATCTTTTATCGATGAAATCCAGGGTCCAAAGAGGAATCTACAACGTGGGCACCGGGACCGATACCTCTGTAAATGAGATAGCCCGGCTGCTTTGCAAAAAAATAGATTCAAGTATTAGTCCGGTTCATGTTGATGAGCATCCGGGAGAACTCAGGTGCTCTATAGCCGACATCAGTCGCGCAAGAGACGAACTGACGTTTCATCCCAGGGAGAGCTTGAACGAAAGGATCGACGAGGTAATCGGGCATCATCAAAAAAAAAGGGCGGCTCAAAAGGCCGAACCGACGAGATGACCCGCTGTCTGCAGAAAAACAGCAAGTCCCGGCTTTATCTGCCACATCAAATCCCTGGCACGGTGACCACCGCCGTAAGCCTTTCGACACCCGGGATTCAATGCCAGTAACGTCGTCAATATAGATATGAGCTTTTACAGCTTTGATCAACAAATTTAGAGGTGTAGAAATGAAGGTACAATTTATTTTCCCTAACATCGGATGCCCTATCGGGTTTAGCATCGGGGTGGCCATTCTTTCGGCGGAGCTCAAGACCGCCGGCCACGATACGTCCTGCATACATATAAACGATTATCTTGGGTATAGCTTTGACTTGGAGAGGATCCGGAAAGATGTGGAGGAGTACGGTCCTGATCTCATCGCCTTTTCGTTCGGCACAAATCACTTAATTGAGGTAAAGTCGATAGCCAGCCATCTTAAGAAATATTTCCAGACGCCGATTATCTTCGGCGGGATTCATACGACCCTGAATACCGAGGATATTATCTCCCTCGACTATGTGGATATGGCCTGCGTGGGAGAGGGAGATGGCGTGCTCGTGAAACTCATCGATAAGATGGAGAAGGGAGAGGATTACACCTCCATCCACAACCTGTGGGTCAAGAAGGACGGGAAGATCTATAAAAACAAGATTAGGCCTCTCACAGACCTGACCGATGTTGCGATAATGGATACCGAGATATTCGATTTTCAGAAGATAATAGACCTTAGAAACGGGTGGGCAAATGTAGTCTCAGGCAGAGGATGCCCTTTTATGTGTTCTTATTGCCATAATAACGGTGTAGTCAAGCTGTACAAGAATGATCTTAATACGACTTACAAAGATCTGAATTACACCCGGAGACGCGGTGTGGACAATATGATATCCGAGCTTAAGATGTTGAAGGAGAAGTACTCAATAAAGGCCTTCTCGTTTAACGACGACGTGTTCACCATAAACAAGCCTTGGGTCATGGAGTTCCTGAAAAGGTATAAGGATGAGATTGGCCTGCCCTTCGTCTGCAACACAAGCGCTGCATTCATGGACGATGATATCGCCGGGGCCCTTGCAGAGGCCCACTGCGACCTTGTCAGGTTCGGCGTGGAAAGCGGTTCGGAGAGCGTGAGAAAGGAGATTCTCGGCAGGAAAATGCCAGACTCTGTCGTGTTCAAGGCCCTCAAGGCCGTTAGAAAGACAAATACTCGGACGTTTACATATAACATGATGGCCATCCCCTCCGAAAAGGAAGAGGATATGCTGAGCACGTTGAGATTGAACGCAAAACTGATGCCGGACGGACTTAGGGTTTCCCTTGCTTATCCGTACCCCGGCACCGATTTATACGACATATGCGATAAGATGGACTTGCTTGATGATGTGGAATACCATGATTATCTAACGATGACAAAGCTAAAGTACTCCGATGAAAAGAAGCTGTTCATAGACAAGACCAGGGTGGTCTACTGGTGGCATATAAACAAGTATCTTGACAACTCGATCTCAAAGATATACGAGAATCTTTTGAAGATGGTCGATGAGATACCCGCGGATGAATGGTATGACGAGAAGACTCTGGACGTATTGCTCGCCCTTGACGAATCGATTTCGCAGTTCCTGAGTAAGATAAACAAGACTCATTACACCGCCAAGTTCAAGCACAGGCCGGACATAGCAATACTCGTAAGGGGCGATAATTTTATGACCGAAGACCTTCTGGACCCGCATTGATTTGCCAGGCAGGCTATCGGCGTGGATGTTGACGTGTGTTGAGTCGAGATACCTGTGAGACCCGAACCGAGATATGGACTAACAGAGTTGTCAATTCGAGGAAGTTATACGCGAGGGCATGTAATTGGATGATGAAAAGGTCTGTTGAGATTGTTATGGCCGTGCTGATATCGCTCATTACGCTACCCCTGATGGTATTGATCGCTATAGCTATAAAGATTGATTCGCCGGGACCAGTCATTTTCAAGCATGTCCGGGTCGGGATCAACCGCAGAAAGAATACCGGCTCGCGTAGCAATAACCAGGAACGCAGAGAGGAGAACAAGTTCGGACGTCCCTTTACCTTATACAAGTTTCGTTCAATGTGCTCGGATGCCCCCGAGAGGTTTCCCGAACTCTATAAGTACAATTTTACAAAAGAGCAGTTGGCCTCTCTTCCGATCAAGGTCCTTATGGGCTCTGAACCCGGGGCCGCAGATGAAGGCAAGCAGGCGAAGCTCGGAAGCGATCCCAGACTCACGCGCGTAGGGCGCTGGCTCAGAAGGTCAAGCCTCGATGAGTTGCCGAACTTCATCAATGTGATTAAAGGAGATATGTCGCTGGTCGGGCCGAGGGCGGATATAGCGAAAAATATCCCGAACTACAAGCCCGAGCATGTAAAGAAGCTGGATGTCAAACCCGGAGTTACGGGGCTTGCACAGGTCATGGGCAGAGGAACCCTTTCGTTTCACAAGACCAACGAGCTGGACGTTGAGTACGTGGAGAATCTCTCCTTCGGATTGTACTTAAAAATCTTGCTTAAAACGATATGGGTTGCTATAAAGGGAGTAGGCTCCTATTGAGCCGGAAGGGGGCAGGTAGCCGTCCTTTATGGACGCTTCCGTATGCCCCGGGCAAATCCGGCGCAATCGAGGCATGCATGACTCGTAAGCCTGCATTAAAAAAACCATATTATTAATCAAAGGGGTTCTTGTTGTCAGATATCGAAAAAAGAGATGAAAGGGGCTATCTTTTTAATATCGACTTTGTTGCGTATATAGATATTCTGAAGAAACAAATCTGGTTTATAGTGGTATTTTGCCTGGCCGCCGTCTTAACATCCCTTGCCCTTACTTATATTCTTACAGAAAAGTACGATGCCGCTACGACGATGTACTACCGCCCGCTGGAGTCGAGCTTGCTAAGGCAGAAAACTACCGAATCCTTTGGCGCCCCCCCGCCCGCCCCGCCATTTAAGGTAATCAACCAAACACTGCGTGATATGATACGGAGCCCCTTGATACTTGAGCCTGTAGTTAAAAAGCTTCACATGGACGAGGATCAGGAGGTTTACTACGATACATGGTATGAGCGCTGGTACAACGAGGCGAAAGATTCCCTGATGGATTATTATGCAAAGACCAAGATGATTCTGCAATACGGCCGTATTATCGAAGAGGACCCGCTCCTTTCGGCTATCAGCGAACTTGCAGAAAATATCGATATCACTGCCACAAAAGATTCCTATATTTACGTTCTGAAGGTACGGGATAAGCACCCGAAGAGGGCGACCCTTATCGTTGACCTGGCCGGCAAGGAACTGGTCACCTGGATTCAAAATCAAGATAGAACCATTGCCAGGAAAAGCAGCGGACAGTTTGCGGAGCAACTGAGAGAGAAGGACAAAGAACTGAAAAATCTCAGAAAAAAGCGCGAAGGTCTGTTGAATAAATACACTATCGTCTCCGTGTCCGATGAGGCTTCACAGGGAACGGAGAGCCAGTATCAGATGGAGCTTGAACGAGTTAAATTGAAGGCTGATATCGAAGAGAAACAGAAGGTAATAGCCTCACTTAATAAGGAGATAAAGAGCAAGAAGTATATTAACCCCGACGACTTCAAAAGGCTCGAATCGGAAAAGCTCTTCAATGAAATAG
>CAZSAY010000022.1:0-25071 GCA_964605225.1 uncultured Thermodesulfobacteriota bacterium | reverse complement strand
ATCCCGGCGTTCTGCCGCAGGACCCAAGGATGAGCCGTCTTATGCCCATGGTATTACAGGGTAAGGCCTCGAAGGAAGATAAGGAGCTCTTCGCCTCCCTCTGGCAGGGTAATGTGCGAAAAATTCTCCTTGAGGACGATTCGTATCCCGGCCTCTTCACCCTGAAGGAGTTGAAGGATTTCAGATTTCCCGGCGCTTGAGAGGTTTGCAGAATACAGACCGGGGTACGAAAATATAGACAACGAGGGCCGGGGCCGGGCGCCATCATTCAACGCCCCGCAAGCCGCCATCAATGATGACCGTGACGGCCGCGCCGGGAAGAGGGCGCAGACAAAGGAGACCCAATGGCTATAGGAAAGACCCTTACCATGTTTTTGCTTGAAGAGCAGAGAAACATACCCGGATCATCGGGAAACTTCACATCCCTCTTCTCAGACATCGTTGTAGCCGCAAAGATAATCTCCAACACCGTGAATAAAGCGGGGCTGATAAACATCCTCGGAAAGGCCGGTTACGACAACGTGCAGGGCGAGGAGGTGCAGAAACTCGACGAGTTCGCCAACTCCACCATGGTAAAAGTCCTGAGCTACGGCGGACAGGTAGCGGCCATGGCCTCGGAAGAGGTAGAAGAGGTCATCGAGATTGACAGGTCCCTGCCCCGAGGAAACTATCTCGTACTCTTCGACCCCCTTGACGGCTCTTCCAACATAGACGTAAACATCAGCGTTGGAACCATATTCTCCATATTCAAGTGCTACCCCAAACCCGACTTTGCAGAAACAGATTTTTTAAGGCCCGGCGCCGAGCAGGTAGCCGCGGGATATGTATTATACGGCTCAAGCACCATGCTCGTTTACACCACGGGGGCCGGCGTTCACGGCTTTACCTTCGACCCGGGCGTAGGCGAGTTCATACTCTCCCATGAGAATATAAAGATACCTGAGAGGGGAAAGACTTACAGCGTTAACGAGGGTAACGCCAAGTACTGGCATCCCTGGACAACAAGCTATGTAAGTAAACTCAAGGAAGACTCATACAAGGCGCGGTACGTAGGCTCTCTTGTATCTGATTTTCACAGAAATCTGCTGAAGGGCGGCGTATTCCTGTACCCCGCCGACAAACGCGCCACCAGCGGCAAACTACGCCTCCTCTACGAGGCCAACCCCCTTGCCTTTATCGTCGAGCAGGCCGGAGGCATGGCCATAAACGGGGGCAAGAGGATACTTGACGTTAAAGCTGCTTCGCTCCACGAGAGGACCCAGCTCATAATAGGCAGTAAGGCGGATGTAGAAGAGGCCGGGCAGTTTTTTAATGACGGCGCTGTTTAGAGAGCCAGCGCATTTACGGCAGTAAGGAAGTTAATATTAAAAGGGGCCGGTGCCCCCCTGGAGAGACAGAGAACATGACAGAGAGAGAATTAACGGCATCTATAATAGACGGTAAGGAGATCGCCCGGGGCGTACGCGCCGAGGCGAAAAAACGCGCCGACGAAGTATACTCCGCATACGGCATGAGGCCGGGTCTCGCCGTAGTGCTTGTAGGCGAGGACCCCGCCTCAAGGGTATATGTGAGAAGCAAGACACGGGCCTGCGAGGATGTGGGGCTACAGTCCTTTCAGCATACATTGGCCGCCGGGACCACGGAGGCCGAGCTCCTCGGACTCATAGACGAGCTTAATGGAAGAGACGACGTACACGGCATACTCGTGCAGTTACCGCTACCAAAGGGGCTAAGCGAGAGCGCCGTAATAGAGCGGATAAGGCCGGAAAAGGACGTAGACGGCTTTCATCCCTACAACATGGGCAGGCTCATAGCGGGCTCACCGGCCCTTGTGCCCTGTACGCCCCTTGGCATAATAAGGCTCATAGAATCAACGGGTATAAACATCGAGGGTAAAAACGCCGTTGTCGTAGGCAGGAGCAACATCGTGGGTAAACCCGTAGCCATACTGCTCCTTCAAAAAAACGCCACCGTAACTATCTGCCACTCAAGGACCTCACGCCTCCACGATAAGGTAAAGGACGCCGACATATTGGTAGCCTCTGTAGGCAAGGCGGGCTTTGTCCGGGGAGAGTGGATAAAAGAAGGCGCCGTTGTCATAGACGTAGGCATCAACAGGTGCGAAGACGGCAGGCTTACCGGCGATGTAGACTTCAGGGGGGCCTCGGAGAGGGCCGCCTTTATTACCCCGGTGCCCGGAGGCGTGGGGCCCATGACCATAGCCATGCTTATGGATAATACGGTAAGGGCGGCGGAGAGTTTATTGAAGGAGGCCCTCGGAAAGGCTTAACCTCTACCGCCGGAAAGGAACGAGGCTCGTTAAGATTATGATAATAACCAAGAAAAAAGATATCGAAGAGATAGTGGAGTCTCTGGGAAAGAGAAAAGAGGTCTACCTCGTTGGGTGCGGCTCATGCGCCGAGCAATGTAAAACTGGCGGCAAGGCCGAAATTAAGGACATGGCCCGTATCCTTAAGGAGAGGGGTTTTGATGTAAAGGGCGGCTCTGTCATAGACGAGACCTGTTACAGGCAATTGGTACTGAAAGAATTTCGAAAGGAACAGGGGCTAAAAGAGGCGGACTCCATACTGGTCCTTGCCTGCGGGGCGGGGGTAAAGACAGTATCTGAGGCCGCAGACGACAAGACCCCCGTACTCGCCGGGCTTGATTCTCTTTTTCTCGCAAGCGTAGAGCGTTACGGAAGATTTTTTGAAGGTTGCTCGCTCTGCGGAGAATGCCTCCTCTCCGATACCGCCGGGATATGCCCTCATACGGAGTGCCCGAAGGGGCTCTTGAACGGCCCATGCGGCGGAGTGGCCGACGGTATGTGCGAGGTCGATACGGATAACCCCTGCGCATGGGTACTCATATACAAAAAATTAAAGGCCCAGGACCGGCTCCACCTCTTAAAAAAAATACGCCCCGTCAAGGACCACTCCGAGGGCAAGGGGCCGAGGAGCGTTCTTCTTAGAAACCCGCGCAGTGATACCGGCCTTGAGCCCCGGTAAAAAAACCTTCCGCTTTCTTTTGGAAAAAAGAAAGCTTGGCAAAGAAAACCAATAGGGGAGTGATACGCGCCACTAACATCAACTGTGGCCACCCTTGGATACTACCATTGCTCTGGCAAAAAACCTGGCAGAGAAAACCAATATTGGGGGCGCGCTCAAGAGGGTCCGGCCCATGCCCATTAAAAGTTCATTTATCTATAGCGACGAACTCGGCTCCTTCAGCTACGGCGAGGGTCACCCCATGCGGCCCTTCAGGCTAAGGCTCTGCCGTGAACTTATTGGGGCCCTTGGCCTTGATAAGATAAAAGGCGCCGAGTTTATACCTGCCCTTCCCGCAAGTGAAGAAGACCTTCTCCTTATCCATACCCCCGAGTATCTAAAATCCTTAAAAGAGGCGGACTCCGGCCGTATACCGGAAAATGGCCCTGCCTTTGGTCTCGGCGGGGGAGATAACCCCGTCTTTAAAGGCGTGTACCAATGGTCTCGTCTCTCAGCCGGTGCTTCGGCAGAGGCGGCGCGCCGCGTGCTTGAAGGAGGAGGCAGGGCCTTTAACATAGCCGGGGGGCTTCACCACGCCATGGCCTCGCGGGCCTCGGGGTTCTGCTACATCAACGACGCGGCCCTGGCCATAAAACTACTTCTTAACGAGGGCAAAAGGGTAGTATATGTAGACATTGACGCCCACCACGGCGACGGCGTTGAGCGGGCCTTTTACGACTCGGATCAGGTCCTTACCATCTCTTTCCATGAGTCAGGCAAAAGCCTCTTTCCCGGCACGGGTTTTTCCGAAGACAGGGGCCGCGGCGAGGGCCTGGGGTATAGTCTCAACGTGCCCCTCCCGGCGGGCACGGGAGACAAGAGCTACCTTCAGGCCTTTCACTCAAAAGTCCCCGGCCTTATAAAAGACTTTACCCCCGATGTCCTTGTAACTCAGCTTGGCGCCGATACCCTTGAGTCCGACCCGCTGACGCACCTTAACCTTACGATAAGGGGCTTTGAAGATTTAATCCGCTACTTCTCGTCTCTTAACCTCCCCTGGGTGGCCCTCGGGGGCGGAGGCTATGACATGGGGGCAACGGCCCGCGCATGGACCCTTGCCTGGGCCCTTATGAATAACTGTGAGGCCCCTGAAGAGATACCACTCGATTATATCAAGAGATACCCCGATATCTTCACCGGGCAGGCCTTGCGGGGCGGGGAAAAAGAGGAGGAAGAACACTAACACTTTCTTTAAAAAGGACGGCCCGGAAGACCGGGGCCTTATTGACGGGTATACAGGGAATTGATACTCTTAAAAAAAGATATCCCACTTTCTTTTGGAAAAAAAAGTGGAATAAAGTTAACCAATAGGGGGATAAGGCGCGGTGCTACTATACATAGACCCTAAGTCCCACGACACCCTTACAACTACTACTCATGTGTAGCTTAACCACAATAAAAAATAAGGATACAGGCCATGCTCATAGGTGTTCCAAAGGAGATTAAAGACAACGAATTCAGGGTGGCCCTTGTGCCCGAAGGCGTCAGAACCCTTGTTGATGGCGGTCACAGGGTATACGTTGAGACCGGAGCGGGGCTCGGTAGCGGAATAACTGATGAGGAGTACGAGAAGGCAGGAGCCATCCTTGCGGACTCGCCAACAGGCGTTTACGGCAAGGCCGACCTTGTGGTGAAAGTGAAGGAGCCCCTTTACAACGAGTTCCGCTTCATGCGCGACGGTATGATGCTCTTCACATTTTTGCACCTTGCCGCCAACGAAGCGGTGGCCAAATCACTTCTGCGGGCCGGGGCCACGGCCCTTGCCTACGAGACCCTTGAGACCGACGCCGGACGCCGACCCCTACTCGACCCCATGAGCGAGATCGCGGGAAAACTCTCCGTGCAGATAGGCGCACATTATCTTCAAAAACCCGAGGGAGGCAGAGGGGTCCTCCTCGGAGGCGCCACCGGCGTCCAAAAAGGCCGTACGGTTATACTTGGCCTCGGCATGGTTGGCACCAACGCCGCCCGCGTGGCACTGGCCCTCGGCTCTGATGTTACCGCCATAGGCAGGAGTCTTGAGAGGATGAAGAAAATAAACAAGGACCTCGGAGGCGGCCTCGAATGCCTTGAATCCAGAGAGGCCAACATAAAAAAAAGCATCACCCAATGCGATCTCCTCATAGGCGCCATACATATGACAGGTGAAAAAACACCGAGGCTTGTAACTCGCCAGATGGCAGGCACCATGAAAAAGGGCTCGGTAATAGTCGACGTATCCGTTGACCAGGGCGGATGTATTGAGACCATCCACCCCACAACGCACTCGCAGCCCGTCTATGATGTAGACGGGGTCCTGCACTACGGCGTTGCCAACATGCCCGGCGCCGTGCCGCGCACAGCGACCTTTGCCCTCTCAAGGGCCACCCTGCCCTATATACAGAAGATCGCCTCCCATGGATTACGGTCCGCGGCAAAAGTAGACCCGGCAATAAGGCGGGCCGTGAATATCTCCATGGGCAGGGTCACAAACAAGGGCGTGGCAGAGGCCCTCGGCAAGGATTACTCCCCCTATACCCCTTAATAAGGTCTTTTTGGCTTTTTGCGGCCCCCAGGCGGCGCCATGCCTTTTCCCTTGACGTGGCATGGCAAATAGGATATTTTTGTACACTTACCCAATGGTTTAAGTTCTGAATTTAACAGAGATTTTTTAATACTATTAAATAGACAAGAGGCCCTTTTGGAAGATAACGGCAAAGTAGAAATAACTGAAAAATCAGAGGAAAAATTAAACGATGAGCACATAAGGCGTCTCGCGAGGCTAAAGGACCTTGGCGATGGCGGTCTAAAACTTTATCCCAATGATTTTAAACCTGATATCACCTGCGAAGAGGTCACAGGGCGATTCGGCGGATTAGATGAGGAGCGACTCGCCGCCTCTGCCGATACCGTCAAGGTTGCCGGAAGGGTCATGGCAAAGCGGGATTTCGGCAAGGCCTCTTTCATTCATATTCAGGACCGGACCGGACGATTGCAGGCCTATGTAAAAAAAGACGTTGTTGGAGAAGAGCTTTTCGCCATCTTCAAAAAATGCGATACCGGTGACATCCTCGGCCTTGAGGGACGCCTCTTCAGGACGCGCACCAAAGAGCTTACCGTAGAGGTACATAACCTTACTCTACTTACCAAGGGCCTTAGCCCTTTGCCGGAAAAATGGCACGGCTTGAAAGACGTCGAGGCACGTTACCGGCAAAGATACCTTGACCTCATGGTCAACCCCGGCGTTTTGGATGTATTTATCAAGAGAGCGGAGATAATACGGTATATTCGCGCTTACCTCACAGAGCGCCATTACCTCGAGGTAGAAACTCCCATGCTTCAGAGCGTCTATGGCGGCGCCGCGGCAAGGCCATTTACCACCCATCACAATACCCTGGGCATGGACCTTTATCTGCGCATCGCCCCCGAGCTTTATCTAAAGAGGCTCATCGTCGCGGGGCTTGAGAGGGTCTTTGAGATAAACAGGAATTTCAGGAACGAGGGCATCTCCACACAACACAACCCCGAGTTCACCATGATAGAGTTCTACGAGGCCTACGCCACGTACGAAGACCTCATGGACCTTACTGAAGATATGGTCTGCGGGCTCGTGGAAAAACTTCACGGTACGCTGAAAATAGAGTATCAGGGCGCTGAACTTGACTTTAGCCGTCCCTGGCAGAGGATAAGTGTACGCGAGGCCATTATAAAATACGCCCATGCCGATGAGGCCGTCTTTACGGATAAGGCTAAGGCAGTTGCCCTCGCCGAAGACCTCGGCATCTCCCTCCATAAGGACGCGAGCCACGGCAAGGCACTTATTGAAATATTCGAGAAGGTCGGCGAGCCCGAATTCATGCGCCCTACCTTTGTAACGGGCTATCCCCTTGAGGTATCGCCTCTGGCGCGTAAAAGCGAGAGCGATGCGGAGACAGTAGACCGCTTCGAGCTCTTTATCATGGGTAAAGAGATAGCCAACGCCTTTTCCGAGCTCAACGACCCCGTTGACCAACGTGAGCGTTTCATGGGTCAGCTCGCCGAACGCGAGGCCGGAGACGAAGAGGCCCATCCCATGGACATGGAGTATATTCGCGCCCTGGAGTACGGCATGCCGCCAACGGCCGGCGAGGGCATAGGCATAGACCGCCTCGTAATGCTACTTACCGATTCGGCCTCCATACGGGACGTTATACTCTTCCCGCTTCTGCGAAGGGCCTAAGGCAAGGGGCGGTATTGACAGTTGCACCGGGGCGAATCCCCCTATTGGTTAACTTTACTCCACTTTCTTTTTTCCAAAAGAAAGTGGAAAGGTTTGTATATGTCTTATGAGTTTTTTGTAGGTCTTCGGTACCTGCGGGCCAAGAGAAAACAGACCTTCGTATCCGTCATAACCGTTATCTCCATACTGGGCATTACCGTAGGGGTGAGCGCTCTTATTATTGTCCTATCGGTGATGAGCGGTTTTGAGGATACCCTTAAGGATAAGATACTGGGTCTTAACGCCCATGTGGTGGTCCTCGGCATGGGGCACGGCATAGAGCGTTACGACCATGTTGCCGAAGTTACAAGGGGCATAAAGGGCGTTGCCGGGGCCAGTCCCTTTACCTATAATCAGGCCATGCTTTCTTCTGCCTCATCGGCCATAGGCGCCGTAGTGCGTGGCCTTGATGTAAAGACAGCAGGAGAGGCGACGGTGGTTCCGCAAAAGATAGTAGAGGGCTCTCTTAAAGGGCTTAATGTAGAGCTTGGCAATAAAAAAGGCAAAAAAGCCGGCATAGTCCTTGGAAAAGAGCTTGCAGAGAGGCTTTCCGTGGGCACGGGAGACCGCATAAACCTCATCTCTCCCACGGGCACCATGACTCCGGCGGGGCCTGTGCCGAGGATGACCACCTTTACCGTCTCGGGCATCTTCGAGCTTGGCATGTACGAGTACGATTCGTCCCTCGCCTTTGTCTCTCTCCATAACGCCCAGAAATTTTTCCGTCTCGGAGATACGGCGACAGGCGTGGAGATAAAGCTCCATGATGTTGATAATGCCCGCCCCGTAGCAGAGCTTGTAATGAAAGAGCTGAAGGGGCCCTATTGGACAAAGACGTGGCAGGATATGAACAGGAGCCTCTTCTCGGCCCTGAAACTCGAGAAGGTCACCATGTTCATCATACTTACCCTTATTATCCTTGTGGCGGCGTTAAATATCATAAGCACCCTTATCATGGTGGTCATGGAAAAACATAAAGACATAGCCATACTTAAGAGCATCGGCGCGAGTCCCGCGGGCATTATGAAGATATTCATGGTCGAGGGGGCTATTATCGGTGTAATAGGGACCTTTGCCGGTGCCGCCCTCGGTCTCGCCGTGGCCATGAACCTTGAGCGGGTAGTCTCCCTTATAGAGGGCATATTTCACTTCAAGATACTGCCGCCAAGCGTTTATTACATCGACAAACTTCCCTCACGTGTAGAACCCATGACAGTGCTTATCATCGTAGGCTTCTCCCTTGGCATAAGTTTTCTCGCCACTCTTTACCCCTCGTGGCAGGCGGCAAGGATGAGACCCGTAGATAGCCTGAGATACGAATAATGAAGAGGCCTTTAAAGTGAGCGGCCTTATAAGACTTGAAAAGATAAGCAAGAGTTTTACTGCCCGTGATAAGACGGTGGAGATACTGCGCGACGTGGACCTTGCCATAGAGCCGGGCGAGAGCATTGCCATACTTGGCGCTTCGGGCGCTGGCAAATCCACTCTCTTAAACATCATGGGGGCCCTTGACAGGCCCACTTCCGGCACGGTTTACTATGGGGATAAATCCCTTACGGGGCTGGGCGAGAAGGCCCTTGCCTCTTACAGAAATCGCTTTGTGGGTTTTGTCTTTCAGTTTCACCACCTCCTCCCGGAGTTTACGGCGCTTGAGAACATCATGTTGCCGGCCCTCATAGGCGGGGTATCATTCGAAGAGGCGGATAAAAGGGCCTCGCGGCTACTTGACGAGGTAGGGCTCGGCAACAGGGCTACTCACAAACCAGGAGAGCTCTCAGGGGGAGAACAACAACGGGTCGCCATAGTGCGCGCCCTTGTGCAGGGGCCCGAGGTTATCCTTGCCGATGAGCCTACAGGCAACCTTGACTCAAAGACCGCAGATGAGGTCTTCGAGCTCCTTCTGGAGCTTAACAGGGTAAGAAAGACGGCCCTTGTAGTTGTGACTCATAACATGAACCTCGCCTCCATTATGGGCACTCGTTTCACCATGTTGGATGGGGCCATCATAAAGAATGATTAGACGAAGGCGAACCAGAGAGGAGTAGTCCTGCATTGAAAATAATAAAACCCTTTTGTCTTATAACCTTACTCCTGTTGCTAATACCCGCCTGCGCCATGGCCGGGGGTGCGGCTCTGAAGGTAATTATCCTGCCCTTTGACATGCACAGCTACAACGGCATATCCCGTGAGCGAAGAGGCGTGATGGACGCCCTTGCCGCGGACATGAGGGACGAGGGCGCCGAGGTGGTAGGCCTGGATATCATCAAGGGCCTTGTCGCCATGGGCCCGAGTACGGGCTTTGACGAACAGACGGCCATGGACATAGCAAAGAAGGCCCCCGCTGATTTTGCCCTTATAGGCTCTATTACACGCCTGGGCTCTACCTATAATATGAATATACGCTCTTTCAGCGTAAAATCAGAGCAAAACATCGCCTTTTACACAACAAACGCCTCATCCATGAACGGGCTTATCTCCGCCATACATAAAAATACGCCCAATATATATAAGAAACTCATCGCCACCCTACAGAAGATGCCCGTTGAGAGACATGGCATAATAAAGGCCATCAAGGTCTCCGGCAACAGGAGGGTAGATGACGTGGCGATCCTTAAAAAACTCTCGACCAGGGTGGGCGAGCCATTTTCCGCCGATGATGTAAAAAAGGATATCAATACCCTGTACGGCACAGGGTACTTCGAGGATATCAGCGTCGATCTCACGGACATGGCCGCGGGAAAACTTATGACCATTTTTGTAAAGGAGACACCCTTTGTAAAGGCCGTTGAGTTAAAGGGCAACAAGGAGCTGGAAGAATCAAAGATACGGGATGTCATAACCATAAAAAAGAACGTGCTCCTTGACAGGTCCGCCATAGGCGATAACGTAAAGATGATACGACAGCTCTACGCCAGTGAAGGCTTTTTCCTCGCAACGGTCAGCGCCGAGACAAAGACCGACGGTCTTGACGCCACGGTTACCTTCACGATAAAAGAAGGCTCCGCCGTAAGGGTAAAACGTATAACCATCCTCGGCAATTCGTTCTTAAGCGAAAGAAAACTCAAGCACGTCATGACTACAAAAGAGTCCTGGCTTTTTTCCTTTGTCAACCAGTCCGGCCGTTTTAACGAGTTTGCCTTTCAGAACGACCTTGCCCAGATAATCGGTACATATTATGATGAAGGTTTTATCAACGCCGACATTATCGATCACAAGGTCTTTCTCAGCCGTGACAAGCGCTGGTTTTATATAACCATCTCGATTAAAGAAGGCAAACAATTCAAGTTCGGGCACGTTGACCTTACCGGAGATATCATAGGGCTGAAGAGAGATCTACTTAAAAAGTTCAAGGTCCATGAAGGCGATACCTTCAGCCGCGCCACTCTGACGCGCGACATTGAGGGCCTCAAGGACTTTTACGGCGATAAGGGGTACGCCTATGTTGATGTAAGGCCCAGCACCAATATTAACAACAAGAAGAGGATCGTGGACCTTACCTTTGATATAAAGAAGAACGACATTGTTCACATTGACAAGATTAACATAACGGGCAACACGAAGACACGGGACAAGGTCATAAGGCGAGAGCTCTATATAGACGAAAAAGACCTCTACTCCTCAACGGGGATAAAAAAGAGCAAATCGGCGCTTAAGAGACTGGGCTTTTTTGAGGACGTTGGTATCGAGAAGGTAAGGGGCAAATCCGCGGACAAGATAGACATCGCGGTAAAGGTCAAGGAGAGGCCTACGGGGGCCATATCGGCAGGCATAGGCTACTCTTCAGTGGATAGCATAATAGGCACGGCCTCCATATCACAGTCCAACCTCTTCGGAACGGGCATAAAACTAAACCTCTCGGGGACCATCAGCTCAAGTAGCACCAGGTTTGTCCTGGGCTTTACCGAGCCATATCTCTTTGACAAGCCCATCTCCTCAGGTATTGACCTCTACAATACGGATCAGCAGTTTCAAGGCTTTAACACCCGTAAGAAGGGTTTTGACACACGCCTTGGTTTTCCTCTTTACGGCAGGGAGACGAGGGCCTTTGTCTCTTATACCCTTGAAGACGCCGAGGTCCTTGACGTCTCTACTTCGGCCTCGTCATTTATCAAGGCTCAGGAAGGATCAAGGACTGAGAGTAGCGTGAACGTTACATTCACGCGCGATACACGCGACGACGCCTTCTTCCCCAGACACGGTTCCGTAATTACCCTTTCAAGCAAGGTCGCCGGCGGAGTTCTCGGCGGAAACGTCTACACCATAAAGCACCAGCTTAACGCCATACAATACTTTGCCGCGCCGCTGAAGACCACGGTCTCAATCAGGGGTCAGGCGGGATATCTCCGCGGCTATGCCGGCCGTGAGGCCCCCATATACGAGAGATTTTTCCTCGGAGGCATAAATACCATAAGGGGCTTTGACACGCGGACAATCAGCCCCAAAGACCCTGCCACAGGCGACCTCATAGGCGGCGAGACCATGTTCGTAACAAACCTGGAGTTTCTCTTTCCCCTCTTAAAAGGACAGAAGATACGCGGGCTTCTCTTCTTTGACGCAGGTAACGCGTACCAGGGCAAGATTGATTTCACCGACATAAGGACCTCCGCCGGCACGGGCATCAGGTGGTACTCTCCCGTGGGTCCCCTGCGTCTCGAACTTGGGATAAACCTGGCGCCGCGCGAAGGCGAATCACGCACCAACTGGGACTTTACCATCGGGTCTACTTTTTAGCCCCGGCCCGCGATGAAATATATCTTTGAGTTAAAGACCCTCCGGGGTTAGAATCAAGTGTGATAAAAATAACCCAACAGGAACATAAGAAAAGGAGAATGAAGATGCGTAGAGTAAAGATTTTAGCGCCCGTACTTTTTTTATTATTAGCATTTACCCTGCCAGCCTCTGCCGGCGGCATCAAGATAGGCTATGCGGACCTGCAGAAGGCCCTTAACAGGAGCGACGCGGGGGTAGATGCCAAAGAGTCCCTGAAGGGCGAGGCGGCCAAACTCGAGAAAGAGCTTAACGCGGAGCAATCCTCTATAAAGAAGTTCAAGCAGGAGATAGACAAGAAAAAGCAGGTATGGACCAAAAAAACCCTGCAGTCCAAGGAAAAGGCCTTTAACGCCAGGGCCAAGGCCTTTCAAAAAAAGTTTGTCAAGTATAACGACGCCCTTAACAAGAAGAAGGTAGAAAAAGAGGCGGAGATAATAAAAGAGCTCAGGAACATTGTAAAGGAGCTGGCCAAAAAGAAAGGTTACACCTATGTATTTGAAAAATCCGGAGGCGGTATACTCTACGCCCCCCCCTCGGCGGACCTTACCGATGACGTAATAAAGGCCTTCAACATCAGGACCAGGGAATCGGCAAAGTAGGGAACCCATGGAAAAAAGTCTCAGTGAGATAGTTGCTATTACAGGAGGGCGCATCAGAGGGGACGCTGACCTACTCATCAGTGACGTGGCCCCGCTTAAAGAGGCAAAATCAGGAGAGCTAACCTTCATGGCGGGCAGGCCTTCGCTAAAGGCCATAGAAGGGACAGGGGCATCGGCCGTAATCGCCAAACCCGACGCGGCCCTTGACGATGCTCGCACCGATGGACCTGCCCTCATACTGGTTGAGAACCCTCACCTGGCCTTTGCAAAGGCAATTTCCCTCTTCAGGCCCGCGCCAAAGCCATCCCCCGGGGTCCATACAGGGGCCGAGATAGGCGAAGGCGTCTTACTCGGCAAGGGCGTCTCCATAGGGCCCTTCGCCGTAGTGGAAGAAGGGGCCGAGATAGGCGATGAGGTGATACTTCATGCCTCCGTGGTAATCGAAAGACACGCTCGCATAGGCGCGGGCTCCATAATACACGCAGGGGCCGTAGTGCGGCAATTCTGCGAGGTTGGCAAGAGGGTTATTATTCACTGCAACGCCGTCATAGGCAGTGACGGCTTTGGTTACGCAAGAGAAGGACAGCGATACGTCAAGATACCGCAGATGGGCCGGGTTCGCCTTGGCGACGACGTTGAGATAGGCGCCTCGGCCACTATAGACAGGGCCACCCTTGGCGAGACCGTAATCAAGCGAGGCACAAAGATAGATAACCTTGTGCAGATAGCCCATAACGTGACCATAGGCGAGGACGTGGTGCTTGCCGCGCAGACCGGTATCGCCGGTTCCACGAGCGTTGGAGAGGGCTCACAGTTCGGCGGTCAAGTTGGCGTAGGCGGCCACATAGATATCGGCGCCAGGACGCTCATAGGCGCAAAGTCAGGCATCTCACAGAATCTTCCCGGAGAGGCGGCATTTTCCGGCATACCGGCCATACCTCATGGGAAATGGCTGAGGGCGCAGGCCATTTACGCAAAGCTCCCGGAGTTGAAGAAGAAGATAAAAGAGCTGGAAAAAAGGATTCAAGAGCTGGAAAACAATTCCGATTAAAAGACACACTCCCCCACTCCATGAGATGCTTGCATAAGGAGACGTGATGATAGACATAAAGGAGATACAAGAGATACTTCCCCACCGATACCCCTTTCTCCTTGTTGACAGGATAGTGGAGCTCGAACCATCGGTAAGGGCTCTGGGACTCAAGAACGTTACGATAAACGAGCCCTTTTTTCAGGGCCATTTTCCCGGCCATCCCATAATGCCGGGGGTCCTTCTTATCGAGTCCATGGCCCAGGTGGCGGGGGTGCTTGCCCTGAAGACGGCCGGAGTAAAGGACAAGGTTGTTTACTTCATGGGCATAGACAAGGCGCGGTTCAGGCGCCCCGTGGTGCCCGGGGACACGCTGAACATCAATGTTACGGTCATCAAGATAAGGGGGCCCATCTGGTCCTGCAAGGGTCTCATAACGGTTGGTGACGAGGTCGCCGTGGAGGCAAGCTTTCTGGCCACTATAAAAGATGCCTGAGCGGCCCGTAAAAAGGCGGCCTTAAAAAGGGCAACGGTTTTTTTTAAGACGCCAGGCAGGCAGTAATGCCTCGCCACGGGCAGGGATATATCAGGAGTTGACAAAAAGAGGTTCTTCCGTGAAAGATAGATTGGCAAAAAACATGAACGATGTCATCATAGACCCCCTGGCCTCTGTCCACCCCACGGCCGAGTTCGAGAGCGGTGTGCGCATAGGTCCTTACAGCGTTATCGGAGAAAATGTCCGCATAGGCAGGGATACTAACATATCCTCTCATGTTGTCATCGGCCCATGGACCACCATAGGGAAGAACTGCAACGTCTTTCAGTTCGCCTCTGTAGGGGCGCCGCCTCAGGACCTGGGGTACAAGGGTGAGAAAACCGAGGTTATACTTGGTGACAACAACGTAATACGCGAGTTTGTCACCATACATCGGGCCACGACAAAGGCCGCGAGAAAGACGGTCTGCGGCAACAATAACCTCTTCATGAACTACGTTCATGTGGCCCACGACTGCTTTCTCGGCGATGATATAATCATGGCCAACTCCGCCACCCTGGCCGGGCACGTTACTATAGAAGACCACGCCATCGTGGGCGGCATAGTGGCGGTGCATCAGTTTGTCCGCATAGGGGCGTACTGCATCATAGGAGGGCTCTCGGCCGTCAGTAAAGACGTGCCCCCATATGTGCTTGCCGTTGGCAACCGGGCCCGTCTCTATGGCCTTAACAAGGTGGGGCTCCGGAGAAAGGGTTTTTCGGCCAAGGATATTGATGAGATCAGACATGCATACAAGATAATATTTCTCTCTTCTCTCGGCGTTAAAGAGGCCACGGAGAGGCTCCGCCAGGAGATGCCCGGCTCGAAACACGCGGAGAGATTTCTGGGTTTCATTGAACAATCAAAGAGGGGCATCACAAGGGCCAGGCTAAAGGGAAAGGGCGCGCAGCATGACGATGAAGAAGATTAAAACGGCCGTAGTGGGCGTTGGACGGCTCGGGGCCTTTCATGCCGAGAAATACGCCGGACTTGAGCGCTCCGAGCTTATAGGCGTCTCGGATATCGACGCGGCGAGGGCCTCCGAGGTAGCCGGCGCTCTGGGCGTAAAGGTGTTCCCTGATTACAGAGAGCTACTGCCCATCGTAGACGCCGTGAGCATCGCCACGCCAACGGAACATCACCTCAAAATTGGCGAGGCCTTTTTAAAAAAGGGTATAAACGTGCTTGTGGAAAAACCCATCGCCATGGATTCGGCCGAGGCCGGGGTCATGGTAGAGGCCGCCCGCGCCACGGGGGCGCTCCTGCAGGTAGGTCACCTTGAGCGCTTCAACCCGGCGGTAGTGGCCCTTAACGGAAGGCTTCATAATCCCCTCTACATAGAGTCCTACAGGCTCTCGCCTTTTCCGGCGAGAAGCACGGATATAGACGTAATTCTCGACCTGATGATACATGATATTGATATTATCCTGAATCTTGTAGGAGACGATCCCGTTGATATAAAGGCCATGGGCATACCCGTCCTGACAAAGCACGTTGACATGGCCAACGCCCGCCTTCGATTTGCCGGCGGCTGTGTGGCCAATGTTACGGCGAGCAGGGTCTCAAGGGAGAGGACTAGGAATATAAGGATCTTTCAAAATGATTCCATTATCGCCATAGATTACGCGGCTCAGAGTATCTCAATAACAAGGCCCGTAAAGAGCTCCGCGGAGGGGCCGGGCAACCTTGTTGACGAAGAGATAGATATTGAGAAAAAAGATTCCCTTCTTGAAGAGGTAAGCTCCTTTATAGACGTATGTCTTGCGAAAAGGCCTCCCCTTGTAACGGGAGAGGCCGGAAAAAGGGCCCTTCTTGTTGCAGAGAGGATACAGGAATCCGTTAGAAAATCCATGGCGCGTTTCCCTGATTACCACCCCTGAAAATAGAAGAGAGAGGGGCGGTGGGGAAGCGCAACGGGTACGGAGGGTAACGAGGATAGGGTAAAGTCACGCCTTAATAACAGCGCCTCTCCCGAGGCCCGGACCTTTTTATGAGCAAAAAACTTTTTATCGTAAGCGGAGAGGAATCTGGTGACCTCCACGGCTCTGCCCTTATAAAAGAGCTCAAAAAGCTGGTCCCCGGCCTTGAGTTTCATGGCATGGGCGGGTACCGGATGAGAGAGGCGGGGCTGAAGGGTCTCGACTCCGTAGAGGTCTCTGTCGTAGGCATAGTAGAGGTCCTTGAAAAATCCCCGAAGATAATGGCCACCCTTTCCGCCTTAAAAAAAAGGCTCAGGACCGAGCGCTTTGACGCGGCGGTCTTTATTGATTTTCCTGACTTCAACCTGCGGCTGGCAAAAGAGGCGAAGGCCCAAGGCATACCGGTAATATATTACATAAGCCCTCAGGTCTGGGCATGGCGCAAGGGGCGGATTAAAAAAATTGCCCGCCTTGTAGACAAGATGCTCGTAATCCTGCCCTTTGAGGTTGAAATTTACAGGAGGGCCGGTGTGGACGTGGAGTACGTGGGGCACCCCCTCTCTGACGCTGTAAAATGTTCCCTTTCAAAGGCCAAAGCCCGCGCGGCCATTAATCTGCCTGCAAAGGGCCCTGTAATCGCCCTTCTCCCCGGCTCCCGTAGCGCCGAGGTCAGCAGGCACCTGCCTGTAATGCTTGACGCCGCGGCGCTTATTCAGCATGGGCTTGGAGTGGATACGGCTTTTATAATACCGGCGGCAAGGAGCGTAAAGCCGGGGGCATTTATCGAGGCAGGCCAACGCGCCGGCATAGATGTCACGGTAGTCTCAGAAAAGATGTACGAGGCCCTTAGGGCCGCAGACGCCGCCGTGGTGGCCTCTGGCACGGCAACCCTTGAGACGGCCATTATCGGCACGCCCATGGTCATCATATACAGGGTCTCATCCATAAGCTACGGCATAGGCCGGGCCCTGATATCCGTAGACAACATAGGGCTACCTAATATAATCGCCGGAGAAAGGGTGGCCAAGGAGCTTATACAGAATGAGGTTACAGGGGATAATATCTCGGCAGAGATACTCGATATTTTGAAAAACTCAAAAAAGAGGCGTGATATAATCAAAAAACTCAAAGAGATAAAGGCCCTCCTCGGCAAAGGGGCGGCGCGCAACGCGGCTCGGAGCGTGGCGGCCTTCATGGACAGGGGCGGGAAATCATGAAAGGTTACATCCGTACATTACGCCTTCTTATGCCCTACAAGGGAAGTTTCGCCGTGGCGCTTCTGTGCATGTTCGGCTACGCGCTCTCAAACGGGGCCATGGCCTACCTTATCGGGCCGGTAATGAAGTTTCTCTTCAGCTCCGATAGCGGCACCGGAGTTACCCTTGTGCCCTTCAAGCTCTTCAGCGTAGCCCGCGAAGATATGCTCGTGGCCATCCCCCTCGCCATAATCATCGTAGGCGTGGTAAAGGGGCTGAGCTCATTCGGACAGACCTACTTCATGGGTTTTGTAGGCCAGGGCGTTGTTCGCGACATTCGCAACAACCTCTACGACCACATACTGGCCATGCCCGTGGGGTACTTCAGCTCCACATCCACGGGAGAGATTGTCTCGAGGCTTACCAACGACGTAAACCTTCTGCAGATGACGACCTCAGATGCCCTTACCACGCTCCTGAAGCAGAGCCTCTCCATCATCGTCCTGGCGGTAGTCATTGTCGGAATGGACTGGAAACTATCCCTTGTGGCCACCATAGTCCTGCCCCTCTGCTTTTATCCACTGAGGCGATTCGGCAAGAAAATGAAGCGCGTCTCCACAAAGGGTCAGGAGACCATGGGCGCGCTTATGGCGCTTATCACCGAGGCCATAAGCGGTGTACGCATAGTAAAGGCATTCTGCATGGAGGGTTACGAGTCAGCGCGCTTTAAGGCGGAGAACGAGCGCCTCACACAGTACAGGCTAAAGGCCATAAAGGTCAGGAGCATCTCATCGCCTCTCATGGAGGCGGTTGGGGCCGTGGGTTTTGCCCTTACCATCTGGTACGCCTCCCACAGGATAGCCACCGGGGAGCTTCGGCCCGAGGCCTTTATATCTTTTTTCGCCGCCACCATAATGCTCTATCAGCCCGTGAAATCCCTGAACGGTGTTAACCTCAACATACAGAACGGCCTTGCCGCGGCGGCAAGGATCTTTAATGTCATTGATATGCATAGAGAGACGGACTTGGCCACGGGGCGGACAGAGCTACGGGGGGTGGAAAGAGAAGTGGCCTTTAACGACCTATCCTTCGGCTACGGCGATAAACTCGTCCTTGATAAGATAAACATCAATGTAAAACCCGGCGAGGTTCTAGCCATAGTGGGCAGTAGCGGCGCCGGAAAGACGACCTTTGTAAACCTTCTCCCGAGATTCTACGAGGTAACGGGCGGGGCCATACTTATAGACGGAGTTAATATAAAAGAGATGAGCCTCCGTTCATTACGCTCCAATATAGCCATCGTCTCTCAGCAGATAGTGCTCTTTAATGATACCGTAACCAACAATATCGCATACGGAGACACAAAGAGATCGAGCGGCGAGGTAATCGCCGCGGCAAAGGCCGCCAATGCACACGAGTATATCTCACGGCTACCGCAGGGTTATGATACGATAATCGGAGAGGCCGGGGTAAGGCTCTCTGGAGGAGAGCGCCAGAGGCTCTCCATAGCGAGGGCCATACTTAAAAACGCCCCGCTACTGATACTCGACGAGGCCACAAGCTCCCTTGATACGGAGAGCGAGCTTGAGGTGCAAAAGGGCCTCGAAAACCTCATGGAGGGACGTACCACCTTTGTCATAGCCCACAGGCTCTCCACGGTGCGCGGCGCCACGCGCATCATCGTCCTCTCGGGCGGAAAAATTATTGAGACCGGCAGGCACGATGAGCTTATACAAAAGGACGGAGAATACGCGAGACTCTACTCCATGCAGTTCGGCGAGGGCGGACCTACCGACAACGCGAGTGGGGAGGGGGGCTGAACCGGTGAGTGAGGGGCGAGGTGAGAAAAAACCCTTACGCCTCTGCCACGACGTGGTCACAGAATTAAGATGAAAAATTTTTTAAAGGGCCTTACCCGGATTCTCGCGCCGCCTCTTGCCTACTGGAGCATACGCCTGATATTTCTCACCATGAGAGTTGAGTATCATGGCGACGGCCCATGCAGGGAACACCTTGGCAGGGGCGGCAATATCATACTGGCCTTCTGGCACGGCCAGCTCCTTATGATGCCTTACTCATATTTCGGAACTAAAGGCATTACCATACTCGTCAGCCACCACAGCGACGGCGAGCTCATTGCGAGAACGGTGAGCAGGTTTGGCATAAAGTCGGTTCGCGGCTCGAGCTCACGCGGCTGGTTCGGAGGCTTCAAGTCCATGCTTAAAAGGGCGAGGGAGGGCAGGGACATCGCCATAACGCCCGATGGCCCGAGAGGGCCCGCCCATGAGGCCCAGACAGGCGTCATACAGCTTGCCTCCAAGACGGGGCTACCCATAATCCCCGTGGCCTTTGGGGCCTCTAAAAAAAAGATTTTTAATAGCTGGGACTCCTTCATGGCGCCGCGGCTTTTTTCCAGGGGCGCCTTTGTTTACGGGGAACCCATCTTTATAAAAAAGAGGCTAAATAGCGAGGCCACCGGGGAGGCGGCGAAGAGACTTCAGAAAACCCTTAACACCCTGACTGAAGACGCGGAACGCCGTGTGGCCCGACGGGGCCGATAATAAAAGAAGGGCCCTAAGACGCCGCGGCCCGGCGGCGCCGATTAACAATCGCCTGGCCCCCAAATACCCCTGATGAGATACTTCTTATACGACATTCTTTTTCACGGTTTTTTCGTAGCCACCCTGCCCTATGTCATCTACAAGGCCATAACTACGGAAAAATACCGCGCGGGTATCGGCGAGCGATTCGGCCGTTTTAAGAGAGAAAAGCTCGCACGTCTCAGCGGCCCCGGGCCCGGCGTTTGGATACATGCCGTAAGTGTTGGCGAGACAAAAGCTGTCATACCGCTACTTAAGGCCATAAGAGAGGCACACCCCGGGGCCCGCATCCTCTTTTCCACCACCACACGGACAGGTCAGGCCGTTGCCCAGACCGAAGGTGGGGCCTATGTAGACGCCATCGTATACCTTCCCCTGGATTTTTCCTGGGCCGTAAAGAATATAATCAACGAATTCAATCCCGCCATCTTCATTGTAGTGGAAAAAGAGGTCTGGCCAAACCTCTACAATACCCTGAATGAAAGGTCCGTGCCCATAGTCGTGGTAAACGGCTCCATATCAAAGAGGTCTTACAGAAGATTTTTACAATTCCGCTTCTTTTTTGCCCATATCTTTGAAAAAATAAGTTTTTTCTGCGCAAGCACCCCTTTGGACTTTAAGAGGGCCATTGCGCTGGGTGTAAAAAAAGAAAAAGCCATGGTGACGGGAAACCTGAAGTTCGACCAAAAACCATCGGGCGGATGCGATATTACAAAGGGGCTGAAAAAGGCCCTTGGCCTCGGCGCCGATGAGATTCTTTTTGTAGCGGGCTCCACCCATGGCGGAGAAGAAGAGATAGTCCTTTCAGCCTACAAGGAGGCCCTAAAGGAGTGCGCCGGACTGCGGCTTGCCATCGCGCCGAGGCACCCGGAGAGATTTACCGAGGTAGAGGGGCTTATAAAAAAGAGCGGCCTTCCCTGTAAGAAACGCTCTTCAAAAAACAAAACCTCAAAGAAGGGAAAAAAAGACGAGGTCTTTCTCCTTGACAGCATGGGAGAGCTCATCTGCCTCTACGAGCTTGCCTGTATTGCCTTTGTAGGCGGCTCCCTTGTCCCCGATATCGGCGGGCATAACCTCCTTGAGCCCGCGGGGCTTGGAAGGCCCGTGCTCTTTGGCCCCTACGTTCATACCTGCTCTGCCATGGCAGAGCTCCTTGGCGAGGCCGGGGGTGGGGTAATGGTAAGGGACGGCGCTGAGCTTGGTGAAAGACTTAAAGAACTCGCCCTGGATAAGGGTGCGAGAGAGGCCATGGGCCGGGCGGCAAGCGAGGTGGTGGAAAAAAACAGAGGGGCCCTGGAAAAGACCTTAGAGGTTATAAAGGAATTTTTAAGATAAATTTACTCCCCGGGAGATAATTTCGCGGGGAATAGGGACATTATCTGGTGAGCTATGGGCGGATTTTTACGAAAGGCCGTTGAGTCATATATCCGTGGAGGAGGCGGGGCTGGCGCCGGGGCTCTGCTCCGTCCGCTCTCATGCCTTTATGAGACAGGTGTAAAGGCGAGGCTCGGCCTCTACAGGGCCGGTCTCCTAAAGTCAAAGTCACTACCCTGCAGTGTAATCTCCGTAGGTAATATTACGGCAGGCGGGACGGGAAAAACCCCCGTGACCATGTACATTGCAAGGTACCTGAAGGACATGGGTGCAAAGGTAGTGATACTGAGCAGAGGCTACGGGGGCTCATTAAAAGGCATAGGCGTTGTGAGCGACGGTAAAGATGTATTATTAGGCCCGGCCGAGGCCGGGGACGAGCCCGTGCTTATGGCGCGCCGCCTCGGCGACGTGCCTGTTGTGGTAGGGGCGGACCGCTTCAGCGCGGGCCAATTAGCGGTGGAGAGATTCTCTCCCGATGTGATAATCCTTGATGATGGCTTTCAGCACATAAGGCTCCATAGAGACCTCAACATTCTCCTTGTAGACGGGGCACGGGAACTTGGCACGGCGAAGCTCCTTCCCGCCGGTCCCCTTCGTGAACCCCTTACAGCCTTAAGACGAGCCCACATGGTCCTTGTAAAGGGGGGCCGACTTAAGGATAGGGATAAAGAGCTGATGAGGCAATACGATATTATAGAGAGCGGTTTTGCCTTCAAGGCCCGGGGCCTTACAGCCCTTACGACAGGAGAGGCCCTTGCACTGAAGGCCCTTAAAGGCAAACCCCTTCTGGCCGTTGCCGCTATAGCAGAGCCTGATTCTTTTTTCACGACGCTAAAGGACGTGGGGTTAAAAGTAGCCGGCACCATGGCGTACAGGGACCACCACCCTTATGTGGCAGACGATATAAAGGCCCTGCAGATCAAGATGAAGGAGAGTGGGGCCGCGGCCCTTATCACCACGGCAAAAGACGGCGTAAAGCTCGCCGGCCTTCTGCAGGGGGCCTCTCTTCCCTCTTATGCCCTTGATATCGCCGTTGAGATGAAGGATAAGGCGGCCTTCAAACGGGCCATGGCTCCCTTTACAAAAGGGGCTAAGAGGGTAAAGGGCAAGGGGACGGGGCCATGACATTTCGCCTCGTTCAGTTTCTTATCTTTTTATTGGGGCATATACCAGCGCGCCCTGGCAGATACATTGGAAAGGCCCTGGGGCGGCTCTTTTACGCCTTTGACAAGAGTCACAGGAAAAGGGCCCTTGATAATATGGAACTTGCCGGATTTTCCAAGCCGCGGGCCAGGACCCTTGCCCGTGAGGTATTCGAGAACATGGGGATGACGCTCCTCGAGGTAATGAGAACGCCGTGGCTAAGGCGCGCGGACTTTGAGGGGGGATACGTAACCTGCGAGGGCCGCGAGGTCCTTGACAAGGCCCTTGCCCGGGGCAGGGGCGTAATTCTCGTAACCGGACACCTTGGCAACTGGGAGCTCATGGCCACGTGGTATGCCGTAATGGGATACAAGATGGACGTAGTGGTAAGGGACCTCGACAATCCGCTGGCCGCCCGCCTTATGGATTGGATGAGGACGCGCCACGGCCATGCCATGGTGCTGAAAAAAAGGTCCATGAGGAGGCTATTGAAGACCCTCTCAGGCGGCGGCATAGCGGGCATACTCCTTGACCAGAACGTGGCGCGCGTAGAGGGCGTGTTTGTAGATTTTTTTGGTTTTCCCGCGGCCACCAACAAGGGCCCCGCCATGCTTGCCGCTGTAAGCGGAGCCGCCGTAATACCTACCTTCATCAGCCGCGAAAATGGCAGGCACATAATAAGGATAGGCCCCGAGATAGAGCTTAGCCGAGGAGGGGATAAAACAACAGATGCCATTGAAAACACGGCCCGTTTTACCGCGGCCATAGAGGAGGCGATCCGCCGTAACCCCGGCCAGTGGTTCTGGGTCCACAGGAGATGGAAGACGAGACCGGAGTAATAGGGCTTTGCATGGGGCTTAGCCTTAAAATCCATCATCACGCCAACACTCTCCGCCCCTTGAACCTGTCTTGCAAGTTTATCCTCATATGTTAGAATAAAATTGCCATGAACCTTCGGAAGGGGATAGGGCCCGGTGGTCCTGCAGGTCTTCAAAACCTGTTATCGCCTTTAAAGGGGATGGGTGGGTTCGACTCCCTCCCCCTTCCGCCATTTTTAAGGCAATATTTTTTCTTATATCCCCTGCCCGGCCTTGACGCTAACTTCTATTGTTGATAGAATAATCGCAAATAGCATAATATACTTACATCATCTTTTCTTCAGGTCTTACGCTGAGTTTATCATGGGTTTTCTCTTGAGATTCTTCTCGCCCCTTTTGTATGGCCCGGGGCCATGGCATGGCCATTTTCAGCCCGAGACTGCGCCGCCTGACATCTCAAAAAAATCCGCTTTCTTTTTACACTCTTACCTTGGCTCAAAAACAGAGTTTACGTGCTTATTCATGACGGCCTTAATTAAGGGAGGTTCATTATGAAGTGCGTCATTATGGCGGGCGGTTTCGGCACCAGGCTGAGGCCCCTTACGAATACCCTTCCCAAACCAATGGTTCCAATGGTGAATAGACCCATCATGGAGCATATCGTCGAGCTCCTTGAGTCCCATAACATCAAAGAGCTGACTTCCCTTCTTTATTTTCATCCCGAGTCAATCTCAGACCACCTCGGCGACGGCAGTAAATTCGGCGTTACCCTCGATTACATAACCGCCACCGTAGATCTCGGTACCGCCGGGGCCGTTGCCGCGGCCATGAGGGGATACAAAAAACCGGAGACCACGCTGGTCATAAGCGGCGATGTGCTGACGGACATAAACCTCAAAGAGGCGCTGGCCTTCCACAAAAAGAGAAAATCCATTGCCACCATAGTGCTTACAAGGGTAGAAAACCCCCTTCCCTTCGGCATAGTCATTACGGACAAAAAGGGCAGGATTACGAGGTTTCTTGAGAAACCGGGTTGGGGAGAGGTCTTCAGCGATACGATAAACACGGGTATCTATATACTTGAGAAAGAAGTCCTAAAGTATGTGCCCGAGGGCGTGGACTTCGATTTTGGAAAAGAGCTATTTCCACTGTTATTAAAAGAACAATGCCCTATCTACGGGCACATAGCCGATGGGTACTGGAAAGACGTGGGAAGCCTTGAAGAATACCGTCAGGCAAACCTCGATATTCTGCAGGGCAGGGTCAAGGTAAGGATGCCGGGCAAAAAAACAGGCAGTAATGGCGCCTGGGTAGGCGAGGGCTCAAGGATAGATTTTACCTCAAGCCTTGAGGGAGGCGTGGTCATAGGCGAAAACTGCCGCATCGGCCCCGATACACGCATCGTCAACTCCGTTATCGGCGACAACGCCGTTATAGAGGAGGGCGCCGTAATCATCGACTCCGTTATCTGGAATAACGTCTCCCTTGGGAGCGAGGTCCTTGTGCAGGAGAACGTCATCGCCGGAGATACGGATATAAAGGCCGGGGCGCACCTCTCCGAGGGCGTTGTCGTAAGCGACCATTGCCATATAGGGAGACACGCCACCGTAAAGGCCAATGTAAAGGTATGGCCCCACAAGACCGTTGACGATGACGCTACTCTTGCATCAAGCCTTATCTGGGGTCAAAGATGGAGCAAGAACATCTTCTCCACATACGGCGTTACCGGCCTTGCCAACATAGAGCTCAGCCCCGAGTTCGCCGCCAAGCTCGGCGCCGCCTACGGGGCCACCTTAAAACCCG